>NZ_JBFBLX010000009.1:0-87028 GCF_040702705.1 Micrococcus sp. NPDC078436 | reverse complement strand
TCTGACGTAGCGGCAGCGATCCAAACGGCCCCGACCGGGCGCACCCCTCTCGGTTCAGACCGCGACACCTACCTGCAGCCAGTCCTGCGTGATCGCGGCAACAAGACCGCCACGGAGCGCTGCAAAAACCCCGCCACCAAGCGAACGAAGCCACACCGAATAGCGTTCTCATTGCTCTCTGGGCACGCCACAACCGTCGCCACAACCACCTCGCCACAACCTCCGCCGCCTCACCGTTCATGGCGCGTGCTGACCACCCACACCCGGGGCCGCCGCAGTCGCCCCTCACCACCACGATCCCCCGGCTACCCTGGGAGGCATGTCTGAACCCACCGCAGCCTCCCTGCGCATCGCCGTCCTCATGGACAGTGACAACGTCTCCCCCAAGTACGCCCCGCTGATCCTCGAGGAGCTCGCCACCTACGGCACGCCCACGATCAAGCGCGCCTACGGGGACTGGACCACCACCAACCTCAACGGATGGAAGAAGGCGCTGAACCACCACGCCATCCAGCCCGTGCAGCAGTTCGCCTACACCGTGGGCAAGAACTCCTCGGACTCCGCGCTCATCATCGACGCGATGGACCTGCTCTGGATGGGCAACGTGGACGCGTTCGCGCTCGTCTCCTCCGACTCCGACTTCACCCGCCTCGCCACCCGTCTGCGCGAGTCGGGCAAGCGCGTGATCGGCCTCGGCGCCCGCAAGACGCCGGCCTCGCTGCGCAACGCCGTGGACCAGTTCATCTACCTCGAGCTGCTCGGCGCCGAGGACGACCACGACGTCGACGTCGAGACCGACGACGACGCCTCCGAGGCGTCCGACGAGTCGGGCGCCGAGAAGCCCTCGCGCTCAGGCCGAGGCCGCGGACGCGGCCGGGGTCGGGGCCGCTCCGCCGAAGACAAGGACGCGAAGGACGACGACGCCGCCTCGGGCGACCAGACCTCCGACACCGCGGCCGCCGCGGGCGGGACCGACGAGTCCGCCGCCGAGCAGGCCGACACACTCGCAGAGCCGAAGGCCGCCGCGCGCGGTCGCGGCAGCCGCCGTGCGTCGTCGTCGGGATCGGAGGCGGCCATCGCCGAGGATCCCACGCCGCCGGAGGTGCCGGTGGACGCGGAGCCGGACGCCGACCACGACGTCGCACCGCGCATCAACCTGCAGTCCGCGCTCGTCAAGGCCGTGACCGCCACGAGCTCCGACGACGGCTGGGCCTCGATGGGCCTGATCGGCCAGCACCTGAGCCGCACCCACGTGGACTTCGACCCCCGCGACTTCGGTCACCAGAAGCTCTCCACGCTCGTGGCGGACCAGCCCTACCTGCAGACCCGCACGGAGGGCCGCTCGATCGAGGTCAGCCTCAAGCGCCGCAGCCGCCGCGCGGAGGGCTGAGCGCCCTCACCCCGCGACGCGGACAGGGGACGGCGGGCGAGCGGTGGGCAGGCTCACCGCCCGCCCGCCGTCGCCCTGTGTTCACCCCGGATCCACCGGACGGTCCCCGAACGCCTCTACGATGGTCGAATGGCCAACACCCTGGAGTTCCTGCGCGGCGTCGACCGCCTGCACGCCTTCTACACCGAGAACGTCCGCATGCTGGCACACGCCTATGACCTCTCGGATGAGGAGGCCTCGACGCTGCTGTCCAACACGGGCTTCGCCAACGTCGCCGTGGCCATCCTGCGCGAGCCCCGCGTGGACATCCTGGGCACGCTGGGCGAGCGCCCGGAGGACGAGAACGGCGACGGCACCCTCTGACGCCTCGGCGCTCCGTCAGCCCAGCCCGGCGAGAGCGGCCAGCACGCCCGCGGCGTCGGGCGTGGCGCACGTCCCCGCGAGCGGCAGGCCGAGGCGCGCGCACGTGGCGCGCGTCGGCTCGCCGATGGCCAGCAGGCGCACCCGCTCCCCCGCCGCCGGCCTCAGGCCCCGTTCGGCGAACTGCTCGGCGGAGGAGGAGCTCGTGAGGAGCACCACCGTGCCCGGCTCGGCCTCGGACAGCTGGGCAGGCGTCACGACGGGCGCGTCGGGACCTGCCGTGCACGCCTCCGCGACGACCGGGTCCGAGGCGGCCACGGATCCCTCTCCCTCGGCGAGCAGCCGTCGCCACGGCGGCGTCCCGGGATACGGCACGGTGCGGTAGGCGACGGCGGTGCGCACGTCCCAGCCCGCCGCGCGGAGCCCGTCGGCCAGCGCGGGCCGGGCGAGGTCGGACTGGGGCAGCCACGCGATCGGCACGGCATGCCCCGCCGCGGGGGGCCAGAGGCCCTCGACGACCTCCGGGGCCGCCGTCGGTCCGGTCATCCCGGCCAGGATGCCCCGGGCCGACCGGTCCTCGGGGGGCGTCCAGACGCGGATGCCGGGCGAGGCGGCGACCAGCAGGTGCGCCGTCCCGGGGCCGGTGGCGACCGCCCGCACGCCCTCGTCGACGCCTCCGAAGTCGTGTCCTCGCAGCGCCCGCACGGCGTTGGGGCTCGTCACCACGAGCACGCCGCGCGCACCCGGGGCGATGAGCTGCATGGACATCCTGCCGAGGGCGTCCGCCTCCGCGCCGCCGGCCAGCACGAAGTCCACGAGCGGCAGGAACGCGACCTCCACGGCCTCCCCGCCCACGACGGCGCCCGACAGCCGGGCCTCCAGGGCTCCGGCCTGAGCGGGCTGCCGGGTGAGCAGGACGCGCACGTCAAGCCTCGGTGTCGGTGCCGGTGGCGTCGACGTCGGCGGGGGTGCCGCCCTCGTAGACGTCCTCGGCGGACTCCTTCACGCCGCGCACGGTGCCGGGCAGCAGGTCCGCGCCCTCCGCGATGAACAGCTCCGCCAGGTGCACCCCGAGGGCCTCGGCGGCGAGGAACAGGGTGTCCTCGATCCACTCGGCGGCCTCGGCCGGGTCGGCGGCGACGTCGTCCGGCACGGGGTCCAGCTGCACGGAGGAGGTGCGGCGCAGCACCTGGGAGCCGTCGACGGCGGCCACCATCGCCCACATCTCGATGCGCGGCGCCCCGGAGTCGAGGTCCTCCACGGTGGCGAGCGCCCCGATCGGCGCGGCGCAGCCGGCCTCGAGGCGGCGCAGCAGCGCCCGCTCGGCGGTCACGGCCACATGCGTGGGCAGGTCGTCCACCAGCTCGAGGGCGCTCCGCAGGACGGCCTCGTCCGAGTCCGGATCGAGGCCCGCGAGCCCCCCGGCCGGGCCGTCCATCAGGGACTCGTCGAGCAGGGGCCGCTCGTCGGCGCGGATCTCCACGGCCAGGGCCCCCTGGCCCGGCGCCGGGACGAGGACGTCCGGGTCGATGCGCTCGGTGATGACCTCGCCCATGCCGAGCCGGTCCAGCCCGGCGCACGCGAGGATCACGGCGTCGAGGTCGCCGCGGGGGGCTCCGGCCGCGGCGGGGGCGCCGTCGTCGTGCTGCTCGAGCCCCGGCACGCGCGCCAGGCGCGTCTGCACGTTGCCGCGGATGTCCACGAGCTCGAGGTCGGGCCGCAGCGCCTTGAGCTGGGCCACCCGGCGGGGCGAGCCCGTGCCCACCCGCGCACCCTCGGGCAGGGTCTCCAGGGTCAGGCCGTCCCGCGCGCACAGGGCGTCGCGCACGTCCGCGCGCGCGGGCACCGCCGCGATCTCCAGGCCCGCCGGCTGGGCGGCCGGCAGGTCCTTGAGGGAGTGGACGGCGGCGTCCACCGCGCCGTCGAGGATCGCCGCGCGCAGGGCCGACGCGAACACCCCGGTGCCCCCCAGCGAGGCGAGCGATCCGGTGGTCACGTCGCCCTCCGTGCGGATCACCACGAGCTCATGGGACAGCCCGGCGCGCTCCGACACGGCCTCCGCCGTCTGCCGGGTCTGCGTGGTGGCCAGGGCCGAGCCACGCGTGCCGATGCGCAGTGCCTCCATGACGGCTCAGGCCTCCGGGGGCTCGACGGCGGCGTCAGCGGCGGTGCCGTCGGACCCCGCCTGGTGCTCGGCGAGCCCTCGCACCGGCGCGTCCACGGCCGACGTCGTGGGGCGCACCGAGCCGTCCCGCATCACCTTGGAGCAGCAGTCCGGACGGCACACGTCGTACCAGGCCGGGAAGCAGCCCTGGGCGGCGCGGCCCTCGCGGCGGCCCAGGCGCTCCTCCACGATGTCCACGAGCCCGGCCACGAAGCGCGGGTCCGCCCCCGGGGTCGGGGTGCGGCGGAAGCCGACGCCCAGCTCGGCCGCGGTGTCCTTCGCCTCGGTGTCGAGGTCCCACACGACCTCCATGTGGTCCGACACGAAGCCCAGCGGCACGACCACGAAGCCCGCCACCGCGCGGCCCGTCTCGTCCACCGGCGCCTCGGGGCCGGCCAGGTTCTCCATGGCGTCGTTGATGTCCGGCTCGAGCCACGGCACCGACGGCGGGCCGGAGCGGGACTGGTACACCAGGGACCAGTCGACGTCCTCGCCACCCGGCACGCCCGCGAGGATCTCGCGGGCCACGTCCAGGTGCTGCGCGGAGTAGACGTCCGCGCCCTCGACCTCGCCCGGCTCGCCGCCGGCGGCCTCGCGGAGCGCGGCGGCGGTGCCGCGCGGCCCGGCCGCGGCGGCGTCGGAGACGGGGATCGAGTGGGTGGCGAACAGCACGTGGATCCGGGCGTCCTCGCCGAGCTCCGCGCGCAGGGACGCCAGGTCGGCGGCGAGACCCTCGCGGAAGGGGGCGATGAAACCGGGGTGGTTGAAGTACTGGCGCGTCTTGTCCAGGTCCACCTTCCCCTCCAGGCCGGTCTTCTCCATCGCCATGCCCATGTCCTCGCGGTACTGGCGGCACGAGGAGTAGCAGGAGTAGGCCGAGGTGGTGACGGTGAGGATCCGGCGATGGCCGTCCTCGTGCATCTGGCGCAGCGCGTCCGGGACGTACGGCTCCCAGTTGCGGTTGCCCCAGTAGACGGGCAGGTCCATGCCACGGGAGGCCAGCTCGGCCTCGATCGCGGCCTTCAGCACCCGGTTCTGCCCGTTGATGGGGCTGACCCCGCCGTTGGCGCGGTAGTGGGTGGCCACCTCCTCGAGGCGCTCGTCCGGGATCCCGCGGCCGCGCGTGACGTTGCGCAGGAACGGGATCACGTCCTCCTGGCCCTCGGGCCCGCCGAAGGAGGCGAGCAGCAGCGCGTCGTACTCCTTGGGCGCCATGGCGCCCGCGGCGTCGTAGTCGAGGCCCGGCTCGGCCCGCTCGACCTCGATCGGTCCGGACGGGATCGTCTCGGCGGGGGCGCCCCCCGCGGCGTTCTGTCCGCTCATCAGGCCAGCACCTCCAGCAGCTCGGCGGTCTCCACACGGCGGCCCGTGTAGAACGGGACCTCCTCGCGCACGTGCATGCGCGTCTCGTTGTTGCGCAGGTGGCGCATCATGTCCACGAGGTCCTTCAGCTCCGGAGCCTCCAGGCCCAGCAGCCACTCCCAGTCGTTGAGGCCGAACGCGCTCGTGGTGTTGGCCCACACCTGCGGGAAGTCCTGGCCCAGCTTGCCGTGCTCGCGCAGCATGCGGGCGCGCTCCTTGGGGTCGAGCAGGTACCAGTCGTACGAGCGGACGAACGGGTAGAAGCACAGCCAGTCCAGCGGCTTGCGGCCCATCGCGAAGGCCGGCACGTGCTCCTTGTTGAACTCCGCCATCCGGTCCGCACCCATCGCGGACATCACCGTGGTGGTGCGCTCCAGGAGGCGGGTGCGGCGCAGGGCGCGGATGCCGGACTGCAGGTCCTCGGGGGTCTGCGAGTACATCCACACCATGACGTCGCCGGCCTCGCGCATGCCGGAGATGTCGTAGGTGCCGCGCACGGTCACGCCGCGGCCGGCGAGGCCCTCGACGACGGCGTCGAACTCCTTGACCGCCTTGCGCGCCTCCTTGCCGGACAGGTCCAGCCAGCCCGGCTCACCCTGCGGGCGGGCGAACATCGTATAGGTGGTGAACCAGTCCTTGCCGGCGGCGGCAGGAGTGGTGGTCGCGTCCTGGGTCATGGTGTTCCGTCCTCGTTCGTCTCGTCGTTCTTCGTCGTTGCGTCCAGATCGGCTCGGGCACCGTCGGCCGCGAACACGGCCTCCACCCCGGCCACGATGGCGGCCAGGCCGGTCCCGTGCACCCAGCTTCCCACCGCGTCCAGGCCCGGCACGGGCGCGGCCCATGCGAGCAGCGCGTCGGTAGCCTCCCGATCGGGCCCGGCCTGGGGCGGGATGGAGTGGCGCCAGCGCGTGACGGCGCGGGCCACCACGTCCTGCTCGGCCAGCGGCACCCCGGTGAGGGCGGCGGCATCGGCGAGGCCCTGGGTGAGGAGCTCCTCATCCCCGGAGCGGGGGCCGAGCTGCTCGTCCCCGCCGCCGTGGCGCCCGTAGGAGAGACGCAGCACGTGCCGGTGCGGGTGGCGCGGCTCGCCGTCGGCGCCGGGACGGGCCACGACGTCGCGCAGCCAGTCCCACTTGACGGTCGCGTGGGTGAGGGCCTTCGCCGCCACATCGGTGCCCTCGGCCACGAGCACGCCCGTGCCGCGCGGGGCGGCGTCGAGCCCGGGGGCGTCGACCACGAAGGTGGCGAGCGCGACGCCGTCGGACAGTGCCGGCCCGTCAGCCTCGCCGAGCACGCCGTGGGAGAGCGGGGAGAGCAGGTCCCATGCGGTGGACCCGTCCACGGCGAGGACCACGCGGTCCACGTCGAGCCCGCGCACCACCTCGTCGTCGCGGTCGGAGATCTGGGCCCACCACCCCTCACCCACGCGGGAGAGGGCGGCCACGCGCACGCCGCGGAGCACGGTGACCCCGTCCTCGCGGAGGGACTCCACGAGGCGCGTCGTCAGGCGGTTCATGCCGCCCTCGAGGCCGGCGACGGCGGCGCCGGGCGTGGCGCCCCCGCGCAGGGCCGCGACGCCGGCGGCGAGGCCGCCCTGGGCGACCGCGGCCGCGAGCAGGCCGGGCGCCACGCGCTCCACGTCCACCACGGCGGGGTCGGCGGAGTGCACGCCGCCGACCACGGGGCCCACGAGGCGCGTGAGCACCTCCTCCCCCATCCGGTCGGCGACCAGTTCGGCGACGGTGACGGGGCGGCCCGCGGCGAGGGCCTCGGTCCACCGGTCCATCGGCGCGTGCGCGTCGGCCCGGGCGCGCTCGAGCCCCGCGGGGCTCAGGGCACGGGCGAGGTCGTCGGCGTCGAGGTCGCCGGGGATGCCCAGGAGACCCAGGCGGGGGGCCGGCACCGTGGCCTCCGGGCCGTGGAGCCACGAGCCCAGCGGGGCGGGCGCGACGATGCGGCCGCCGAGCCCGAGCTCCTCCAGGAGGTCCCGCACGGCGGTTCCGCGCACCGCGAACGACTCCGCACCGCCGTCGAGCTCCAGGGCCTGGGTGCACCCCGTCCCGGACTGCGAGATCGAGGGGACGTCGAGGAAGCGGGAGGACAGCGCGCCGCCGAGCACCGAGGTGGCCTCGGCGAGGGTGACGTCCCAGCCCGCCTGGTGCAGCCGGCGGGCGGAGAGCAGGCCGGCGATGCCGCCGCCCACCACGAGGGCCGTCCCGCTCACGCGCGCCCCCCCGGGGTCGCGGGGATCGAGTGCACGAGCTCGACCACGCGGGTGAGCACGTCCGGGTCGGTCTCGGGCGGCACCCCGTGGGCCAGGTTCACCACGTGTCCGGGGGCCGCCGCGCCGGAGGCGACGACGCCGCGCACGTGCGCCTCGAGCACGGGCCACGGGGCGGCGAGGAGGGCCGGGTCGACGTTGCCCTGCAAAGGGACCGCACCGCGACCGTCGGCGCCCGGATTCGCGCGGAGGCGGCGATCGGCCTCGGCGAGCGTGAGGCGGTGGTCGACGCCGACGGCGGAGGCGCCGGCGTCGCGCATGTGGTGGAGGAAGTCGCCCGTGCCGGTGCCGAAGTGCAGCAGCGGCGCGCCCCCGGGCACGCCCGGGCCGGCCATGTCGCCCACGTGGGCGAGGGCCGCGGCCGAGTGCGCCTGGACGTGCTCGAGGTAGTCGTCCGCGGAGAGCGAGCCGGCCCACGAGTCGAACAGCTGGGCCGCCGAGGCGCCGGCCTCGAGCTGCGCGCGGAGGAACTGGCCGGAGACCCGCGCGGCCCAGCCGGCCAGCGCCGCCCACGCCTGCGGATCGCCGTGCATCATGCGGCGCGGCCCGAAGTGGTCTCGGGAGGGACGGCCCTCCACCATGTAGGCGGCCAGCGTGAAGGGGGCGCCCGCGAAGCCGATGAGCGGCCGGTCCCCGAGCTCGGCGACGGTGGCGGCGACAGCCTCGCGGATCACGTCCAGGGCGGAGTCCTCGAGGTCCGGCAGCGCCGCGGCGTCCCGGGCGGTGCGCACGGGGGCGCCCAGCACGGGGCCCACACCGGGCTGGATCTCGACGTCCACGCCGGCGAGCTTCAGCGGCACCACGATGTCGGAGAAGAAGATGGCCGCGTCCACGTCGTGGCGCCGCACGGGCTGGAGGGTGATCTCCCGGACGAGCTCGGGCATGAGGCAGGACTCGAGCATGCCGACGCCCTCACGGACCTTCTTGTACTCCGGCAGCGAGCGGCCGGCCTGGCGCATGAACCACACGGGGCGGCGGGAGGGCTGCTGGCCGCGCAGCGCCCGGATGAGCGGGCTGGCCGCGGTGGAGCGAGCGGTGTCGCCCGTGCGGAGCGGGTGCCCGGCGGGGAGCGCGGGGGCGGGGACGCCGGCGTCCGGCGTGCCGCCCTCGGGAGTCAGAGGATCAGTGGACATGACCCCATCCTCGCACCGGCTCCGCCCGCAGGCATATCGCGACGGCTGTGACGCGGGCCGCGTTCCCTGCCGATCCGGCCGCCGTCGCGTAGGATGGCTGGCGCTGTGACTGTCTTCTCCCTGGTGGCCTCGCACCACGACCTCGACCTGGACACGGTGGCCCGCTTGAGCGCGGGGACCGCCGGCGTCTGCTCCGCCCTGCCCTCCCCCGCCACGGCGGGGGCGGTGGTGCTGGCCACCTGCAACCGCGTGGAGGTCTATGCGGAGGCCGCCGAGGGGCGGGTGGAGGAGGCGCGGGAGCACCTCGTGGCCGCCATCGCCGAGAGCAGCAGCCTGCCGGACGACTCCGTGCGCGGCGCGTTCCGCGTGCTCGGCGCCGATGCCACGGCCCGCCACCTCTTCGAGGTCGGCGCGGGACTGGACTCCGCCGTGGTGGGCGAGCGGGAGATCGCCGGCCAGGTGCGCCGCGCGCTCCTGGACGCCCGAGAGAAGGGCACGGCCTCCGGCTCGCTCGTCCGCCTCTTCGAGGCCGCCACGCGCACCGCCAAGGACGTGGGCTCCCAGACGGCGCTCGGCGCCACCGGCCGCTCCGTGGTCTCCGTGGCCCTGGACCTCACCGAGGAGCTGCGCGGCCTGCACGACGCCGACGCGCGCGACGCCTTCTGGGCGGATGCCTCCGTCCTGCTGATCGGCACCGGCGCCTACGCCGGGACGACCCTGGCCCAGCTGGCCGACCGCGGCGCCGTCGCCGTCGGCGTGCACTCCGCGTCCGGGCGCGCCGAGCAGTTCGTGGCGGACCGCGGCGGCTGGGCGCTCCCGCTCGGCGGGGAGAACGTGGCCGGGGCCGTCGCCGAGGCCGACGTGATCATCGGCTCCTCCGGCGGGGACCGGCAGATCAGCCCCGAGCGCCTCGCCCAGCTGCGCGAGGGCTCCGCGCACCCCCTCACGGTGGTGGACCTGGCCCTGTCCCGAGACTTCGACCCCGCGGTCGCCGAGGTGGAGGGCGTGGACCTGATCACCCTCGAGTCCGTCCGCCTGGCCGCGCCCGAGCAGGCGCGCGCCGCCCTAGACGAGGCGCGCTCCCTCGTGGACGGCGCCGTCGCCGAGTACTCGGCCGCCCAGCGCAGCCGCAGCGCGGACGCCGCGATCAAGGCCCTGCGGCGCCACACCCTCACAGCCCTCGACCACGAGATGGAGCGGGTCCGGGCGCGCCACGGGTGCACCGCCGCGTCCGAGGAGGTCGAGTTCGCCCTGCGCCGCATGGTGAACCAGTTCCTCCACGGCCCGAGCGTGCGGGCCAAGGAGCTCGCCGCCCAGGGAAGGCTCGAGGAGTACGAGCGCGCCCTCGAGGTGCTGTTCGACATCGCCCCGCCCTCGGCCGCGCCCGCCCCGGCCCCCGCCGAGAAGGCCTGCCCGGCCCACCGCGCCGCGGAGGACGGGCCGGGCGCGGCCCGCACCGCATGAGCGTGCACCCCGGTGAGGGGGCGGGCCCGCGCGAGCGGACCGTGCGGATGCCGCGCGCCCAGCGGCGCCGCCAGCTCCTCGGGTGCGCACGCGGCGTGTTCGTGGAGCACGGCTACGCCGGCACGGCCATGGACCAGATCGCGGAGGCGGCCGCCGTCTCCAAGCCCGTGCTCTACCAGCACTTCCTCGGCAAGCACGAGCTCTTCCTCGAGCTGCTGGACACCGAGGTGGCCGACCTCACGGGCCGCCTCACGGCGGCCATGTCCTCCCCCGGCGACAACCGTCACCGCGTGCACGCCACGGTGGAGGCGGTCTTCGCCTACATGGGATCCCCCGGGCGCTCCCACCGGCTGCTCTTCGACTCCGGCGCCGAGCACGACCCCGAGGTGCGCGCACGCGTCGAGGCGGTCGAGCGCGCCGTGGCCTCCCAGGTGAGCCGCATCCTCGCCGAGGACACGCGCGTGGGCGACGCCGAGGCGGAGATCCTCTCCCGCGGCCTCGTGGCGTACGTGCTCGGCGCGGCTCGCCACTGGGCGGACCGGCTCGAGGCGGGTCGCCGCCCGGACGCCGCGCGGACGGCCGCGATCGTGGACGCCCTGCTGTGGACCGGGCTCTCCCACCTGCCCACCGGACGCGCCGCCTGACGGGGAGGGCGCCGCCGCCTCCGCGGATGCCGCCCGGTTACGCCACGCGCGTGAACCCCGCCCCCGCCGCATGAGGCGACAGGGCCGTCCCGTAGGCTGACCGCACATCCGCCGCGCGGACGCGTGTCCGCGCAGCGAGGAGTCCACGCACGAGGGAAGAGTGAGGTCCACCCATGGAGATCCGCATCGGAGTGCAGCACGTCGGCCGTGAGGTCGTCCTGGAGAGCGAGCAGACCGCCGAGGAGGTGCGCGCCCTCGTGGACGCCGCCCTCGCCGCCGGCTCCCTCCTGAGCCTGACGGACGTCAAGGGCCGCCAGGTCGTGGTCCCGGGCTCGAACATCGGGTTCGTGGAGATCGGCGCCAAGAAGTCCGGCCCCCTGGGCTTCGCGGCCTCCTGATCTGCGGGCCGCGCCGCCATGCCCCACCACGCCGTCGAGGTGCGCGGGTCTGAGGACGCCGCGCTGACCGAGCGTCTGGCCGCCCTCCGGGTCGAGCTCGACCTGCCGGGCGGCTTCGCCGCGCCCGTGCTCGCCGAGGCCGAGGAGTCCGCCGCCGCGGTGCTCGCCTCCCTCGGCTCGGACGCGGAGCGGGTCGACCTCACGGCCGTCCCCTTCGTCACCGTGGACCCATCCGGGTCCACGGACCTCGACCAGGCGCTGCACATCGCGGCCGCCGAGGGCGGTCGGCTCACGGTGCGCTACGCGATCGCCGACGTGCCCGCCTTCGTCGCGCCCGAGGGCGAGGTGGACCGCGAGGCCCGGCGTCGCGGCCAGACCGTGTACCTGCCGGACGGCCGCGTCCCCCTGCACCCAGAGGTGCTGAGCGAGGGCGCCGCGTCGCTGCTGCCCGACGTCGACCGTCCCGCGTTCGTGTGGACGTTCACGCTCGCCGTGGACGGGGCCGTGGAGCGCACCGCGCTGGTGCGCTCCCGCGTGCGATCGCGGGCCCAGCTCACGTACGAGCAGGTGCAGGCCTTCCTGGACTCCCCGGACGCGCCCGAGGCGGCGGCCTGGCCGGAGGAGCTCCGCGCCTCGATCGCCCTGCTGCCGGAGGTCGGACGACGGCGCACCGCGCAGGAGGTCGCCCGCGGCGGCGCGTCCCTGAACATGCCGGACCAGGAGATCCACGTGGTGGACGGCCGGTACGAGATCAGCCAGCGCATCCCGCTGCCGGCCGAGGACCACAATGCCCAGCTCTCCCTGATGACGGGCATGGAGGCGGCACGCATCATGCTCGACGGCGGCGTCGGCGTCCTGCGCACCATGCCCGCCCCGGACACCGAGGCGGTCGCCGCGTTCCGCGCCCGCACCCGCGCGCTGGGGCATCCGTGGGAGGAGGGCGCCGACTACGGGGCCTACCTGCGCACCGTCGACCCCCGCGAGCCGCGCCACCTCGCCGTCCTCCACGCCGCCACGTCCCTGTTCCGCGGAGCCGGGTACACCGCCTTCGACGCCGAGGCCGAGGATCCCGCCCTGCGCGCCCTCCCCGCGGATCCCGAGCAGGCCGCCCTGGCCGCGCCCTACGCGCACGCCACCGCACCCCTGCGGCGCCTCGTGGACCGCTTCGTGCTGGCCGTGTGCCACGCCCTCGTGAGCGGCGCGCCGGTGCCTGCGTGGGCCCGCCGGGCGCTGCCCGAGCTCCCCGCCCTGATGCAGGACGCCGGCCGGCGCGCCTCGGCCGCGGACCGCGCGGCCGGCGACCTCGTGGAGGCGGCCGAGCTCTCGGAGCACGTCGGCGCCGAGCTGGAGGGCGTCGTCGTGCGCTCCGGCGGGGAGTCCGCGGACGTGCAGCTCGCCCAGCCCCCCGTGGCCGTGCGCGTGCCGGCCGCGGCGGAGCCCGGCACCCGCGTGCGGATCCGGATCGACGCGGTGGACGTGGCCTCCGGGAAGGTCACGGCCACCGGGGTAGACTGGCCCCACAGCTCACGCTGACCCCTGGGATGACCGGTCGCATCTGATCACCCACGAACCCCACTCGCCGCAGCGCTCCACGGTCCCTCGTGTCCGAGGCTCCTCGGCGGGTGACCGACCTGCCGGATCCGGCATGGCCCGCCTTCGCACGGCGCGGTCGAGACCGAGTCCAGGGGGCATCGCCCCCGCCCTTCCGCGATCGGCTCCACCACCGCGCGCACGGCGTGGCCGGGCCCACCCGCCCGTCGCTGCGACGCACGAGACGATCGCGAGTCACCATGACCGAGAACACCACCCCTGACACCGCCCAGACCGCCGCGGACGACGTCGACCCCGCGGTCGCCGAGATCGCCCGCGAGACGCTCACCGAGGACACCGTTCCGGCGGCCCCCGAGCAGACCTTCGCCGACTTCGGCGTGCACCCCGCCATGGTGGAGGCCCTCGAGGGCAAGGGGATCGTGCACCCCTTCCCCATCCAGTCGATGACCCTGCCCGTGGCCCTCGGCGGCCACGACATCATCGGCCAGGCCAAGACCGGCACGGGCAAGACCCTGGGCTTCGGCCTGCCGGCGCTGCAGCGCGCCATCGGCCCGGGCGAGCCCGGTTGGGACAGGCTGGAGGCCGCGGGCACCGCCGGCGCCCCGCAGGCTCTGATCGTGGCCCCCACCCGCGAGCTCGCCGTCCAGGTGGCCGGAGACCTCGTGTTCGCCGCGTCGAAGCGCCCCGTGCGCATCGCCACCATCTACGGCGGCCGCGCCTACGAGCCGCAGATCGAGGAGCTGCAGCGCGGCGTCGAGGTCGTCGTCGGCACCCCCGGCCGCCTGATCGACCTGCTGCGCCAGAAGCACCTGCGCCTGGACCACGTGAACACGGTGGTGCTGGACGAGGCGGACGAGATGCTGGACCTCGGCTTCCTCCCGGACGTCGAGACCCTGCTCTCCGCGGTCCCGGGCAAGCGCCAGACCATGCTGTTCTCGGCCACCATGCCCGGCCCCGTCGTCGCCATGGCGCGCCGCTACATGACGCAGCCGACCCACATCCGCGCCTCCGACGGCGAGGACGAGGGCCTGACGAAGAAGGACATCCGCCAGCTCGTCTACCGCGCGCACCACATGGACAAGGACGAGCTCGTGGCCCGCGCGCTGCAGGCGAACGGCCGCGGCCGCACCATCATCTTCACGCGCACCAAGCGCACCGCCGCCCGCGTGGCGGACGAGCTGGTCTCCCGCGGCTTCGCCGCCGGCCCGCTGCACGGCGACCTGGGCCAGGGCGCCCGCGAGCAGGCGCTGCGCGCATTCCGCAACGGCAAGGTGGACATCCTCGTGGCCACCGACGTCGCCGCGCGCGGCATCGACGTGGACGACGTGACCCACGTGTTCAACTTCCAGGCCCCCGAGGACGAGAAGACCTACGTGCACCGCGTGGGCCGCACCGGCCGTGCAGGGCACAAGGGCATCGCCGTGACCCTCGTGGACTGGGACGACCTGCCGCGCTGGAAGCTGATCGACAAGGCCCTGGGCCTGGGCCAGCCCGAGCCGCCGGAGACCTACTCCTCCTCCCCGTGGCTGTTCGAGGACCTCGACATCCCCAAGGGCACCAAGGGCCGCCTGCCCAAGGACAAGCGCACCCTCGAGGGCCTGAGCGGCGAGCGCCTCGAGGACCTCGGCGGTCCTGAGTCCAAGCCCCGCGCGGGCCGCGGCGGGGACCGCGAGCGCGGCGGACGCGACGGCGCCCGCGAGGGCGGTCGAGGCCGTGGCGCCCGGGACGAGGACCGCAACCGCGGCGGCCGGGACGGCGAGCGTGGTGGCCGTGACGCCGAGCGGGAGGGCTCCCGCGACGGCGGCCGTGGTCGAGGACGCGGTCGGGGCGGGCGTCCCTCCGCGGGAGCCGCGGTGAACGGGCGCCCCGCCGAGGGCCGCGCGGACGAGCGCCCCCGCCCCGAGCAGGCGGAGCAGAAGGCCTCGCGCTCCGCGGATCGCGCGCCCCGCGCCGAGCGCGCCGAGAGCCCCGCTCGTGCTGAGCGGTCCGAGCGCGCCCCGCGCACGGAGGGCACCGGCCACCGGGCCGAGTCGCGGTCCGAGGGCCGTGCGGAGCGCCCCGCGGCGGAGGCCGCGGCTCCCCGTTCCGCGGGCACGGAGCGTGCCCCGCGCACGGAGCGCGCCGAGCGGCGCGCGGAGGGCACGAGCGACCGTCACGCCCGCCGCCGCGAGCGCAGCCGCGCCCGCAGGGAGGCCCGCAAGCGCGGCACCACGCGCTGAGCCTCCCCGCCCGGCGCCGCAGCGCTCGTGGCGCCCCCGCGACCCCACCGACGGCCGATCCGGCGCGCGGAGGGGTCGCTGCGGCTCCAGGGTCGATCACGGGTGCGGCCGGGGCCCCGGGAGTGAGAAGGGACGGTCGGGCTCACCCCCGCACGACGGCGGCGCCGGTCCCCTGCCGCTCGATCTCGGCGAGGACGTCCTCGCCGGTCGTGAACTCGCCGATCAGGTTGGGCTTGCCGGCCCCGTGGTAGTCCGAGGAGCCCGTGACGATGAGGCCGTGGCGGTCCGCGAGCTCCCGCAGCCACGCGCGCTCCGGCTCGGGGTTGTCCCGGTGGTCGGCCTCGAGGCCGGCCAGGCCCGCCTCGATCATGGACTCGATGACCTCCACGCCCACCACCCGGCCGCGCATCGTCGCCCGCGGGTGGGCGAACACGGGCACGCCGCCCGCACCTCGGATGAGCTCGACGGCGACCGCCGGGTCCGGGGCGTGGTGCGGCACGTAGTACTTGGAGCGGCCGGTCAGGATCGTGGCGAACGCCGCGGAGCGGTCCGGAACCACGCCGAGGGTGACGAGCGCGTCGGCCAGGTGGGGGCGGCCGATCGTGGCGCCCTCCGCCGCGTGCTCCTGCACGAGCTCCCATGTGAGGGGGTAGTCCTCCCCCAGCCGTGCAGCCATCTCCTGCGCCCGCGTGAGGCGCGCCGAGCGCGCGGCCGTGAGCTCGCGCAGCAGGGTCGGGTCCTCGGGGTCGTGGAGGTAGGCGAGCAGGTGCACGCTCGTGCCGTCGGCGGCCATGCAGGACATCTCCATGCCGGGGACGAACGTGAGTCCCTCCTCGAGCGCCGCCTGCGCGGCCTCGGCCCAGCCGGAGGCCGTGTCATGATCGGTGAGGGCCAGTCCGTCCAGGCCTGCGCGGGCCGCGGCCCGCACCACGTCGGCGGGCGGCTGGGTGCCGTCGGACTCCGTGGAGTGGGTGTGCAGGTCATAGCGCGCCATGAGTCCCCAGCGTAGGCGGTGCCATGATGGTGGGCATGACCGACTCCGCACAGCACCCCGCCGACCCTGCTCCCGAGGGCGGTCCCGCCGCCGAGACCAGCCCGGCCCCCCAGCCCCTGGCCGAGCGAGTGGAGAACCGCTCCCAGCGCCCCAGCTCGGACGCCTTCCGCGCCTTCATGGCCTCGGGCTGGGCGCCCGCCTCACAGGACCTGCCCGCCGCCGACGCCGTGGCCCCCCACGCCGCGCGCCGCCGCGCCGCACTCTCCGCCCGCTTCCCCGGCGAGCGCCTCGTGGTGCCCGCGGGCCGGCTCAAGGTCCGCTCCAACGACACCGACTACCGCTTCCGGGCACACTCCGCGTTCGCGCACCTCACGGGCCTGGGCGTGGACCACGAGCCGGATGCCGTGCTCATCCTCGAGCCCACGGACCCCGGGGTGGGCGACGACGGGGCCGACCACGAGGCCACCCTGTACTTCCGCCCCCTCGCGGGGCGCGACTCGGAGCAGTTCTACGCCGACCCCCGCGCGGGCGAGTTCTGGATCGGACCCCGGCCCACCCTGGCGGAGATGGCCGCCCGCACCGGGCTGCGCAC
The DNA here is from genome assembly GCF_040702705.1 of Micrococcus sp. NPDC078436. Classification (NCBI taxonomy): domain Bacteria; kingdom Bacillati; phylum Actinomycetota; class Actinomycetes; order Micrococcales; family Micrococcaceae; genus Micrococcus; species Micrococcus sp. NPDC078436. The sequence goes on along the minus strand of NZ_JBFBLX010000009.1, from coordinate 70,476 downwards.
CGCCGGCCTCGAGGAGCTCGAGTCGGCCCTGACCAAGGACGCCGGGCAGGGGCAGGTCCGCCTGCTGGCCGAGTCCGACCTCGACGTGGACGCCCAGGTGGCCGCCGCCCGCACCGCGGCCGGCCAGGACCTCGCGGCCGCCCAGGCCGCCGACGTCGAGCTCGTCGAGTTCTGCTCCGAGCTGCGCCTCGTGAAGGACGAGTGGGAGGTCGACCGCATGCGCGCCTCGGTGGCCGCCACGATCGCCGGCTTCGAGGACGTCGTCCGCGCCCTGCCGCGCGCGGTGGGCCACCGCCGCGGAGAGCGCGTCGTGGAGGGCGCCTTCTTCGCCCGCGCCCGCGAGGAGGGCAACGACCTCGGCTACGACACGATCGCCGCCGCCGGGAACAACGCCACCGTGCTCCACTGGATCCGCAACACCGGGGAGGTCCGCGACGGCGACCTCCTGCTCCTGGACGCGGGCGTGGAGGACGACTCCCTCTACACCGCGGACATCACCCGCACCCTCCCGGTGAACGGGGCCTACACGGAGGTGCAGCGCCGCGTGTACCAGGCCGTGCTGGACGCCGCCGACGCCGCGTTCGCCATCGTGAAGCCGGGCATCCGCTTCCGCGAGATCCACGCGGAGGCCATGCGCGTCCTCGTGGATCGCCTCTCCGCGTGGGGCCTGCTGCCGGTCTCCGCCGAGGAGGCGCTGTCCGAGGAGGGCCAGCACCACCGCCGCTGGATGCCGCACGGCACCTCCCACCACCTCGGCCTGGACGTGCACGACTGCGCGCAGGCCAAGCGGGAGCTCTACCTCGACGGCGTGCTCGAGCCGGGCATGGTGTTCACGATCGAGCCGGGGCTGTACTTCAAGGCCGAGGACCTCGCGATCCCGGAGGAGTACCGCGGGATCGGCGTGCGGATCGAGGACGACGTCCTCGTCACGCAGGACGGCGCGGAGAACCTCTCCGCCGCCCTGCCCCGCGCCCCCGAGGACGTGGAGGCCTGGATGGCGCGCCTCCAGGGGTGATCGGCGCGGGGGGCACTGGCTAGGCTCGCGGGCATGACCGCCCACCTCGTCTCCGAGCTCACCGACCTGCGGGAACGCCTCCTCGACGCCGAGGCCGAGCACGCCGCCCTCATCGAGCGCGTGCGCGAGCGCCACCGGCCCTCCGCCCGCAACCTCGTGCACTACGTGGCCCTGCGCGGCACGGACCTGCGCCCCCTCCAGGACGCGCTCAGCGAGGTGGGGCTCTCCTCCCTCGGGCGCATGGAGGCGGGGGTGCTCGGCCACCTGGACGCGGTGCTCCGCGCGGTCCGCGCGCTGGACGACGCGCCGGCGGCCGAGCCCACGGCCGAGCCCGACGACGGCGCGCCGTCCGCGCTCACCCCCGCCGTGGGGCGGGAGATCCTCGAGCGCAACGCGAACGCCCTGCTGGGCCCGATGCGCCAGGACCGGCAGACCCGCGTGATGGTCACCATGCCGAGCGAGGCCGCCACGGACCCGGAGCTGGTGCGCGGCATGGCGGCGGCGGGCATGGACCTGGCCCGCGTGAACTGCGCCCACGACGGGGAGGACGCGTGGGCCGCCATGATCGACACGCTGCGCGGCCTCGGCTCGGAGGAGCGCCCCGCACCGCGCGTCGCGATGGACCTGGCCGGGCCCAAGCTGCGCACGGGCCCGCTCGAGCCGGGGCCGCGGGTGCTCAAGGTGAAGCCCTCGCGCGACGACGGCGGCCAGGTCCTGGAGCCGTCCCGGGTGTGGCTCGGCGCCGCTCCGGACGGGGTCGGGCAGCACCCGGCGGGGGACGGCGTCGTCGTGCCCCTGCAGGACCCGGACGTGCAGGTGCTGGCCGCCCTCGAGCCGGGCGACGAGGTGGACCTGAAGGACGCGCGCGGATCCCGCCGCACGCTGATGGTGGAGCGCGTGAGCGGCGCCGGACTGCTCGTGAGCACGGTCCGCACCGTGTACTGGGAGACCGGCATGCGGGTGGACACCCCGCACGGGCCCCTCACGGTCGGCGAACTGCCCCCGCTCGAGCAGAGCATGCGGGTGCAGGTGGGCGAGGACGTGGTGCTCACCCGCTCGATGCAGGCGCGCCCCGCCGTCGCCGCCCCGCCCTACCGCATCGGCTGCTCCCTCGAGCAGGCCTTCCGGGACGTCTCCGTGGGCGAGCGGGTGTGGATCGACGACGGCCGGATCGGCGGCGAGGTGACCGCCAACGACGGCGAGGAGATCACCCTGACGGTCACGAACGCCGGGCCGGCCGGCGCCAAGCTGAAGGCCGAGAAGGGGATCAACTTCCCCGACACCGCCCTCGAGATCCCCGCGCTCACGGCGGAGGACCTCTCCCACATCCCGTTCGTGGCCTCCCACGCGGACATGGTCAACATGTCGTTCGTGCGCTCGGCCGCCGACGTCGCCCGCCTCATCGAGGCGCTCGAGGAGCAGGACGCGAAGGACGTGGACGTCACCCTCAAGATCGAGACGGTGGCCGCGTTCGAGCAGCTGCCGCTCATGCTCCTGGAGGCCATGCGGTGGAACGACGTGGGCGTGATGATCGCCCGCGGCGACCTCGCGGTGGAGGCCGGATTCGAGCGCATGGCCGAGCTCCAGGAGGAGATCCTGTGGCTCTGCGAGGCCGCCCACGTGCCCGCGATCTGGGCCACGCAGATCCTCGAGTCGCTGGCCAAGAAGGGCCTGCCCTCGCGCGCCGAGATCACCGACGCCGCGATGGCCCAGCGCGCGGAGGTCGCGATGCTGAACAAGGGCCCCTACATCGAGGACGCGATCACCTCGCTGGGCGACATCCTCGCCCGCATGGGCGGTCACACCCGCAAGAAGGGGGACATGCTGCGGCGGCTGGAGTCCTGGAGCCTCTGAACGGGACGGCGGTCCCCCGACGACGACGGCCCGGCCCCTCTGGGGACCGGGCCGCGGTGTGCGGGGCGGCGCGTCAGGCGCGGTGGGAGCCGCCCTCGGCCGGAGGCTGCGGCCCGGGGCGGCCGCCGCGTGCCTCGATGAGGCGCGCGACCTCCTCGGGGGGCAGGCTCACGCCGTAGGAGCGGTCGAGGCCGGCCGGGGCCGCGGGCGTGCCGGCCGGGGCCGACGGAGCGGGCGTGCCGGCGTCGTGGTCCGCGGGAGCGGCCTGGTCCGGGGCCGCCGTGATGGGGGCCGGAGCCGCCGGCGCGGGGGCCGCCGGGGCCGGGCGGGCGGTGAGGCCGAGCTCCTGGCGGGCGCGCGCGGCGTGCTCGAAGGCGATCACGAGGTCGTAGCCGGCGGGCACCACGGCCTGCGAGGAGGCGAAGCCGTGCCGGCCCTTGCGCAGCGCGAACCCGATCACCCCGAACAGCAGCCACACGGCCAGGCCCAGCAGCGCCGAGGTCAGGATCTGGAGCGGCCCTCCCGACGGGTCCAGCAGGAGGAGGAACGCGCCGATCAGGGCGCCGAACATCAGGCCCCGCACGCCCGCCCCGAGCGCCACCTGCGCGTAGTTGAGGCGGCCGCGCACCCGCTCCACCACGCGCAGGTCCTTGCCGACGATGGAGACGGCGCTGACCGGGAAGTCCGTGGCGGCCAGCCGGTCCACCTGCTCGCGCGCCTCGGTGTACGTGGAGTAGGTGGCCACGAGCTCTCCGCGGGGCAGGCCCGTGTCGCCGGATCCGGGGGCGGGGCTGGACATCATGAAGGACATGTCCCCATTGTGCCTGGCCGCGGGCGCGGAGGCCCGGGAGTCCGCCCACTGCGGACACCCGCCCCACCGGGCGGGCGCGGAGAGGACCCACTAGGCTGGCCCGGTGAACTCCCCCAAGATCTTCGTGGCCCGCCTGCTGGGCCTGGACGTGTTCGACCCGCTGGGCGACCGTCTGGGCCGGCTGCGCGACGTCGTGGTCCTGGACCGGGGCGGGGTCGCCACCCCCGTGGCCACCGGCCTGGTGATCGAGGTCCCCGGCAAGAAGCGCGTCTTCGTGCCCATGACCCGTGTGACCTCCATGGACTCGGGCCAGATCATCACCACGGGCCTCATCAACCTGCGCCGCTTCTCCCGCCGCGGCGGGGAGCAGACCGTCGCGGGCGACCTCTTCGACCGGCGCGTGCGCCTCACGGACGGCTCGGGCGAGGCCGTCCTCGAGGACATCGGGCTGGAGCAGCAGCGCAACGGCGACTGGCTCGTCTCGGACATGTACGTCCTGCGCCCCACGGGCCGCGGCGCCTTCGGCCGCCCGCGGGGAGAGCACCTGCTCCTCACGTGGGACGAGGCCCGCTGGGCCGGGCAGGCCGAGCCGCAGGGGGCCACGAGCTTCGTGGCCGCCCACGAGGACCTCAAGGCCGCGGACCTCGCGGACATGATGCACGAGATGCCGGAGAAGCGCCGCGTGGAGGTCGCCAACGAGCTCCAGGACGAGCGCCTCGCAGACGTCCTCCAGGAGCTGCCCGACGACGACCAGGTCCAGATCCTCTCCCACCTGGACATCGAGCGCGCCGCGGACGTCCTCGAGGAGATGGACCCCGACGACGCCGCGGACCTCCTCCACGAGCTGCCCGACTCCCAGCAGGAGCTGCTCCTGGAGCTCATGGAGCCCGAGGACGCCGAGGACGTGCGCCGCCTGCTCGAGTACGAGGAGGACACGGCCGGCTCCGTCATGACGCCCGTGCCCGTGATCCTCCCGCCCGAGGCGACCGTGGCCGAGGCCATGGCCACCATCCGGCAGCACGAGATCTCCCCCGCGCTCGCCTCCCTCGTGATCGTGGCCCGCCCGCCGCTGGAGACGCCCACGGGACGGTTCCTGGGCGTCGTGCACTTCCAGCGCCTCCTGCGGTACCCGCCGCCCGAGGCGATCGGCAACATCATGGACAAGGACCTCGAGCCGGTCTCCGACCTGGCCCCGCTGGCCCACGTCACCCGCGAGCTGGCCACGTACAACCTGACGTCCATCCCCGTGGTCAACGCCCAGCACCGCGTGGTGGGCGCCGTGAGCGTGGACGACGTCCTCGACCACATCCTCCCGGACGACTGGCGCGCGATGGACCCGGACGACCATCCGGCCGCCGCCGGCTGACCCCTCCCGCACCACCCCCCGAACCGCATCGACCGCACGGACCGCACCGAAGGAGTGAGCATGTCGCAGACCACGAGGGAGCCTCGCGAGACCCGGGGCACGGGCCTGGACACGCCGCTGAGCGCGCGCCGACGCCGAGTGCCCCGCTTCAGCCCCAACCCGGACGCCTTCGGGGAGGCCACCGAGGGCATCGCCCGGTTCATGGGCACGCCGCAGTTCCTCGTGTGGATGACCCTGTTCTGCCTCCTGTGGGTCGGCTGGAACAGCTACGGGCCCGAGGGCCTGCGCTTCGACTCCGCGGCCCTGGGCTTCACCGCGCTGACCCTCATGCTCTCGCTCCAGGCCTCGTACGCGGCCCCTCTCCTCCTCCTGGCCCAGAACCGCCAGGACGACCGGGACAAGGTGTCCATGCGCGAGGACCGCGACCGGGCCGAGCGGAACCTCGCGGACACGGAGTACCTCACGCGGGAGATCTCGGGCCTGCGCATCGCGCTGCAGGACGTGGCCACCCGCGACTTCGTCCGGGGCGAGCTGCGCGGCGTGCACGAGGACCTGATCGACGAGCTGCGCGAGTCTCTCCGCGAAGAGCTCCGCGCCGAGATGCGCGCGGACCTGCTCTCCCCCGCCTCGGACGGCGGGGACGCCGCCGGCTCCGTGAAGAAGGCGAAGAAGAAGAAGTCCCGGGACCGCGACGGCGGCGCGCGGCCCGGCGGGGACGCCGACGACGCCCAGACCACCACGCTCGCGATCATCGCGGCCCAGGAGGCCGCCGAGGAGGCCGCCGCTCGCGTCCGGGAGGACGACGCCGCCCCCGGCCCGGACGCGACCGGACCGAGCGCCACCGGATCGAGCGCGGCGGACGGACGGCGATGACCGAGTCCCCGCAGGCCGACGCCGGCCTCCCGCTGCCCGCCGTCCGCACCGAGCTCGAGCGGGCCGTGCTCGCGGCCCTGGCCGACGTCGTCGACCCGGAGATCCGCCGCCCCGTCACGGAGCTCGGCATGGTGGAGTCCGTCCGCGAGACCGCCCCGGGCGAGGTCGAGGTGGCGGTGCTGCTGACCATCACGGGCTGCCCCCTGCGCGGGACCATCGAGGCCGACGTCACGGCGGCCGCCGCCGCGGTGCCCGGCTGCCGGTCCGTGGCGGTGCGCGTGGGCGTCATGACCCCCGAGCAGCGCCGCGCCCTGCAGGACTCGCTGCGCGGCGCGCGCCCCGCCAACCCGTTCGCCGCGGGCTCGCTCACCCGCGTCCTGGCCGTCGCCTCGGGCAAGGGCGGCGTGGGCAAGTCCACGGTCACCGCCAACCTCGCCGTCGCCCTCGCCGAGCGGGGCCTGGCGGTCGGGCTGATTGACGCCGACGTGCACGGCTTCTCCATCCCCGGGCTCCTGGGCGTGGACGCCTCCCCGACCCGTCTCGAGCAGCTGATCCTGCCGCCCGTGGCCCGCGGCGTGAAGGTCATCTCGATCGGGATGTTCCTGGACGCCGACCGACCGGTCGCGTGGCGCGGCCCCATGCTGCACCGGGCCCTGGAGCAGTTCGTGACGGACGTGCACTGGGGCGACCTCGACGTGCTGCTCGTGGACCTGCCGCCGGGCACGGGCGACATCGCGATCTCCGCGGCCCAGCTGCTGCCGGACTCCGAGCTCGTGGTGGTGACGACCCCCCAGCACGCCGCCGCCCAGGTGGCCGCGCGCGCGGGTCAGCTCGCGCAGCAGACCGGCCAGCGCGTGGCAGGCGTGGTGGAGAACATGGGCCCCATGGCCCTGCCGGACGGCACGGTGCTGGACGTGTTCGGCACGGGCGGCGGCGCCGAGGTGGCGGAGCGGCTCACCGGCGCGCTCGGTGCGGACGTGCCCCTGCTGGGCTCGGTGCCGCTGGATCCGGCCCTGCGCGTGGGCGGGGACACCGGCGCCCCCGTGGTGGCCTCGGCGCCGCAGAGCCCCGCGGCGCGCGCCCTGCTGGCCATCGCCGAGCGGCTCGCGGTGCGCCCCCGGAGCCTGGCCGGGCGCCGGCTGCCGTTCAGCCCGCGCTGAGCGCCGGGATCACCGCGGCGATCAGGTGGCGTCGACGTCGAAGGGTGCGGGCGCCAGGCCGAGCAGCTCGAGCGGATCCGGGCCCGCGGCTGCCGGGACCGCAGCCGGGCGCCCCTCGGCCACCATGGCCTCGGCGCGGCCGGAGGCCATGAGGGCGACAGCCGCGCCTCCCACGACGGCGGTCCCGGCACCCGGGACGACGGCGGCGGCCACGGGGGTGAGCTCGGCGTCGGGGGCGGCGGTGCCCGTGGCGGACGCGACGGCGGTGGACTCGACGTCGGTGGCCTCGGCGGAGCTGCTGCCCGTGCCGCCCGGGCGGCGGAAGAGGGAGCGGGGGTCCATGTCCGCGATGTCCTGGCGGGTCAGCCCGCCGTGGAGGTCCTCGGGGGCCACGCCCGTGAGCGCCTGGGCCCGGTGCGCGGCGGTGGAGGAGCCGCTGCCGCCCACCGGCTCGGTGAGGGCCTCGCGGATGATGCGGCGGGGATCGTACTGACGGGGGTCGTACTTGCGCCAGTTGACCTCGTCGAAGTCCGTCCCCGTCTCCTCCTTGAACTGCGTCTTGGCGCCCTCGGCCATGTCCCGCATCCGGCGGAGCCACTGGGTGAAGGCGCGGGTGTACTCCGGGAGCTTCTCCGGACCGAGGATGATCACGGCGAGCACCAGGAGGACGATGAACTCGGATCCGTTGATTCCTGCCACGGTGGAGACTCTACTAGAGGCTCACCGACGCCCCACCGCGAGGATGCCGGCCACCCGGCCCATGCTCGGAACGGCCTCGACGATCCGCTCGAGGCCGCGCTCGAGGCGGTCCGTCACGGCGTCGTCGCGCCGCAGCTCGGTGAGGCCGGACCGGTCCGAGACCACGAGGAGGGTGAGGAGGGGCTCCGCCTGCTCGCGTGGCAGCGTGGACTCCACGCGGTAGGCCGCCTGCGCCGTCGCGAGGTCCGCGATCCACCCCTCTCCGGACGGGTCGTCCGTCAGCCGGTAGGCGACACCGCCGGGGAGCCGCCTCCCCGGCATTGCGGCGTCCTCGCGCCCCGACGCACAGCCGCGGGGCACAGCGGTCGCGGAGCGCGAGCGGCACTCGTGCACCGTGACCGCCGGCTCGGCGCGCCCCCAGACCACCGCGACCTCCAGCAGGTCCGCCGCCTGCTCGCCGCGCACCTCGAGGGGCTGCAGGCCTGCGCCGGTCAGGGACGGCACGGTCCAGCCGAGGCCGCGGAGCTCCTCCACGGTGGCCCCCGGGGAGGACGCGGCGGCGGACTGGCGCTGGACGACCCCCAGCGCGTCCGTCGGACCGGCCTGCGCCCGGGCCACGCCACGTGGCGCGCCGGCCACCCACACGGCCGCGAGGAGCCCGCCCAGCAGGACGACCATGGCCAGCGCCAGCACGACGAGGCGGCCGGACACGCCGCGCACGGGGAGCACGGGATGGGTCACGGCCGCGGGGCGGGCGTCCACGGAGCGCGCGGCGTCCAGGACGCGGGCCCGCTCACGGGCGGTCCGGGCGCAGTCCGGGCAGCGGGAGAGATGGGCCGCCAGCCGGCGGCCCGCCGGGCGCGAGAGCACGCCCTCGAGGTAGGCGTCCAGGTGGCGCAGCGAGTGATGAGGGCTCATCCCGCCCCACCTCCTCCTGGTGCGCCGACTCCCGGACCGGAGGGCCGGGGACCACGCCGACGCCGGTCCAGTCCGCCCATCATGGACGGCACGTCTGAGAGAAGTCTGAATCGTCCCCCCCGGTTCTTCCGTACACTGGGGCGGCATCCGGCCCGGTGCCGGCCGTCCGCGGAAGCCCGCGGCGCCGCCGTCGCCGGACCACCCCGCCCACCCCCGGAGAGAGCGCCCATGACCGCCCTGCACCCCCAGCCGACCGCCAAGCACGCCTCGTGGACGTACGCGGAGACCCGGCTGGAGGAGGACGCGGTGCTGCTGCGGGCACGGGAGCGCTCGGCCGAGCTCGGGGTGGCGCCGGTCAGCGAGGGCGCGGCGGCGCTGCTCACCGTGCTGGCGGCCACGCGCGCGCCGGGCGCCGTCGTGGAGATCGGCACCGGCGCGGGGGTCTCGGGCCTCGCTCTGATGCGCGGGCTGCCCGAGCGCACCGTCCTGACCACCGTGGACCCGGAGGCGGACGTGCAGCATGCGGCGCGGGAGGCCTTCTCCGAGGCGCACCTGCCGAACGGCCGCACCCGCATGATCACGGGGCGCTCCCGCCTCGTGCTGCCGCGCCTGACCACGGGCGCCTACGAGATGGTCGTGGTGGACGGCGATCCGGCCTCCCGCGCGTTCGACGTGGACCAGGCCGCCCGCATGCTGGCCCCCGGCGGGCTGCTGGTGGTCCTCGACGCCCTGGACCAGGACCGCGTGCCGCGTCCGGCGGTGCGCGAGCCCTCCACGGTGTCCGCCCGCGCCGTGGACCGCGGCATTGCCGAGGACGAGCGGTGGATCTCCGCCGTGGTCCCCACGGGCACGGGCATGCTGCTGGCCGTGCGCCGCTGACGCCTGCCGAGGAGCCCGGAGAAGCACGACGCCCCGCGCACCGGTCAGCGGTGCGCGGGGCGTGCGGCGTTCGGGGCGGTCAGCCCTGGGTGACGCCCTGCAGGCACTCCTTGAGCTCCTGCGCCTCCTCGGCGTTGATCTCCAGGACGAGGCGCCCGCCGCCGTCGATCGGCACGCGCATGATCAGGCTGCGTCCCTCCTTGGTCACTTCCATGGGACCGTCCCCGGTGCGAGGCTTCATGGCGGCCATTGCGACTTCCCTTCTGATGGTGTTCCCGTGTCGGCGCCGCCGGCGGATGTCGCAGACGGGCCCGGTGCCTTCGGCCCCCGCACGCGAGGCGTGGCGTGACCGGTCACACGCCCATTATCGCGGATCGCGCTGGCTGTCGCCACACGAGCCGGCGGGAGCGGCGGCGGCACGCTCCTCCTCGAGCTCGGCGATCCGGCGCTCGCGCCGGGCGAGGGTCTCCTGCAGTGCGGCCACCACCGCGTCCACTTGGTCCCGCTGGTAGCCCGGCACTGCCACGGCGAGGCGCACGTGGTCCACGTCCTGGGCCCGGGGGTCCGCGGGCAGGAGCACGGGGTGGCGGTGCTCGACGCCGGCGGGCGCGTCCGCGCGCAGGGTCGCGCGGCCCGTCGCCGCCGCCACGAGGGCGGCCACGGCCACCACGAGGGCGAGGACGAGGGCGATCCAGATCGGCTGGCTCATGCCCGGCCCCCCTGCTGGACCGCGGCCATGAGCGCCACGGCCTCCTCCGCGGTGTCCACCACGGAGAGCAGGTCGACGTCGCCGGGCGAGATCATCCCGCGCGCCTCGAGGGCCCCGCGGATCCAGTCCACCAGGGGACCCCAGAACGCGCGGTCCACCAGCACCACGGGGAAGCGGCTCACGGTGCCGGTCTGCACGAGGGTGAGCGCCTCGAACAGCTCGTCCAGGGTGCCGAAGCCGCCGGGCAGCACGATGAAGCCCTGCGCGTACTTCAGGAACATGACCTTCCGGGCGAAGAAGTACCGGAAGTCCACGCCGATCCCCACGTAGGGGTTCAGCCCGGTCTCGAAGGGGAGCTCGATGCCGAGGCCCACGGACACGCCGCCCACGTCGTGCGCGCCGCGGTTGGCGGCCTCCATGGCCCCCGGACCGCCGCCCGTGATGACGGCGAAGCCGGCCTCGGCGAGGCGACGCCCCACCTCGCGGGCGAGCGCGTACTCGTCGGTGCCCTCCCCCGTGCGGGCGGAGCCGAACACGGAGACGGCGGGGCCGAGCTGCGCCAGCGTCCCGAAGCCCTCCACGAACTCCGCCTGGATGCGCAGCACGCGCCACGCGTCCGACGTCGTGGAGGCCACGTCCGAGACCGGCGGCGCCGTCATGCCCGACTGGCGGGTGTCCAGCAGGAGCTGGTCGAAGGTGGGGGCGGCAGCCGCGGCGCCGCTCAGGATCTGCCCGCCGCGGCGCACGGGCCCTCGATCGGGGTCCGCGGGCTGGGACGGGTGTGTCTGGTCGGCCATGGCCCCCACCCTAGCCAGTCGGGCCCTCTGGTCGCCCCCGTGGCGCAGGCCTGCGCTCCCCGCGCACCCGGGAGATATCCTGCGGTGACATCCGCCGCCCAGCGCGGCGCGCCGTCGACCCCCAGGAGACCCCGTGCCGTCCGCTGCGTCCCCCGACCGCCACCGCCTCGCCCGTGCCCGGCGGGCAGCGGCGACGGCCGCCCTGGCCGCCACGGTGGCGCTGGTGTCCGGATGCTCCGCGCCGGCCGCGCCCGAGGCCCCGCAGCCGCCCGAGGCGGCGGGGCCCGAGACCACCGCGCCGGTGGCCCCCACGCCTCCTGCCGGGCCGGGGACGCCCGTCGAGACCTCCTCCTCACCGCGCTCCGCCACGCCGGCCCGGACGACGAGCACCACGGACGCCACCGACGGCGCCTCCGCCGCGCCCACGCCCCGGCCGCGCGCGGACGGCGTGCTGCGGATCGCCCTGCCCGGCGACCGGCCCGGCCTGAGCACGGGCGAGAGGGACGACACCCCGGACGGGTTCGACGCCGACGCCGCCCGCGCCACGGCCATGTTCCTCGGCTACGAGGAGCGTCAGGTCCAGTGGGTCTGGCTCGGGACGCGCGCCCCCGCCGACGCCCTCTCCGCCGGGATCGTCGACCTGGCGGTCGGCGGGGTGCCCCTGACGCCGGCACCGGACGAGCCCATGGACGTGGCCGGCCCGTACCTGTCCGCCCGCCTGGGCGTGCTCGTGCCGGCGGACTCGTCCGTCGCGGAGCCGGCAGACCTGGAGGGCGGCACGGTCTGTGTGGAGTCCGGCTCCCCCGCCGCGGCCGCCCTCCGCGCCGAGGTCCCCGGTGAGGTGGAGCTGCTCGTGCAGGGCGGCGCCGCCGAGTGCCTCCCGGCGCTGCGCACGGGGCGGGTGGATGCGATCGCGGGCGACGAGCCTCTGCTGGGCGCGCTGAGCCGGGCGGACGAGGCGCCGGAGGCGCGCCTGCTCGACGCCGACCTCGGGGCCGCCCAGTACGGCGTCGGCCTGCCGGAGGACTCCACGCTGTGCGACGACGTCACAGCGGCCCTCGCCTCGCACCGCGACGACGGCGGCTGGGCCCGGTCCGCCGAGGCTCTCGAGCGCGCCAGCGGGGTGCCGCTGTCTCCACAGCTGCGGCTCGCCGCCCTCCCGGATCCCGACCGCTGCGACCGCTCCCCCGCGCAGGGCGCCCAGTGAGCTGACGGGCGGGGATCGAGGCCGCCAGCCCGCCAGGAGCGTGATGCACCGCACGGCGTCCTGTGACATGGGCTATATTCCCTGCATGACCCACCACACCCCGGACACCGCCCACGGCGCCCATGCCGTCGGCACGGTGGCCTTCGGCGCACCGTCCGAGGCGCTCATCCGCCTCGAACACGTCAACAAGCACTTCGGCGAGTTCCAGGCCCTCAAGGACATCGACCTCGCCATTCCGCGCGGTCAGGTGGCGATCGTCCTGGGCCCCTCGGGCTCCGGAAAGTCCACCCTCTGCCGCACCATCAACCGCCTCGAGACCATCGACGACGACGGCGGCCGCATCCTCATCGGCGGCCAGCCGCTGCCCACGGAGGGCAAGGGGCTGGCCCGTCTGCGGGCCGAGGTCGGCATGGTGTTCCAGTCCTTCAACCTCTTCGCCCACAAGTCGATCCTCGAGAACGTGACCCTCGGGCCGATCCGGGTCAAGGGCAAGAAGAAGGCCGAGGCGGAACGGCATGCGATGGAGCTCCTGGAGCGCGTGGGCGTGGCCCCTCAGGCCAAGAAGATGCCCGCCCAGCTCTCCGGCGGCCAGCAGCAGCGCGTGGCCATCGCCCGCGCCCTGGCGATGGAGCCGCAGGCCCTGCTCTTCGACGAGCCCACCTCGGCCCTGGACCCGGAGATGGTGCAGGAGGTCCTGGACGTCATGGTCCAGCTCGCCCAGGAGGGCATGACCATGGTGGTCGTGACCCATGAGATGGGCTTCGCCCGAAAGGCCGGCGACCGCGTCATCTTCATGGCCGACGGCGCCGTCCTCGAGGACACCGACCCCGAGTCCTTCTTCACGGCTCCGCAGCACGAGCGGGCGAAGGACTTCCTCGGCAAGATCCTCACCCACTGACGCCCCGCGGTCCCGGCACGCCGCCTGGCCCTCCCCGTCCTCTCCCACCCGCACCTGATCCCAGGAGACACCATGATCACCAAGAAGCTCGCCTCCATCACCGCCGTCGCCGCGGCCGCCGCCCTCTCCCTGACCGCCTGCTCCCCGTCTGCGTCGAGCGACTCCGGCGCCTCCGCGTCCGGCTCCGCCTCGGGCAGCGCCTCCGCGGGGTCCTCCGACTCGCTGCGCATCGGCATCAAGTTCGACCAGCCGGGCCTCGGCTTCCGTGAGGGTTCGAACGCCCCCACGGGCTTCGACACGGATGTGGCCCGCTACGTGGCCCAGAAGCTGGGCGTGGACGAGGACAAGATCGAGTGGGTGCAGACCCCCTCCGCCAACCGCGAGAACGCTCTGGAGAACGGCGAGGTGGACATGATCCTCGCCACCTACTCGATCACCGACGCCCGCAAGGAGCGCGTCGACTTCGCGGGGCCGTACTTCGTGGCCGGCCAGGACCTGCTGGTCCGCGCCGACGAGACCGGCATCACCGGCCCGGACGACCTCGACGGCAAGAACCTCTGCTCCGTCACCGGCTCCACCTCCGCCCAGAAGATCAAGGACACGTTCGCCTCCGGGGTGAACCTCGTGGAGCAGGGCGGCTACGCCGAGTGCGTGACCTACCTCGAGTCCGGCCAGGTGGACGCCGTCACGACGGACGACATCATCCTCGCCGGCCTCGCCGCCACGGACGCGAACAAGGGCAAGTTCAAGGTGGTGGGCAATCCGTTCACCACCGAGCGCTACGGCGTCGGCATCGCGAAGGACTCCGACCGCTGCGAGGAGATCAACACCGCCGTCAAGGAGATGAAGGACTCCGGCGAGTGGGAGAAGTCGCTCACGAAGAACACCGAGGGCACCGGCTACGAGTACGACAAGGAGCTGAACTCGGGCAAGGACGCCGAGCTCGAGCCCTGCGCCTGATCACCCCCTGACCCGACCGCCTCGGCGGCACCGCCCACCCGGGCGTGTGCGGCCGGGGCGGTCAGGCCACGGCCCCCTCCACCCCCGGAAGAGACGGCATCGGAAGACCCATGGAACCACTGTCCACTCTCATGGAGCAGTACGGCTCGGCCGTGCCGCTCGCGTTCTGGATGAACATCCGGCTGGCCGTCCTGGCCACGCTGGCCTCGTTCGTCTTGGGCGTCGTCCTCGCCCTGTGCCGCATCTCCCCCGTCCCCTCCCTGCGAGCGCTCGGCGCCGGCTATGTCCACATCGTGCGCAACACCCCGTTGACCATCATCATGCTGCTGGGAGTCCTGGCGGTGTGGGGCCAGCTGAAGGTCACCTTCGCGAGCGACTTCACCCTGAACTTCTTCATCTATGCGGTGATCGCGCTCTCCCTGTACCACGCGGCCTTCATGTGCGAGGCCATCCGCTCCGGCGTGAACACGGTCCCACTCGGGCAGGCGGAGGCGGCCCGGGCGATCGGCCTGGGCTTCCTTCCAGCGGCGCGTCACGTCATCCTCCCCCAGGCCCTGCGCGGGGCCATCACCCCGATCGGCAACACCGTGATCGCCCTGACGAAGAACACCACCGTCGCCGCGGCCGCCTCGGTCGCCGAGGCCTCCGGGCTCATGAAGACGATGATCGAGTTCCGCCCGGACATGATGGTGGCCATCTTCCTGACCTTCGCGATCGGCTTCTGCCTGATCGTCATCCCGATCGGCCTGCTCACCACGTGGGCCTCTGACAAGTGGGCGGTGAGCCGATGAGCGCCCAGGCCTCCATCCTCTTCGACGCCCCGGGCCCCGTGGCCCGGCGGCGCATCCTGGTCCTCAACCTCGTGGCGCTGGCGGCCGTGGTGGCGGTGGCCGCGCTGGTCCTCGTCCGCATGGCCGAGCGCGGGCAGCTGGAACCCCGCCGCTGGAGCGCGGCACTCGACGCGAACGCGTGGTCCAACTACTACGTGCCCGGACTGCAGTTCACCCTGCAGGTGGCCGCGATCGCGGTGGTCACCTCGGTGGCCTTCGGCCTCGTGTTCGGCTTCCTCCGACTGGCGCCCTTCGCGCCGGTCCGGGCGGCGGCCGCCGTGGTGGTCGAGTTCTTCCGCGCCGTGCCGGTGCTCCTGATGATGGTGTTCTTCTACCAGGCCTTCGCCCTCGCAGCGCGCAGCGGCGTGCTCTCCGCCCAGGACGGCCCCTACTACGCCGTCATCCTCGGGCTCACCCTGTACAACGGCTCCGTGATCGCCGAGCTGGTGCGCTCCGGCGTCAAGTCCCTGCCCAAGGGCCAGCGCGAGGCGGCGGCGGCGATCGGCATGACGCCCAACCAGTCCCTGCGCCTCGTGGAGGTCCCCCAGGCCCTCGTCGCCATGCTGCCCTCGCTCCTCAGCCAGTTCGTGGTGATCCTCAAGGACTCCGCGCTCGGCTACCTGATCGGCTTCTTCGAGCTGCTCCAGTACGCCCGGCAGCTCGGCTCGGGCCAGGGGAACATCCTGCAGTCACTGGTGGTGGCCGCGCTCATCTTCATCGCGATCAACGTCCTGCTCACCTGGGTGGCGTCCCGTCTCTCCGGCCTGCTGTCCTCGCGCACCGCGGGCCGGACCAACCCCGCCGCGGGGTCCTCGGCCGTCGCCATCCCGGTGCACGCGAAGCACTGATCCGACCTGCGACGGCCGGCCTCATCTCCGCCCCGCGCGGGCAGGGAGGCCGGCCGTCGTCGTCGGGGAGGGGGCCGCCGCGGTCAGCCCGCCAGCCACCCCGAGAGCGCGTCCAGGCAGGCGTGCACGGCGGCGCGGTCCACGTGCTCGTCGTCGGTGTGGGCCAGCAGGGCGTCGCCGGGGCCGAAGTTCACGGCGGGCACGCCGAGGGCGGAGAAGCGGGCCACATCGGTCCAGCCGTACTTGGGCTTGGGCTCCCCGCCCACGGCGGCCACGAACGCGGCCGCCGCGGGCCGGTCCAGGCCGGGCCGGGCGGCGGCGGAGGCGTCCATGACCTCCACCTGCGCCGTCCAGTCCACCCCGGCACGCTCGAACACCTGACGCACGTGGGCGTGCGCCTCCTCGAGGGTCTTGTCCGGGGCGAAGCGGTAGTTGACGTCCACGTGCGCCGCGTCCGGGATGACGTTGCCGGCCACGCCGCCGGCGATCCGGATGGCGTTGAGGCCCTCCCGGTAGTCCAGGCCCTCCACGGTCACCGTGGCGGGGTCGTACGCGGCGAGGGCGCCCAGCAGGGGGCCGGCCTTGTGGATCGCGTTCTCCCCGCGCCAGGCTCGGCCGGAGTGGGCGGCCACCCCGGCGTAGGAGACGCGGTAGCGGCACGTGCCGTTGCAGCCTCCCTCCACGACGCCGTCGGTGGGCTCCAGCAGGACCGCGAAGTCTCCCTCGAGCAGCTCGGGGGCCTCGCGGACCACGCGGCCGAGGCCGGAGAGATGCGAGGCGACCTCCTCGTTGTCGTAGAACACCCAGGTCACGTCGTGCACGGGGGCCTGTGCGCCCGGCGCGTCCGTGGCGCCGCCGAAGCGGCCGGCGAGGGCGAGCTGCACCGCCACCCCGGACTTCATGTCCACCGCACCGCGGCCGTAGAGCGTGTCCCCGTCCCACGCGCTCGGCACGGTGCCGCGCGAACCCGGGACGGTCGGCAACGGCACCGTGTCCAGGTGTCCGGCGAGGATCACGCGGGTGTCCCGGCCCAGCTCGGTGCGGGCGACGACGGTGTCGCCGAGGCGGCGCACGTCGAGGCCTCCGAGCCCGCGCAGGGCGGTCTCCACCGCGTCGGCGAGCGGCCGCTCCTCCCCCGAGACCGAGCGGATGTCCAGCAGGGTGGCGGTCAGCTCCGCGACGTCCAGGTCGGCGGCGGTGAGGTCCGGGAGTGCGGGGGCGGCGTCGAGGGCTGTCATGGCGTCCAGTCTACGGACGCGGTCGGCCCCCGCCCCGGGTCCGGCGGGGCCCGATCGGTAGGCTGGGCCCATGACCGAGACCGCCGCACACCCGTCCCCCGCCTCGACCGCCTCGACCGCCCCCTCCGGCTCCGCCCGCCTCGTGGCCGGCCATGGCCTGGCCACCCGTGCCGCTGACGGCACGGTGCTGGACGTGTGGTTCCCCGCGCCCGTCGCCGGGCCGCTCGCGTCGGCGGACGCCTCCGTCGGCGGCATGCTGGACGGCCTCGCCACGGACGACGCCGACCGCGGCACCACGCAGTCCGTCGTCGCCCTCGAGGTCGACCTGGACGCCGCCCCCGCCTCCCCCGAGGACGCGTGGCTGCGCCTGCATGCGCTCTCCCACCGCCTCGTCCGCCCGAACGAGCTCAACCTCGACGGCGTGTTCGGCCTGCTGGCCAACGTCGTGTGGACCAACCACGGCCCGTGCGCCGTGGACGGCTTCGAGCTGACCCGCGCGAAGCTGCGCGCCCGCGGCTCCGTCACCGTGCACGGCGTGGACAAGTTCCCCCGCATGACGGACTACGTCGTGCCCAGCGGCGTGCGCATCGGCGACGCCGACCGCGTCCGCCTCGGCGCGCACCTCGCCGAGGGCACCACCGTCATGCACGAGGGCTTCGTGAACTTCAACGCCGGCACGCTGGGCCACTCCATGGTCGAGGGCCGCATCTCGGCCGGCGTCGTGGTGGGCGACGGATCCGACCTCGGCGGTGGCGTCTCCATCATGGGCACCCTCTCCGGCGGCGGCACCCAGAGGATCGTGATCGGCGAGCACGTGCTGCTCGGCGCGAACTCGGGCGTCGGCATCTCGATCGGCGACGACTGCGTGGTGGAGGCCGGTCTCTACGTCACGGCCGGCACGCGCGTCACGGTGCTCCGCGAGGGCGAGGAGCCCGCCGTCGTGAAGGCCGTGGACCTCTCCGGCGTCCCGAACCTGCTCTTCCGCCGCCACTCGGGCACGGGCGCCGTCGAGGCCCTGCCGCGCGCCGGGCGCACGGTGGAGCTGAACGCCGCGCTGCACGCGAACGGCTGACCATGAGCGCCCCCGCCGCTCCGCGCCGCCGGCCGTCCCTGGCGCGGCGCGCCCTTGTCACGGCCACGGGCGTGCTCGTGCTCGGCGGCCTCGGGGCGGGCGCGTGGTGGGCCTCGGAGGCCGGCCACGGCCCGCTGCTCGGCCCGGAGGTGTGCCTCGTCATCACCGACGACGGCGCGCACCACCGCCTCTCCCCGGACCGCGCCGCCGTCGCGGGCGTGATCGCCGCGACCGCGCAGGAGCGCGGGATGCCGCCGCGCGCGGCCACGATCGGGATCGCCACCGGCATCCAGGAGTCGGGCCTGCGGGCCCTCGACCACGGGGACCGGGCCGGCCCCGACTCGCGCGGCGTGTTCCAGCAGCGCCCCTCGCAGGGCTGGGGAACGCAGGAGGAGGTCATGGACCCGGTGTACGCGGCGAACGCGTTCTTCGCCGCGCTGGAGGACATCGCCCCGGACTATCAGGACATGGCCGTCACCGAGGCCGCCCAGGCGGTGCAGCGCTCGGCCTACCCGGACGCCTACGCGGACCACGAGGTCGAGGCCCGCGCCTGGGCCGCCGCGCTCACGGGCGAGTGGACCGAGAAGCTGCGCTGCCGCCTCGACACGCCGGGCGAGGCGGACCCGGAGGGCTTCCTCGCCGCCGCGGCGCGCCAGCACCCCTCCGTCGCATGGAGCCGCCCGCCCGAGGACTCGTCGAGCGGCAGGACCGTGGCGGTCGCGGGCGGCACGGGCGGCCTGGACGATGCCGAGGCCCGCTCCCTCGCCGCCTGGTCCGTGGTCAACGCGGACGCCCACGGGGTGCGCACCGTGGAGACCGGGGACCTCGTGTGGGAGCGGTCGGGCGGCGGCGGGTTCGTCAGCCGCGCCGAGGCCGGGATCGATCAGACTCCGGTGGAGGGCGTGCGCGTCACCTTCTGAGCGGCGCGGGTTCGCGCCGACGACGACGCCGGCCCGCCGCCTCCGCGAGGAGGACGACGGGCCGGCGGACCCCCGAGCGGGGCGTGCGGTTCAGCGCTGCGGGTACTGGCGCAGCGGCTCGCCCACGTAGATCTGGCGGGGACGGCCGATCTTGGTGGCCGGATCCTCCATGAGCTCGCGCCACTGGGCGATCCACCCGGGCAGGCGGCCCAGGGCGAAGAGGACGGTGAACATCTTCTCCGGGAAGCCCATGGCCTTGTAGATCACGCCGGTGTAGAAGTCGACGTTCGGGTAGAGCTTGCGCTCCACGAAGTAGTCGTCGGCCAGGGCCTTCTCCTCGAGGCGCTGCGCGATCTCGAGGAGCTCGTCGTTGCCGCCGAGCTTGGCGAGGATGTCCTCGGCGGTCTTCTTGATGATCCTCGCGCGCGGGTCGTAGTTCTTGTACACGCGGTGGCCGAAGCCCATCAGGCGGACGCCGTCCTCCTTGTTCTTCACCTTCTCCATGAAGTCCTCGGGCTTCGTGCCCTCGGCCTGGATCTTGCGGAGCATGTTCAGCACGGCCTCGTTGGCGCCGCCGTGCAGCGGGCCGTACAGCGCGTTGACGCCCGCCGAGACGGAGGCGAAGAGGTTCGCCTCGGTGGAGCCGACGAGGCGCACCGTGGAGGTGGAGGCATTCTGCTCGTGGTCCGCGTGCAGCATGAGGAGCAGGTCGAGCGCCTTGACCATGTCCGGGTCGATCTCGTACTCCTCGGCGGGCACGCCGAAGCACAGGCGGAGGAAGTTCTCCACGTAGTTCAGGTTGTTGTGCGGGTACATGAAGGGCTGGCCGAGCGACTTCTTGAACGCGTAGGAGGCCAGCACCGGCAGCTTGCCCAGCAGGCGGATGGTGGAGATGTGCACCTGGTCCGGGTCGTGCGGGTCCAGGGAGTCGCCGTAGAACGTGGAGAGGGCGGACACGGAGGAGGACAGCACCGGCATCGGGTGCGCGTCGCGCGGGAAGCCGTTGAAGAACATCTTCAGGTCCTCGTGCACCATGTTGTGGCGGAGGATGTTGGTCTCCCAGTCGGCGAGCGCCTCCTTGGTCTCCGGCAGCTCGCCGTAGATCAGGAGGTAGGCGACATCCATGAAGGAGGAGTTCGCCGCGAGGTCCTCGATCGCGTAGCCGCGGTAGCGCAGGATGCCCTGGTCGCCGTCGATGTAGGTCACGGCGGACTTGGCGTTCGCGGTGTTCATGAAGCCGGGGTCGTAGGTCACGTCGCCGGTCTCCTTGAGGAGCGGGGCGATCTTGATGCCGTCGTTGCCGGCCGTGGCGCGCTCGATGCCGAGCTCCAGGCTCTTCTCGCCGACATTCAGCCGGACGGACTCGTTCTCAGTCACGGGAAACTCCCTCGTCGTGGTTCATGGATGGCCCCGCGCAGCACGCGAGGATGGGGCACACCGCACGTGGGGACGTCTGCGGCCCACGCTACCAACTCCCGTGCCCGGCGGGGCACGGGGGCGGCGCGGCGGCAGCGGTGTCAGTCCCGCGCGGCTGCGCGCTCGGTGAGCCGGCGGGCGGCGCGGGCGACGGCGTCGTCCGAGGCCGTGAGCGCGACGCGCACGTAGCCGTGGCCGGCCGGGCCGTAGAAGACGCCGGGCCCGGCGACGATGCCGAGGTCGGCCAGCTCCCCCAGCAGGTCCCACGAGTCCTGTTCCGTGGCGGCGGACGGGTCGGTGTCTGCGCGGCGCGTCCACAGGTAGAGGCCCGCCTCGGAGTGGTCCACGGCGCAGCCGGCCGCCTCCAGCGCGGGCTTGAGGAGCGCGCGGCGGCGCCGGTAGCGGTCCTTCTGCTCGGCCACGTGCGCGTCGTCGGCCAGGGCCGCGGCCATCGCGTGCTGCACGGGCGCGGGCACGATCATGCCCGCGTGCTTGCGCGTGTTCACCAGGGCGGCCACGAGCGCGGGATCGCCCGCGGCGAACGCCGCGCGGTACCCGGCCAGGTTGGACTGCTTGGAGAGCGAGTACACGCTGAGCAGGCCCGTGAGGTCCCCGCCGGAGACCTCGGGGGCCAGGATGCACGGCACCCGCGTGTCCTCCCATGCATCCCACCCGAGCTCGGCGTAGCACTCGTCGCCGCACACCACGGCGCCGAGGGCGCGGCCCTGGTCCACGATCCGCTTCAGCGCGTCCGCGGCGAGGACGGCGCCCGTCGGGTTGGCCGGCGAGTTGGTCCACACGAGGCGCACGCGGGCGCGCACCTCCGGGTCCAGCTCCTCCAGGTCGTCCGCCGCAACGGCCTGCGCTCCGGCGATCTGCGCACCGATCGCGTACGTGGGGTAGGCGGTGCGCGGGTGCACCACGACGTCGTCCGCACCGAGGCCCAGCAGCGTCGGCAGCCACGCGATGAACTCCTTGGAGCCCACGGAGGGGATGACGGCGGCCGGGTCCAGCCCGGGGACGCCGCGGCGACGGGCGAACCAGTCCACCACGGCCCCGCGCAGCGCGGCGGTCCCGTGCGTGGTGGGGTACCCGTGGGCGTCGGCGGCCTCGGTGAGGGCGCGCCGGATCAGCTCCGGCGTGGGGTCCACGGGCGTGCCGATGGACAGGTCCACCGTGCCGTCAGGATGCGCGGCCGCGCGCTCACGGTAGGGGGCGAGCGTGTCCCACGGGTAGTCCGGGAGGGTGAGCATGGGCGCTCAGGCGTCCGCGTTCTGCGGCGGCAGGGCGGCGATGATGGGGTGGTCCTTGGCGATCTTGCCCAGCTTGGCCGCGCCGCCCGGGGAGCCGAGGTCATCGAAGAACTCGACGTTGGCCTTGTAGTACTCGGCCCACTCCTCGGGGGTGTCGTCCTCGTAGTAGATGGCCTCCACGGGGCACACCGGCTCGCACGCGCCGCAGTCGACGCACTCGTCCGGGTGGATGTAGAGGGAGCGCTCGCCCTCGTAGATGCAGTCCACGGGGCACTCGTCGATGCACGCCTTGTCCTTGACGTCCACGCACGGCAATGCGATCACATAGGTCATGACTGACCGTCCACCTCTCGTCGGTGATGGGGGTTCGGGGCTTCCGCCCAGGGTACTCTCTCGGTCCGACGCGGGCCCCTGCGCCCGCCTCGGGCGGCGAGGGCCGGCAGCACCACGCCGAGCACGGGCAGGCCCGCGATCCAGGCCACCGAGGCCAGTGCGGCGCCCGGCATCGCCGCGAACACGTCCGGCGTCCACGGCAGGCCCAGGCGGTCCGTCGCCGGCAGGCGGCAGAGCGCGAGCGCGGCGGTGAACGCGCCCACCGCGACGGCGGCGCCGGCCGGGAGGGCCCGCCCGCCGGCGTCGGCGGTGCGGCGCATCCACCACCACTGGGCGGACCCCGCCAGCACCAGCGCCAGGGCGGCGCCCCACGGCAGGGTCCAGGCGCCCGCGAGCGGGGCCACGTTCAGGTGGGTGGCGGTGCCGAGGGCGCCGACTCCCAGGCCGAGCAGCACCCCGCCGACGACGGACGCCGCCGGCGGGGTGGGACGCTCGGCGGACGTGTCAGGCACGGGCGCGCTGGCGGGCGGCCTTGTTGCGCTCGTTGGCGTCCAGGATCACCTTGCGGATGCGGATCGACTCCGGGGTGATCTCCACGCACTCGTCCTCGCGGGCGAACTCGAGGGACTCCTCGAGGGTGAGGATGTGCGGCGGGGTGAGGCCCTCGAAGTTGTCGGCCGAGGCCGATCGCATGTTCGTGAGCTTCTTCTCCTTGGTGATGTTGACGTCCATGTCGTCCGCGCGCGAGTTCTCGCCGACGATCATGCCCTCGTACACCTCGGAGCCCGGATTGATGAAGAACGTGCCGCGCTCCTGCAGGTTGATCATGGCGAACGGCGTGGCGGTGCCCGCGCGGTCGGCCATGAGCGAGCCGTTGGTGCGGTACTCGATCTCCCCGGCCCACGGCTCGTAGCCGGCGGCCTCGGAGGAGGCGATGCCGGCGCCGCGGGTCTCCGTGAGGAAGCGCGTGCGGAAGCCGATCAGGCCGCGGGCGGGCACGAGGAACTCCATGCGGATCCAGCCGGTGCCGTGGTTGGACATCTCCTGCATGCGGCCCTTGCGGGCGGCCATGAGCTGCGTGACGCCGCCCATGAACTCGTCCGGGATGTCGATGGTCATGCGCTCCATGGGCTCGTGGACCTTGCCGTCCACGGTCTTGGTGACCACCTGGGGCTTGCCGACGGTGAGCTCGAAGCCCTCGCGGCGCATCTGCTCCACGAGGATGGCCAGGGCGAGCTCGCCGCGGCCCTGGACCTCCCACGCGTCGGGGCGCTCGGTGGGGAGCACCTTGAGGGACACGTTGCCGATGAGCTCCTTGTCCAGGCGGTCCTTCACCTGGCGCGCGGTGACCTTGGCGCCCTTGACGCGGCCGGCCAACGGGGACGTGTTGATGCCCACGGTCATGGAGATGGCCGGATCGTCCACCGTGATGAGCGGCAGGGGCTTGGGGTTCTCGGCGTCGGTGAGCGTCTCGCCGATCATGATGTCCTCGATGCCGGCCACGGCGACGATCTCGCCCGGGCCGGCGGACTCCGCGGGGACCCGCTCGAGGCCGCGGGTGGCGAGGAGCTCGGTGATCTTGACGTTCTTCAGCTGGCCGTCCTGGCGGGCCCAGGCCACGGTCTGCCCCTTCTTGAGGGTGCCGTTGAAGATGCGCAGCAGCGCGAGGCGGCCCAGGAACGGGGAGGCGTCCAGGTTGGTCACGTGGGCCTGCAGGACCTCGCCCTCCGTGAAGATGGGGGCGGGGATGTTGGACATGATCACCTTGAACAGCGGCTCGAGGTCCTCGGCGTCCGGCAGGGCGCCGTCCTCGGGCTGGTTCACGGAGGCGCGGCCGGCCTTGCCGGAGGCGAACACGACGGGCACGTCCAGCACGGCGTCCAGGTCCAGGTCCGGGTCCTCCTCGGCGAGGTCCGAGGCCAGGCCGAGCAGCAGGTCCATGGAGTCGGAGACGACGCCGTCGATGCGGGCGTCCGGGCGGTCGGTCTTGTTGACCACGAGCACCACGGGCAGCTTGGCCGCGAGGGCCTTGCGCAGCACGAAGCGGGTCTGGGGCAGCGGGCCCTCGGACGCGTCCACGAGCAGGACGACGCCGTCCACCATGGACAGGCCGCGCTCCACCTCGCCGCCGAAGTCGGCGTGGCCGGGGGTGTCGATCACGTTGATGGTGACGGTCTCGCCCTCGGGGGCCGAGGGGCCGGAGTAGAACACCGTGGTGTTCTTGGCGAGGATGGTGATGCCCTTCTCACGCTCGAGGTCGCCGGAGTCCATGACGCGCTCGGCCACGTCGCCGTGCGCGGCGAAGGATCCGGTCTGGCGGAGCATGGCGTCCACGAGGGTGGTCTTGCCGTGGTCCACGTGGGCCACGATGGCCACGTTGCGCAGATCGGAGCGGCGGGTTTCGGTCGAGGTCATGGGGGTCCTGTCCGGTTCGGCAGTCAAAGAGGCGGGGCGCACGACGGCGGCGGCCCCGGTGCGATCATACGCGCCGGGGCCGCCGTCGTCGGGCCGGGGGACGGACGGGGCGACCGTCCGGTCCGTCAGTACACGCCCTCGCCGAGGGAGGCGAGGAACTCGCGGCGCTGCTGACGCCGCTCGGCCTGCTGGTCCGGGTCCGGCACGGGGGCCGCGGCCAGGAGCCGGCGGGTGTACTCCTCGCGCGGGTGGTGCAGCACCTCCTCCACGGGACCCTGCTCCACCTGCTTGCCGTCCTTGAGCACGAGCACCTTGTGCGCCAGCATGTCCACCACCGCCAGGTCGTGGGACACGAAGAGGCACGCGAACTCGTAGCGGTGCTGCAGCTCGGCGAACATGTCGAGCACGGCGGCCTGGACGGAGACGTCCAGCGCCGACGTGGGCTCGTCCGCGATCAGCACCTCGGGATCCAGGGTCAGCGCACGCGCGATGGAGATGCGCTGGCGCTGGCCGCCGGAGAGCTCGTGCGGGAAGCGGTTCACCACGCTGCGCGGCAGCTTCACCGCGTCCAGGAGCTCCTCGGCGCGGGCCAGGCGCGAGCGCCGGTCCCCCACGCCGTGGACCACCATGGGCTCGGTGATGATGTCGCCGATCGGGAAGCGCGGGTCCAGCGAGGCCGCCGGGTCCTGGAATACGACGCCGATCCGGCGACGCAGGGCCTTCTGCTGCGCCTTCGGGATCGTCGCGAGGTCCTCGCCCTGGATGCGCAGGGCACCCGAGGCGATCGGGAGGAGCCCGAGCACGGACTTCGCGATCGTGGACTTGCCCGAGCCGGACTCTCCCACGAGGCCCAGGATCTCCCCGGGCGCCACCGTGAAGCTGACGTCGTGCACCACGCGGTTCCTCTTGCCCCGGTGGTCGTACTCGAGGTTGAGGTTCTCCGCCTCGATCGCGTACCGGGCCCGCGTCTGCGTGGAGGTGACGGGCTCCGGCTCGGCCACCTGGTAGGCGGCGCCCAGCCGGGGCACGGCCGAGAGCAGCTTCTGCGTGTAGGGGTGCTGCGGGTGCTGGAGCACCTGGTGCACGGAGCCCTGCTCCACGAGCTCGCCGTGGAGCATCACGCACACGCGGTCCGCCATGTCCGCGACCACGCCCATGTTGTGCGTGATCAGCAGGATGCCGGTGTTCATCTTGCTCTTCAGCGAGCGCAGCAGCTCCAGGATCTCCGCCTGGACGGTCACGTCGAGGGCCGTGGTGGGCTCGTCGGCGATGATCATCTTCGGCGAGCAGCTGATGGCCATCGCGATCACGATGCGCTGGCGCTGGCCGCCGGAGAACTGATGCGGGTACTGCTTGAGACGGTTCTCCGGGTCCGGGATGCCCACCATGGTGAGCAGCTCGATCGCGCGCTTGTCCGCCTCCGTGCCGAAGGCGATGCCGTGCAGCTCGAGGGCCTCCGTGAGCTGGTCGCCCACCGTGAGCACGGGGTTCAGGGCGGTCATGGGCTCCTGGAAGACCATGGCCACGTCCTTGCCGCGCACCGAGCGCAGCCGTCCCGGGGACATCGTGAGGATCTCCTGGCCGGCCAGGCGCACCGAGCCGGTGATGTCCGCGTTCGAGGGCAGCAGGCCCATCGCGGTGGAGCTGGTCACGGACTTGCCCGAGCCGGACTCGCCCACGAGCGCCACGACCTCGCCGGGCTTGACGTCGAACGTCACGCCCTTCACGGCGTGGACCGGGCCGAACTCGGTGCTGAACTGCACGTCCACGTCCTTGAACGCGAGCACGGGCTCGCCGGCGCGGTCGTCGTGGCGGGTGACCACACCGATCGCGCTCGTGGCCGGCCCCGCGACGACGCCCTCGCCTGCGGGCTCGACGACGGTGCGCTCGCCGACCACGGGGGCGGCCGGGCGGACGTCTGCTGCATCCGCGGACGCGGTGCCCGAGGAGCCGGGCACCGCGGCACCCACGGCGTCGCGGTCGACGGCGGAGGAGCCGTGCGTCCCGGCGGCGTCGACGCCGTGCGGTCCCACCTCGGGGAAGTCCGCCGCGGTGACGGGGCCGTCGGTCAGGGCCGGCTGCGTCAGCGCGGTCTCGGTGGCCGGGGCCACGTCCTTCTTCTTCTTGCCGAACATGAAACGGCCTTTCTTGTCGTTCGCGCTCGAGCTCACAGTGCGCCGCCTCCGTCACGGCCGCGACGGGCGTCGGCCTCGGTCGGCGCGACGTCCTCGGCGGCATCGACGTCCTCGGCGGCGCGGGCCGTCGGGGCGGTCTGCAGGCCGCCGGCGGTGACGGCGCCGGCCTCGGTCATGGCGGCGCGTCGGCCGAAGAGGCCGCGCTTGGGGCGCCCGGCGCCGGCCTGGCGCGGGTCGAAGGCGTCGCGGAGGCCGTCGCCGAGGAAGTTCACGGAGAGGGCGACGGCGAGGATGATCATGCCCGGCCACCAGAACAGCCACGGACGCGTGGTGAAGGAGTTCTGGTACTGGCTGATGAGCAGGCCCAGGGAGGTGTCGGGGGGCTGTACGCCGAAGCCGAGGAAGGACAGCGAGGTCTCCAGCAGCACAGCGCCGGCGATCGCGAAGGTGGCGTTCACGACGATCACGCCGATTGTGTTGGGAAGCAGGTGCTTGAGGATGATGCGGCCCGAGGAGGCGCCCATCGCGGTGGCCGCAGCCACGTACTCCTTCTCCCGGAGGGAGAGCACCTCACCGCGCACAAGGCGGGCCAGCGATGTCCAGGACACGAGCCCGAGCACCACCGCGAGGGGGAAGATGCCCATCTTCAGCCCGGCCGCCATCTGGCCGAGCACGGCCGCGAGGACGAGCAGCGGGATGACGATGATCAGGTCGGTCAGGCGCATCAGCACCGAGTCGACCCAGCCGCCGAAGTAGGCGGAGACGGCGCCGATGAGCGCGCCGATCACCGTGGACAGCAGGCCCACGATGATCGCGATGATCATCGACTGCTGGGTGCCGCGCATCACGAGGGCGAAGTAGTCCTTGCCCGTCGACTCCTGACCGAAGGGGTGTTCGCCCCATCGGATGCCCTCGCCGCCCAGGAACTGAGGGACGAGCGACATGGTGGGGCGCCCCTCGTTCACGATCGGGGCGGCGTCGGTGTAGGACTTGTCCCACCAGCCGGGCAGGCCGCCGTAGCCGATGGAGGTGAAGGCCATGATCGCCACGAACGCGAGCACCACGAGGGAGATCATCGCGGCCTTGTGACGGAAGAAGCGCTTCCGGACCAGCGCGCCCTGCGAGAAGGACTTGCCGGAGGTCTGCCGCAGCTTGGCGTCCTCGGCCTCGGCCAGGTCGAAGATCTGCTGCGCCTCGGTCTTCGAGACCGGCGTGGAGGTGTTGTCAGTCGTCATGGGGCTCTCACACTCGGATTCGGGGGTCGAGGACGGCGTAGAGCACGTCCGCCACGAGGTTCATCAGCACGGCGGCGGTGCCGGTGACGAGGAAGAAGGCCATGACGGGCATGGGGTCCACCTCGCGCAGGCCGGTGGCGAAGAGCTCACCCATGCCCTTCCAGCCGAACACCTGCTCCGTGATCACCGCGCCGCCGATCAGGCCCGCGAAGTCGAAGGCCATGATGGTGGTGATGGGGATGAGGGAGTTGCGGAACGCGTGCTTCAGGATCACCTGGCGCTCGCCCAGGCCCTTGGCCCGGGCCGTGCGGATGTAGTCCTGGCGCGAGACCTCGAGCATGGAGGAGCGCGTGTACCGCGAGTACGTGGCCACTGAGATGATGGTCAGCAGGATGGTCGGCAGGACGAGCTGCGCGCCGCGGTCCAGGAAGAGCACCCAGAAGTGGCCCTCCATGTTGGGGGTGCCCGAGCCGATCACGGAGATCGGGCGGGGCTTCATGCGCAGGAGCGTCGGCCAGTAGTTCATCAGGTGCTCGGCCACGATGGCCACGCCCATCAGGAGCGCCGTCACGATGGAGACGGCGACGGCGGAGCCCTTGGAGAAGCCGCCGAGGAGGCGTCCCACGAGGACGGCCACCAGGATCGTGAGCACCCCGAGGCCCGCGAGCAGCAGCCCGGAGGGGTTGGTCATCAGCAGGCCGTAGGTGGCGTAGTAGCCGACCATGCCCAGGGCCACGGTGACGAGCGCCGCCTTGAGCACCGAGCGGTTGCGCAGGCCGGCGACCACGATGGTGGCGCCGACGGCGACGGCCAGGCCGATGAGCAGCTGGACGATCGGGCCCATCCGCGGGTTGCGCCAGAAGTCCATCGCGAACAGCAGCCAGCCGACCAGGACCACGAAGGCCGCGGTGGTGGCGAAGGTGAAGAGCCGGCGCTTGGCGTCGCCGGCCATGACCGCCTGCAGCATCAGGCCGGCGATCAGCGCGGCCAGGAGCAGGGCCGGCCAGCTGAGCGTCGGGTCCGCGATCCAGTCGTTGAACCGGATGCCCAGGTACTCCTTCAGGATCACCGCGGCCCAGAAGACGGGCAGGGAGAAGAAGAGGAAGATCAGGAACGTCACCGCGTAGTCGAGGCCCGAGTACTGGCGGATGGCGGTGATGATGCCCACCGCGACGCCGATGATGATGGCGAGCACGGTGGCCAGCACGACGAGTCGCAGGGTGGAGGCGGCGGCCAGGCTGAGCAGCTCGCCGACCGGCTGGCCGGAGCGGTTCGTGCCGAGGTCGCAGCTGCCCGTGACGCAGCCGCCCACGCCCTTCAGCCAGTCCCAGTAGCGGACGTACCACGGCTGGTCGAGGTTCATGAAGGCGGTGCGGGTGGCGATCAGGTTCTCGCGGTTGTTGCTCTGCGACTCCCGCAGGTCCGCGAGGGGGTCACCGGAGTGGACCGTGAGGAAGAAGAGGAGGATCGAGGCGCCGAACAGCACGAGGATCGAGCTGCCGAGGCGCTTGAGGATGAATTTCAGCACAACAGGGGGTGGCCTTCCGTGCGCGTGCGGAGGATGAGGAGGTGCGGCGGAGCCGCGGTTCACGGAGAGAGCCCGGCCGGGTCACGGCCGGGCTCTTACCGGGGTCTGCGGCGCGTGCCCCTCACTGGAGGGCATCACGCGTGCAGGGTGTCAGCCACGCGTCACTGGACGCGCTTCCACTGCTCCACGTTCCACAGCGCGCCCGACTGGGCTGCGGTGTCGCGGACGTTGGCGACGTTCGCGTTGTGGCCCACGACACCGGGGTGCGCGTACAGCGGGATGGCCTGGAAGTCCTCCCACAGGAGCTTCTCGATCTTCTTGACCTGCTCGAACTGCTCGGCCTCGTCCAGGGAGGAGGCGAGCTTGTCCCACGCGGCGTCGACCTCGGGGTTCGAGTAGTTCATCTGGTTCTGGGCGCCGGTGGTCTTGTAGATGTTGGCACCGGAGGCCTTCTGGCCGGAGCCGGACCACGCGAAGAGCGCGGCGTCGAAGTCGCCCGCGGGGAGGACCTCCTTGAAGAACACGGTGCTGTTCGTGTCCTGGATGTCGAAGCCGGCCTGGTCGCACGAGGACTTGATGAGCGCGACGGTCTCGGTGCGGCGCGGGTTGCCGGCCTGGTATCCGAGGCGGACGGTCGGCTTGTCCACGCCCGACTTCTCGACGAGCTCCTTCGCCTTCTCGATGTTCGGCTGGTCCAGCTCGGTGTTGTAGGACTCGGCGATGACCTCGTCGTACTTGTCCTGGAAGGGGAACACCTCGCGGGCGTTCATGACCTTGGCCTCGGGGTAGATGGGCTTGATCAGCTTGTCCACGATGTCCTGGCGCGGCACGCAGAGGGCGAACGCCTCGCGCAGCTCCGGGCTGTCCGCGAACACGGAGCCCTTGCCGCGGTTGTAGTCGATGTGCTCCCAGGTCAGCTGGTCGCCGGTCTGGATGTTGACCTGGTCGCCGAGGCCCTTGAGCTGTTCCAGGGTGTCCACGGTGGCCTGCGGCTCGATGACGTCGAGGTCGCCGTTCTGCAGGGACTGCACGTGGGTCTTCGGGTCGGCGAAGCGGAGCACGAGCTCCTTCGTGGCGGGGGGGGTGCCCCAGTACTCCGGGTTGGCCTCGAGCGTGATGCTCTGGCCGGCCTGCCAGCCGTTCTCCTTGAACTTGTACGGGCCCATGGAGGGGATCAGCGCCGGGTCCGGGAGCTCGCCGGGGTTGAAGTCCCACTTCTCGTTCCAGAACTTGGCGGCCGGCGCGAGGGCCTCGGCGTCCTTGGCCTTGGCGGCGTCGACGAGCTCGGTGAGCTCCATGCCCGACTGCTCGGCGATCACGTGGGCCGGCAGGGCGCTGCTGATGAGGATCTCCCAGTCCGCGTAGGGCTCGGCGTAGGTGACGGTGAACTCCTTGCTGTCCGCCTCGCCCTCCGGGGCCTCCGGGATGTAGGTGCCGGGGTCACCCGTGATGGAGTCGAACAGCGGGGGCAGGTTGCCCTCCTCGTCCTTCTCGCCGTTCGGATCGGTGATCGTGGGGTTGTCCGCGGCCCACTGCACGATGAAGTCGGCGGCGGTGACAGGAGTGCCGTCGGACCACTTCGCGTCCTCGTTGATCGTGTACTTGACCTTGAGCGGGTCGTCCGAGACCTTCTCGTACTTGCCGAAGTCCTCGTTGCGGACGATGGAGCCGTCCGTGCCGAAGTAGTAGAAACTGGAGAACATGCGGTCGACCACGGCGGAGTTGTACGTGGTGTACGTGTTGGACTGCACGCCGTTGTAGGAGAGGAAGTCGTCCGCGCCCACGGAGTAGGCGATCGAGCCGTCCTCGGTCTTGACGTCGCCGAGGTCGGCCATGGAGGGGCCGTCGGCCTTGGCGGTGAGCTTCTGACCCTTGTCGCCCGTCAGGACCTCGCCGGAGCCGGACGCGGAGGCGTCGCCGGAGCCGGCGGCCTTGGAGCCGTCGCCCGAGGCGGCCGGCCCGGCCGGGGCGCACGCGGAGAGCATCAGGGCGGAGCCGGCGGCGAGGGCCGCGGCGGCGGAGAGCTTGGTGTACTTCATGGAAGGGGCTTCCAATCATCAGAAGGTGCAATGGGCGCCTCCCCCCTCGTGCGCCGCAAGGGCCTTCCAGGGTTCGAGACGGCCTCCGGACCGGCCCTAGTCAGGGCCTCTCCGTGAGATGCACCACACTGTAGCTGGATCGGGCCGGAATGCGAAAGCGCCGTCACACGGGTGTCATTCGGCACCCGCCGGAATGGCTCTGCTCACGCCGCCGCACCCCCACGCTCTTTGAGGAGCGTCCGCACCGCCCACGCGCCGGACATGCCGTGCACGCCGGCCCCGGGCGGGGTCGAGGAGGAGGCCAGGTAGAGCCCCGGGCGTCCCGCGCGGTGCGGACGCAGGCTCGCGGTGGGGCGGGCGAGGAACTGGGCCCCGCCCATGGATCCGCCCGCGATGTCCCCGCCCACGAGGTTGGGATTCCACGCCTCCAGGTCCGCCGGACGCGTGGCGTGCGCCCGGACGATCCGGTCCCGGAAGCCGGGAGCATGGCGCTCGATCTGCGCCTCGATCACCGGGCGCACGTCGCCCGGATGGCCGTGCGGCACGTGGGCGTAGGACCACACCACCGTGCGCCCCTCGGCGGCCCCCGTGGCGCGGGAGGGATCGGCGGACTGCTGCTGGCACAGCATCACGAACGGCCGCTCGGGCATGCGGCCGGCCGCCGCCTCGGCCTCGGCGTGCTGGATCTGCTCCGCCGTCCCCCCGAGGTGGACGGTGCCCGCGCCGCCGAGCCGCGCGTCGCGCCAGGGGATGGGCCCGTCGAGGAGGAAGTCCACCTTGGACACGGCGGCGCCGTAGCGCCACCGGCGAAGGCGGCGCGCGTAGGAGGCAGGGAGGTCCGCGCCCCGCATTCCCAGCACCTGACGGGGCGTCAGGTCGAGCAGCACGGCGTCGGCCTCGGGCAGGGAGCGCAGGTCCGTCACCTCGTGGCCCAGGTGCAGGCGGCCGCCGTGCACCTCGAGCACCTTCACGAGCGCCGCCACGATGGAGCCGGAGCCCCCCTCCGCCACCGGCCATCCGGTGCTCATGCCGAGGGCCCCGAACAGGGCGCCGAACGCGCTCGTGAGCGGCCGTCCGGGCGGCATCATGGCGTGGACGGAGGAGCCGGTGTAGAGCGCGCGGGCCTGCTCCGTGCGGAACACCGTCCGGGCCAGCAGGGCCGCGGGCCATGGGGCGCGCACCCCGAACCGGGCCATCGTCACGGGGTGCGGCCAGGGGCGCACCATGGGGCCCAGCACGTTCTCCACGATCTCAGCGGGGTGCCCCACCACCGCGCGGTGGAGGAGCCGCCAGGCCCGCGCGTCCTCGCCCAGCCCGTCGGCGGTGGCGTCGAGGTCGCGGTGGAGGATGGCTGCCGGCCCGTCCTCGAGCGGGTGGCCCATGGGCACCGCGGGGTGCACCCACCGCAGCCCGTGCGCCGCGAGGTCGAGCTCGTGGAAGGCCGGGCTCACCACGCCGAACGGATGTCCGGCGGCGCCGAGGTCCACCACGGTCCCCTCCCCCAGCACGGGCGCGGAGGCCGAGGCGCCGCCGGGCGCCGCATTGCGCTCGTAGACGTCCACCTCCCAGCCGGCGCGGGCCAGCAGGGCCGCCGCGGTGAGGCCGTTGGGGCCGGAGCCGACCACCACCGCGCGGCCGGGGTCGACGTCCGGCAGGTCGAAGCCGGTGCCGAGGGTGGGGGCGATGTGGGACACGGGGACCTCCGGTGCGGGTCGTCGGACTGCGGCGCCGGGCTCCCGGCGGGGCCGCCGGTCCCGGTCTCCGTAGGATGGTCGCACGCCGCTGGCCCCGTCCGCAGGAGGTGATCGTCGGGTGGATCCCTTCTGGACCGCTGTGGCCCTGACGTGCTTCGCCGGCGCCGCGACGGTGCTGGGAGGCCTGCTCGCCGTCGTCGGGCGCCCGCCCACGGGGCGTGGGCTCGGGTTCGCGCTGGGGCTGGCCGCGGGCGTCATGGTCGGCGTGTCCGCCCTCGAGATGGTGCCCGCGTCCATCGCGGACCTGGCCCCGAGCCTCGGCCCGCTGGCCCTCCCCGCGGCCGCCGCCGCGGTCCTGGCCGGCGCCGGCGTGGTCCTTCTCCTCAGCCGCCTCCTCCCCGGCCCCGCCGACCTCCCGGCGGCGTCCCCGCGGGCGGACGCGTCCTCCCCGGCCCTCGACGCCCGGCGGCTGCACCGTCTGGGCCTGATGACAGCCGGGGCGATCGGCCTGCACAACGCCCCCGAGGGGTTCGTCACGTTCGCCGGCACGCTGCAGGACCCGGCCGTGGGCGTGGCGCTCGCCGTCGCGATGGCCGTGCACAACGTGCCGGAGGGCGTGGCCGTGGCCGTCCCGGTGCGCCAGGCCACCGGATCGCGGGCGCGCGCATTCGGATGGGCGGCCCTCACCGGGCTCGCGGAGCCCGTCGGCGCCGTGGTGCTCTACCTGCTGCTCTCCCCGTTCATCACCCCGGCCCTGCTGGCGGTGGTGTTCGCCGCCGTCGCCGGGGTGATGACGGCCCTCAGCCTGGCCGCCCTGCTGCCCGCGGCGCGCGCGGCCGGAGGCCTTCCCACCGCCGGGGCAGGCGCGCTGAGCGGCGCCGCGGTGATGGCCCTGTCCCTCGCACTGCTCGGCTGACCCGACCCTGCGTCGCACGGCTCAGTGGACGAGCGCCTCCTGCAGCACGGCCTCGGCCTCGCGTTCCTCGCCGCCCGCGGTCTGCCACGTCACGGTGATGCGGGCCCCCACGTTGTGGTCGTTCACCAGGCGGGACATCGCGCTGGCGTCCCCGCCCACGTCCTGGCCGTCGATCGCCAGGATGAGGTCGCCCGGCACCAGGCCGATCCCGTCCCCCGCGGAGTCCGGGGCGACCTCCAGGACGCTGACGCCCTCGGGCGCCGAGGCCACGACGATGCCCAGCGCGCCGTCCGCGCCGATGCTCACCGTGTCCGTCTCCTCGCCGGAGAGCACCTGCTCCACGACGGAGAGCGCCACGGGCAACGGGATCGCGTACCCGTCCACGTCCTGCGCGGTGGTGCCGTCGCTCGCAGCCACGGTCACGGCCACCACCTGGCCGTCCGCGTCCACGAGGGGGCCGCCGGAGTAGCCCGGTACCACGTCCGCGTCCGTCTGCACCAGACCGGTGAGGCGCGCGTAGTCGTCCGTGCCCTCGGTGGCGGCCATGATCGAGCGGCCGGTGCCGAGCACCTCGCCCCGCACCGCGGTGAGGAACCCCTGCCCGCTGCCGTTGCCCACGGCCGCCACCTCGGCGCCGCGGCGGAGCGGGCCCGTGGACACGCTCGCGACCTCCAGGTCGTCCACGCCGTCGACGTCCAGCACCGCGATGTCGTGCTGGGCGTCCCGGCCGAGCACGGTGGCCGCGTGGCGCTCCCCGGTGTCCGCCACGGTCACGAAGACACGGGAGGAGTCCTCCACCACGTGGTAGTTGGTCACCGCGAGCCCGTCCGCGGAGAGCACGATCCCGGTGCCCGTGCCCATCATCGAGCCCAGCACCGTGTCCACCAGCAGCACCCCGGGCGCGTCGGTGACCTCCACGCCCGCGTCGAGGCCCTCGCCGCTCCCCCCGGGGGCGGACCAGTCGACGGCGATCCCGTCGTGGACGCCCTCGAGCGCTGCGGTCAGCTCGCTCGCGTCCGCGGTGGGCGGGGCGGCGCCGCCCGCGCCGGCGTCGGACCGCCCCGCGGAGGACGCGGACGGGCGGTCGGCCGCGGCCAGGTCCCGGATCTCACCGGTCACGAGGAGGGTGACGCCCACCGCGAGGACGATCGCGCCGAGCACGCCCAGGACGGAGACGAGCGTCGCCAGCGGGGAGCGGCGTCGTCGGGCGCCGCGGGGAGGCCATCCGGCGGGCGGCCCGCCCGACGGAGGCATGGCCGTGCTCAGGCGCGCACGGCGGCCAGCGCCGTCTCGTAGTCCGGCTCCGCGGTGATCTCGGGGACCAGCTCGGTGTGCACCACGCGGCCCTCCGGGTCCACCACGACGACGGCGCGCGCCAGCAGCCCGGCCATGGGGCCGTCCGCCAGCTCGACGCCGTAGACGGCCCCGAAGTCGGAGCGGAACACGGAGGCCGGGCGCACGTTCTCGATGCCCTCGGCGGAGCAGAAGCGGGCGGCGGCGAACGGCAGGTCAGCGGAGACGGCGAGGACCGTGGTGTCCTCCAGGTCCGCCGCGCGCTCGTTGAAGGTGCGCACCGAGGCGGCGCACACCCCCGTGTCCAGGGAGGGGAAGACGTTGAGCACCACCGTGCGTCCCGTCAGGTCCGCGAGGGACACGGGGGCGAGGTCCTGGCCGACGAGCGTGAACGCCGGAGCCTGCTCACCGGGCGAGGGGAGCTCGCCGACGGTGTGGACGGGGGTGCCGCGGAAGTGGGTGGTCGCCATGGTGGACAGCCTAGGATGAGCGCGAGCCGCCGCGGCGCGTCCGCGCCCGGAGTCGGCGGTGGGCGAACAGGAGAGAGCCGCCGTGCATGAACCCCTGACCTCGAACGTCACCGACGTCGCGCTGCTGTTCGAGGGGGGCGGCATGCGCGCCTCCTACACCTCCGCCGTGGTGGCCGAGCTGCTGCGCGAGCGGATCCACGTGGACTTCGTGGCCGGGATCTCGGCCGGCTCCTCCAACTCGGTGAACTACCTGGCGCGGGACGCCGAGCGGGCCCGCGCCGCGTTCGTGGACTTCGCGGACGACCCGAGGTTCGGGAACTGGCGCACGTGGGTGCGCGGCAAGGGCCTGTTCAACGCCGAGTACATCTATGAGCACGCCGGGCTGCCGGAGGCGGACCTGCCCTTCGACTTCGCCACGTTCGAGGCCAACCCGGCCCGCCTCGTGCTGGCCGGCTTCGACGCCCGCACCGGCGAGACCCGCTGGTGGGACCGCTCCGACATGACCTCGCTCGGCGACCTGATGGTGCGCGTGCGCGCCTCCTCCACGATGCCGGTGCTCATGCCCCCCGTGCACGCGGAGGGCACGGTCTTCGTGGACGGCGCCCTCGGCGTGGACGGCGGCGTGCCCGTCACGGCCGCGGATCGGGCGGGGTTCACGAAGCTGCTCGTCGTGATGACCCGCGAGCGCGGGTACGTGAAGCGACCCGAGCGCTTCCCCGCCTTCTACCAGCGGACCTTCCGCCGCTACCCGGCCGTGGCCGAGGCCCTCCTCACGCGGTGGCGGCGCTACAACGCCACGCGCGAGCGCCTCTTCGAGATGGAGCGCTCCGGCGACGCCTACCTGTTCGTCCCGGAGACCATGCCGGTCTCCAACGGCGAGCGCTCCGTGGCGAAGCTGGCGGCGGCCCACGCGCTCGGGCTGGAGCAGGCGCGCCGCGAGATGCCCGCGATCCGGGAGTTCCTGGGGCTCTGAGGGCTCACCCGGCGCCGCCGGCCGAGTCGGGCAGCCCGAACACCGAGTCGAACACGAACGCGTACACGGCCGCATAGACGAGGAAGAACACCAGCAGGCCCGCCTCGATGAGGAACGCCTCCCACAGGCTCACACCGAGGATGAGCGCCACAGCGGGGACGAGGAAGAGGATGAGACCCCCCTCGAACCCCACCGCGTGCAGGGCGCGCACCCACCAGGGGCGGCCGGCGATGCCCGCGGTGCGCTCCCACCGCTCGAAGAGGGAGTTGTAGACCACGTTCCAGATCAGCGCCACGGTCGAGGACACCACGGCGACCGCGAGCGAGGACCCTCCGGGCTTGCCCAGCGCCGCCAGGATCCCCGTGGTGAAGAGGATGGCCAGCGCCTCGAAGACCACGGCGTACACGACGCGGCGCTGCAGCGGCGTGCGGAAGACCCGGCGGGCCACGAGGGCGCGGCGGCCGCCGGGGCCGCGGGGAGCGGACGGGGAGAGGACGGGATCGGTGGGCATCGCGGCTCACCCTAGCGACTTCCGCCGCCGACGACCTCGAGCTCTCCGGCATGGCCGCGTGGCTGCGCCATCAGGCGGACGAGGAGATCGTCCACGCCAACAAGTTCATCGACCACGTCACGGACCGCGACGGCTTCGCCCGCATCGGCGCGATCGCCGCCCCGCCCGAGGCGAAGGGCATGACCGCCCTGCAGATCTTCGAGGCGGCCCTCGCCCACGAGCAGAAGGTGTCCGAGTCCATCCGCGACCTCTACCGCGCCACCGAGGCCGCCGGTGACCTCAACTCCCGCCCGCTGCTCAACTGGTTCCTGGACGAGCAGGTCGAGGAGGAGTCCACCGTCTCCGAGATCGTGGGCCAGCTGAGGCTCGTGGGCGACGACGGCTCGGGCCTGCTGCGCATCGACGCCCGCCTCGGCCAGCGGCCGGTGGAGACCACCGAGAGCGCCTGACCCCTCCCCCGGTCCGAACGGGCCGGCGCCGACCGGAGGCGCGCGGGTCGTTATGCTCGACTCGCGCGCTTCCGCGCGTCGGCGCCCCGTGCGTCCCCCCGCACCCCAGGAGGAACTATGAGCGGTCTCGTCGCTCTGCTCGATGACGTCGCAGCCCTGGCACGCCTCGCCGCCGCCAGCGTGGACGACGTCGCCGCCGGCGCCGGACGCGCCTCGGTCAAGGCCGCCGGCGTGGTCATCGACGACGCGGCCGTGACGCCGCAGTACATGGCCGGTGCGGCGGCGAACCGCGAGCTGCCCATGATCTGGAGGATCGTGAAGGGCTCGCTGCGCAACAAGCTGGTCTTCATCCTCCCCGGCCTGCTGATCTTGGACTGGATCGCCCCGTGGGCCCTGCCCTGGCTGCTCCTCGCCGGCGGCACCTACCTCTCCTACGAGGGCGCCCACAAGGTCTGGGGCAAGCTGACCGGCCACCATGAGGAGACGGACACCCCCGCCGTCGAGCAGGGCCCGGAGGCCGAGGACAAGGTGGTGCGCGGCGCAGTGACCACCGACTTCATCCTCTCCCTCGAGATCATGGTGATCTCCATGAACGAGGTGGCGGACCAGGGCTTCTGGCTCAAGGCCGGGATCCTCGCCGTGGTGGCGGTCTTCATCACGCTCGCCGTCTACGGTGCGGTGGCGGCCATCGTGAAGATGGACGACGTCGGCCTGCACATGAACCAGAACGCCCGCACCTCCGGTGCCCGCTCGTTCGGCCACGGCCTGGTGAAGGCCATGCCCATCGTGATGACCGTGATCACCGTGATCGGCACCGTCGCGATGCTGTGGGTGGGCGGCCACATCGTGCTGATGGAGCTCTCGGCGCTCGGCCTGCCGTGGCTGTACGACGCCCAGCACCACCTCGTGGAGCCCGTCACCCGGGCCGCCGGCTCCGTGCTCGGCTGGCTCGTGGAGACCCTGAGCTCCGCCCTGTGGGGCCTGATCTGGGGCTCGGTCGCCGTGGCCGTCATGGCCGTGGTGGGCCGCCTGCGGGGCAAGAAGGAGACCCTGCAGCACTGACCCCGCGTCGGACGCAGGAAGGGCGCCGTCGGATCCTCTCCGACGGCGCCCTCGGCGTCTGGGGGGGCGGGTCAGTCCGCCGTGAGGAAGGTGCGCACGGCGGAGACGAACGCCTCCGGCTGGTCGGCGTGCACCCAGTGCGAGGCGTCGCGGACCATGACGCGCACGACGCGCGGGAAGAGCGCCTTCATCTCCGGGACGTCCTCGTCGAGGATGTAGTCCGACTTCTCGCCGCCGAGCCACAGCACGGGGTGGTCGAACACGCGGTCCGGGTCCTCGGGGACGACCGGGTCCGGGAACCGCCCGACCTCCTCGAGGTGCTCGAAGAGCATCCGCACGTTGGGCTGCCATGAGAAGTTCCCGCCCTCGCGGCGAAGGTTCTGGAGGAGGAAGCCGCGCACACGTTCGTCGTGGACGTGCTCGGCCATCGCCGCGTCCGCCTCGGCGCGCGTGGAGTAGGCACCGAGGTCCATCTCCAGCATGGTGCCGAGCAGGTGCACGAACTCGTCCGTGGCCGAGGGGGACATGCGCGGGGAGATGTCCACCACCACGAGCCGCTCCACGAGATCGGGGTGGCGCAGCGCGAGGACCATGGCCACCTTGCCGCCCATCGAGTGGCCGAGCAGGTGCACGGGCCCGTCCGCGGCGAGCCCGGCGCGCAGGTGCTCCGCCACGCGGTCGGCCATCCCGGGGTAGTCCACCGCGTCGCTCCACGGCGACTGGCCGTGGTCCGGGAGGTCCACGAGCTCGAGCGTGAAGTCGTCGGCGAGCGCGTTCGCCACGCCCGTGAAGTTTCGGCCGCGGCCCATGAGGCCGTGGAGGAAGGCGACGCGGTGCGGGCCCGATCCCACCGTCGTCGAGGCGAGGGGCTCGACGTCGGTGAGCGGGGAGGAGGAGGAGTCGGTGGTCGGCACGGGCTCCAGGGTAGTGCCGCGCGGGCCGAGGGGCGCGGCCTCCTCGCCTCCGGCGCACTCGAGGACACGGGGCGCGTCCGCGGCGGCACCCGGCACCGGCCCCCGCCGGCCTCAGCCGGTCACGCGGGGCGCCCGGGTGTGCGCCGCGTCGGACATGTCCTCGAGCTCGCGCCCCTTGGTCTCCGGGATCATCGTGGCGACGAAGAGGAAGGAGAGGGCTGCCATCACCGCGTACAGGCCGTAGGCGAACATCAGGCCGAGGTCCGCCAGCGCCGGGAACGTCGTGGAGATCGCGAAGTTGGCCACCCACTGGGCGGACGCGGCCACCGCGAGCGCCCCGGCGCGGATGCGGTTGGGGAACATCTCGCCGAGCAGGACCCACGTGATGGGGCCCCACGAGACGCCGAAGAACACCACGAACGCGTTCGCGGCGATCAGCGCGACGGTGGACATGGGAGCGGCGAGCACCACCGAGGAGGAGCCGTCGGCCGCGGTGACGGCCGTGGCCGTGGAGAAGGCGTAGGCCATCGCGCCGAGGCTCACGGCCATGCCCGCGGAACCGACCAGCAGCATCGGACGGCGCCCCACCCGGTCCACGAGGGCGAGGGCCACCAGCGTCACCACGATGTTCGTGACGGAGGTGATCACCGTGATCGTCAGGGCGTCGGACTCGCCGAAGCCGACCGAGCGCCACAGCGTGGTGGAGTAGTAGAAGATCACGTTGATCCCCACGGCCTGCTGGAACACGGAGAGCAGGATGCCGACCCACACGATGGGCTTGAGGCCAAGGGCGTCCCCGCGCAGGTCGCGCAGGCTCTCCCGCTGCTCGGAGTTCAGCGAGCGGCGGATGTCCTCGATCATGGGGGCCGGGTCGGCGACGCCGGTGAAGTCGCGCAGCACGTGGGCGGCGTCGTCGAGCCGGCCCCGGGCCACGAGGTAGCGCGGTGACTCGGGCAGGCGCAGGGAGCAGACGCCGTAGAGAACCGCGGGCACGGCCGCCGCGAGGAACATCCAGCGCCACGCCGGCATGCCGAACCACAGCGTCTCGGCGGCGCCGCCGGCGACGTTGGCGAACAGCGCGTCCGAGAGGAGCGCCACGAAGATGCCGAGAACGATCGCCAGCTGCTGCAGCGATCCCAGCCGGCCGCGGACCCGGGCCGGGCTGACCTCCGCGATGTACGCCGGTGCGATCACCGAGGCGGCGCCGACGCCGAGTCCGCCGACCAGACGCCACAGGATCAGGTCCACGACCCCGAAGGCGAAGCCTGAGCCGATCGCCGAGACGAGGAAGAGCACAGCCGCGATCACCATGACGGGGATGCGGCCGCGGCGGTTGGCCAGCGGTCCGGCGAACCAGGCGCCCACCGCGCAGCCGATCAGCGCGGAGGAGACCGCGAAGCCGGTGAGGGCGGGGCCGAGCGCGAAGTCCGCCGCGAGGGCGTCCACCGCACCGTTGATCACCGACGTGTCGAATCCGAACATGAACCCGCCGAGGGCGGCGGCGAGGCTGATGCCCACCACCCTGGCGTTGAGTCGCGAGGTGACCTGCCCCGCGGGGGCGTGCTGCTCTGCCATGGTGGGCCGCTTCCTGTCTTCGGTGGAGCCGGACGCCGCCCCCGGAGACGCACAGTGTCCCGTCCGGATGCGCCCCCGCGCAACCGCATCCTGCCGAGTTCCCGACGGCGGCCCGTCGCCGGCCGTTCACCAGCAGGTCACCGTCCCCGCATCTGCGGGGCGGACCATGGGATCCGTGAGCGAGACACCGCGTCCCCAGTCCACCGCCCGCCGCACCGTCCTGGCCACCGGCGCCGCCGCCTCGGCCGTCCTCCTGCTCCCCGCATCCGCCGGGGCCGCCCCCGGCCGCTCCGGCAGGGCCGCCTCGCGGCACTCCGGGCTCGTCTCCTCCCGCCTCACGCTGCCCTCCGGCGTGGCCACGGGCGACGTGTCCTCGAACTCCGCCGTCCTGTGGGCCCGCAGCTCGGGCACCTCCCGCCTGCGCGCCGTGCTCCGCGCCGTGGACGAGCTGGGCCGCCTCGGCGAGTCCGCCGTCGCCCACTTCACCACGGCCCCCGGCACGCGCTTCGGGAAGAAGACCACCGCCGCGCAGTCCTTCGTGTGGACCGCGGACACCGCGGGCTAGGGGTACGGCATCAACCCCGAGATCGGAGGCATGCGCGGCTACGCGGCCATGCACGCCACCAAGCCGGACTTCTTCCTCCATTCGGGGGACACGATCTACGCCGACAACCCGATCCCCGAGACCGTGGAGGTCAAGGGCGAGCCCACGTGGCGCAACATCACCACCGAGGAGACGTCCAAGGTGGCCGAGACGCTGAACGAGTTCCGCGGCCGTCACCGCTACAACATGATGGACGTCAACCTCCGCGAGATGTACGCGGACGTCCCCGTGATCGCCCAGTGGGACGACCACGAGACCACCAACAACTGGTGGCCCGGCGAGGTCCTCGAGGACCCCCGCTACACGCAGGTGCGGGACGTGGACACGCTCGCCGCCCGCGCCCGCCGCGCGTGGCAGGAGTACATGCCGATCGCCGACGGGCGCGCCCTGCGCGGCGGTGACGGCTTCGAGCCGGCCCGCATCCACCGCAAGATCTCCCGCGGCCCCTCGCTCGACGTCTTCGCCCTCGACATGCGCACGTTCAAGGGCGAGAACACCCCCGGTCTCGAGCAGACCGAGACGCCGATCCTCGGCGAGGAGCAGCTGCAGTGGCTCATCCGCGAGCTGCGCGCCTCCACCGCCACGTGGAAGGTGATCGCCAACGACCTCCC
Organism: Micrococcus sp. NPDC078436; assembly: GCF_040702705.1. Lineage (NCBI taxonomy): Bacteria > Bacillati > Actinomycetota > Actinomycetes > Micrococcales > Micrococcaceae > Micrococcus > Micrococcus sp. NPDC078436. The sequence continues at coordinate 27,996 of NZ_JBFBLX010000009.1, read as the reverse complement.
GCTGGGCCTCGTCGTCCCGGACGGCAAGGGCCAGGAGTCGATCTCCAACGCGGAGCACGGCGCCCCGCTGGGCCGCGAGCTCGAGCTGGCCCGCCTCCTCAAGGCGATCAAGGACCACGGCGTGAAGAACGTCGTGTTCCTGACCGGAGACGTGCACTACTGCGCGGCCCATCACTACTCCCCCGAGCGCGCGGCGTTCACCGACTTCGAGCCCTTCTGGGAGTTCGTGGCCGGGCCCATCAACGCCGGCTCCTTCGGGCCCAACGCCCTGGACGGCACGTTCGGCCCGCGCCTGGACTTCGAGGCGCACGGCCCCGTCATGGGCTCCCCGCGCACGGGCGAGCACCAGTACTTCGGGCACGTGGAGATCCCCGAGGACGGCCGCGAGTTCCGCGTCCGCCTGATCAACGCGCAGGGCACCACGGTCTACTCGCGCACGCTCACCGCGCGCTGACCCCGGTGCCGGGCTCCGGCCCGGCTCCCCCACGACGACGGCGACGCGCCCCGGGCGGGGAGGCGTCGCCGTCGGCGCGTGCCGGGAGGAGGCGGCGGGGACGCAGGACCGGGAGCCGCGGCCGCCCGTCGTGACGCGGGTGGCCGCCGGCCGCAATGAACGAGAGTTCGCCCATCGCCCGGCCTGGTTCGCGCTAGCGTCTCGCCCATGTCCCCCTCGCCCTCCGAGGACGCCGCGCGCCTCGACACCCCCGCCACGGCCGACGCCGCCCCCGCTCGGCGCCCCCGCTTCGGCCTGCTCGCGCGCGTCCTGACCGGCATCGTCCTGGGCATCGTCCTCGGCCTGATCGCCCCCGACTGGCTCGCCCGCACCGCGGCCACCTTCGCCGGGCTCTTCAGCGGCTTCCTGGGCTTCATCGTCCCGGTCCTGATCCTCGCGCTCGTGGCGCCGGCGATCGCCGAGCTGGGCCGCGGCGCCGGGCGGTGGCTCGGGCTCACCGCGGCGATCGCCTACGCCTCCACCGTGTTCGGCGGATTCCTCGGGCTGGCGGCCGGGCTCGCGGTGTTCCCGCACCTCCTCACGCCCGGCTCCATCTCCTCGGTGACCGACCCCACCGCGGGGCAGGCCGAGGCCTTCTTCACGGTGGAGATGGCGCCGCCGTTCGGCGTCATGACCGCGCTCGTGCTCGCATTCGTGATGGGCATCGGCATGACGCTGATCCCGCGGGGCACCCTGCAGCACGGCTTCGAGGAGCTGCGGAGCATCGTCGAGAAGGTGATCAGCGGCGTGATCGTGCCCCTGCTGCCGTTCTACGTCTTCGCGACGTTCCTGACGATGGCCGCCGCCGGAGGCGTCGCCGAGGTCGTCCTCACGTTCCTGGGCGTCATCGCCCTCGTCTTCGTCCTCACGCTCGTCCTGCTGCTCGTGCAGTTCGCCGTGGCCGGCGCGGTCGCGCGCCGGAACCCGTTCACGGCCCTGCGGGCCATGCTCCCGGCCTACGCCACCGCGCTGGGCACCTCGTCCTCGGCCGCGACCATCCCCGTGACCCTGCGCCAGGTGGGCACGCTCGGCGTCCGCCGTCCGGTGGCCTCCTTCGTGGTGCCCCTCGCCGCGACCATCCACCTGGCCGGGTCCACGGTCAAGATCGTCTCCTTCTCCCTGGCCGTGCTCGTCCTCTCGGGCCAGGCCGTGGACGTCCCCGTGATGATCGGCTTCATCTTCATGCTGGGCATCACGATGGTGGCCGCGCCGGGCGTGCCGGGCGGGGCGATCGTGGCGGCGTCGGGGCTGCTGGCCTCGATGCTCGGCTTCACGGAGCCGCAGGTCGCGCTCATGGTGGCGACCTACCTCGCCATCGACTCGTTCGGCACGGCCACGAACGTGACGGGCGACGGCGCGATCGCGCTCATCGTCGACCGTGTCGCCGGCGACCGCATCACGGCGGCGACGGGCGGCGCAGGCCCCACGGAGCCCACCGGCCTCACGACCGCCGACTGAGTCCGCGCGGCTGACGCCCCTGCGCGTCCCGGCCGAGGACAATGGGGCGCATGCTCATCGTCCTCGGCCCCTCCCCCGCCTCCGGCGGCGCGGCCGCGCCGCCGGACGAGTGGTCCGCCGTCGTCGTCCCGGACGGCGAGGGCGCCCCCGAGCCCGCGGTGCGCTTCCGCCGCGCCCAGGCGCCCGACGTCGTCCGGGGCCTGCCGGCCCGCCTCGGCGCGGAGGCGGCGCAGGTGCGCTGGGTGCTGGCCTCAGTGGCCGAGGCGTACGCGCCGTGGATCGCCGCGGGCGTGCACGTGGACCGCTGCTGGGACCTCGGGCTCGTGCAGCGGATCCTGACGCGTGCCGCGTCCGCCCCCGGCAGCGGGGTGGAGCCGACCGGCGGCGCGGGCTACCGGCCCGTGTGCGAGATCCCCGTCCTCGAGCCCGAGGACCCCGCCGCCCGCCCCCGCCACGATCCCGCCCAGGACGCGTTCTTCGACCTGCCCGGCGCGGCGCAGACCGGGCCGGACGCGCTCATGCTTGCCGCGGAGCTGAGAGCCCAGCGCGCGGCGGTCGAGCACTCGGCGCACCCCCACCGGCTGCGCCTGCTCGTGGCCGCCGAGTCCCAGGGGGCCCTCGTGGCCGCGGAGATCCGCGCCGCCGGCCTGCCGTGGAGCCGGCCCGTGCACGAGGCCCTGCTGGCGGAGCAGCTGGGGCCGCGCCCGCCCGAGGGGGAGCGCCCTGCGCGGCTGCAGGCGCTCGCCGAGCGGATCGGCGCGGCCCTCGGGGCCCCCGGCATGAATCCGGACTCGCAGCCCACGCTCCTGCGGGCCCTGCAGACGGCCGGGGTCACCGTGGAGTCCACGCGGCAGTGGGAGCTGAACCGGTGGATCGAGCAGGGCGGGGCGGCGCGCCAGGAGCGGGCCGCGCTCCTGGCGCCCGTGATGGAGTACAAGGCGCTCGCCCGCCTCTGGACCGCCAACGGCTGGCACTGGCTGGACCAGTGGGTGGGCCAGGACGGCCGCTTCCACGCCACCTACCTGGTGGGCGGCGTCGTCACCGGCCGCTGGGCGGCCCACGGGGGCGGCGCCATGCAGGTGCCCTCCGGAGTGCGCGACGCCGTGCGCGCGGATCCCGGCTGGACCCTCACGGTGGCCGACGCGTCCCAGGTTGAGCCGCGGATCCTCGCGGCGATGGCCCGCGACGAAGCGCTTGCCCGGGCCGGCACCACCCCGGACCTGTACCGCGAGGTCGCCGAGCAGGGACGCGCCGCGGGCACCGCGCTGGCCGACCGCGCCCGCGCCAAGGTGGCGCTGCTCGGGGCGATGTACGGGGCGACGACGGGCGACTCCGCCGCGCTCATGCCGCACCTGCGCCGCCTCTACCCGGCCGCGATCGGCCTGCTTGAGCGCGCGGCCGCGGTGGGCGAGGCCGGGGGTCAGGTCTCCACGTGGCTGGGCCGCTGGTCGCCGGCGCCGGATGAGGAATGGCGCGAGTCGGTGGCGGACGTGTCCACGCAGGCGGCCGAGTCCTCGGTCCGACGTCGGCGGCGCTCGGCCGGGCGCTTCACGCGCAACTTCGTGGTGCAGGGCACCGCGGCCGAGTGGGCGCTGTGCTGGATGGGCGAGATCCGCCGGCGGCTGCGGGCCGCGGGGATGGCCACGCAGCTGGTGTTCTTCGTGCACGACGAGGTGGTCCTCCACGGACCCGCGGAGGAGGCCGAGGCGGTGCGCGCCCTCGTGGCGGACGCGGCGACGGCGGCGGGGCGCCTGCTGTTCGGGCAGGCACCCGTGGACTTCCCGCTCACCGTGGCGAGCATGGGGTCCTACGCCGAGGCGAAGTGACGGGACCTACCCACGACGCGCGCGGCGCCGGCGGGGCCGCTCACGCCTTCTTCACCACCGAGGACTTCAGGGACGTCTGGCCCGCGCCCGGCACCTTCGCCGCGACGTCGTCCCCGTCGGCCAGCGGATTGCCCACCGCGTCCCGGGTCACGACGGCGGCCTCGGCCTCCGCGGGTGCGTCGCCCTCCTCGGCGGACCATTCGTGGCCGCACATGGGGCACGTCAGGAGGGCGCCGGTGCGAGGGCCGTCAGGACGGCAGGGCGCCGCTCGTCATGAGCGAGAGCATCATGAGGTCCTGCTGCGTGAGGCGCACGGCGCCGTCCGGCACCGCGAAGTCCCGCACGTCCTCGGAGAGGTCCAGGGCGATGGGCATCTCGGAGTCGCGCATGCGCTGGAGCTGCTGCCGCTCCTCCTCCGTGGCGTCCGCCGCCGGCTCCATCAGGTCGGCGAACTGCATCGGGTCCGTCTCGACCCGACGCATCACGGCGTCCTCCACGGTGTAGACCATGTCCAGGGTGGCGTCGTTGAGCCGGGCGAGCAGCTCGTCCACGTCCGGGGTCTCCTCGCCGCTCTGCGCGGCGAGGTGCTTGCCCACGAGGTCCTTGTTCGCCTCGACGTACTCCTTCACGCGCAGGCGCATGCGGTAGCGGCCGTCCTCCACCTTCTCCGTGTCGCTGTGGTCCAGGAGGGCGTCCTGCAGCTGCTGCCGCTCCTCCCCCGTGAGGCCCTCCGTGTCCACGCCGGCCTGCTCCTCGAGGCCCTGGGTGACCTGCTCGGCCAGGGTGCTGTCGAGACCGAGCCACCCGCCGGTGACCAGGGTGCGCATCCACTCCATGCCGGAGGGGATCGAGTCGAGCTGGCTCTGCATCTCCGCGAGCGTCGGGGCCTCTGCGCTGCCGCTCAGCCGCATGAGCGCCGGCAGGTCCGCCCGGACGAACAGGTCCATGTCCCCGGTCTCGAGCGCCTGGAGGACCATGGAGTCCTTCACCTTCACGTCCATGCCCCAGTCCATGTCCTCCGGCCGGGCGAGGGTGCCGAGCGTCTGGTCCGTGGTGCTGCGCACGTCCATCACGACCGTGGTGTCCCGGAGCGTGGCGATCACACGGTCGAGCGACTCGCGGTCCTCGGGGGACATCGCTCCGTCGGCGGACTCCATCGCGGAGCGCAGCTGCTCTTCGCTCGCCGTGGTGCGGATCTCGGTGCGGCGCTGCTTCTGTGCGTCGACGTCCTCGAAGGCGGAGCGCAGGACCTCGTCCGGCTTCGGCTCGAACATCCCGCAGCCGGAGAGCGTGAGCGCCCCCGCCAGTCCCAGTGCGGCGATCGTGGTGGTCTTCCTCATGACGGTCCTGTCCCCTCGTGCGTGGCCGACGGCGGGCCGTCCGCTCACGGCCCGCCCAGCACGAACGCTAACAGGCGTGGCCGCCTCCCCGGTGCGCCGCACGGCCCCCGTCGGCAGGTCTGCGGACCAGAGAGCCCGCGCCGTCGTGGCGCCCGGAGAGGGCCGGTGGGATCCTGGGTGGATGCACCCCCTGACCCCGCGCCGACGGCGCCCCGCCCCCGCCTGGGCCCGGCGAGCCGATTCCGGGCGGCGCCGTGGATGAGCTGCGCGTCCGCCCCGGCCCCGGCGCACCGCGCGGGCTCCGGGTGCCCGCCGACGAGCTGACGGAGCGGTTCTCCCACGCGTCGGGGCCGGGCGGGCAGGGCGTGAACACCGCGGACTCCCGCGTCCAGCTCAGCCTCGACCTCGCCACGACCACAGCGCTCGACGAGGCCCAGCGCGCGCGGGCCCTCGACCGCCTGGCCACGAGGCTGCACGGAACGGTCCTGACCGTCGAGGCTCACGAGCACCGCTCCCAGCGGCGCAACCGCGCGGCCGCCCGCGAGCGCCTCGCCGGTCTGGTCCGGGACGCGATCGCTCCGCCGGTGCCCCGCCGGCCCACGAAGCCCACGCGCGGGTCCCAGCGCCGCCGCCTCGAGGCGAAGCGGCAGCGCGGCGAGGTCAAGCAGGCGCGCAGGCGCCCTGAGGCGCACTGAGCGCTGACGCGCGGAGACCCTCAGCCCTCGTCCAGGGCCAGCGGGGCGTGGCCCGGGTTGGAGAGCGAGAGCACGACCGCGGCGACGTTCGGGTGCTCGAGCAGGGTGTCCTCGACGCGCTGCAGCATCACCGCGGCCTCACTCTCACGCTCGTCCCCGGCCAGGTCCACCGCCCCCACGATGAGCATGCGCTCCGGCCCGACGTACTCGAGGTGCAGGTAGCTGACCGAGACGACCTCGGGCCGCTCCTGGAGCCAGCGCAGCGCGCGGGCGCGCACGGCTGGGTCACCCACCTCGCCGACGAGGAACGCCATGTTGCGGGAGAGCAGGAAGACCGCCACGACGCCGAGCAGGACGCCCACGAGGATGGAGCCGACGGCGTCCCAGCGGGCGTCGCCCGTGACCTGGTGCAGGAACATGGCCGCCGCGGCGATCACGAGGCCCGTGAGGGCCGAGGCGTCCTCCACCCACACCGCACGGAGCGTGGGGTCGGAGGTGCGCTGGAGGAACTGCAAGCGGCTGATGCGCCGTTCCTCGGCGTCCCGGTTCACGCGGCGATGCGCGTTCAGGAAGGAGTAGCCCTCGAGCACGAAGGCGACGGCGAGCACGATGTACGCGAGCGTGTAGTCCGACTCCCCCTCGTCCACGCCCCACACCGAGATGCCGTGCCACACGGAGACGGCGGCGCCGACGGCGAACAGGCCGAACGCCGCGACCATGGACCACACGTAGGCGGCGCGGCCGTAGCCGAGGGGGTGCCGCTCGTCCGCGGCCTTGACCGCCCGCTTCTCAGCGAGGAGCAGGAAGACCTCGTTGCCGGCGTCCGCCCACGAGTGCGCGGCCTCCGCGACCATGGCCGCCGATCCGGTGATCGCGCCGACCACCGACTTCACGATCGCGATCGCCGCGTTCACGCCGAGGGCGATGAGGACGGTCAGCAGGCCCTCGCCGCCTCCGTCCTGCGACGTCGTCCTGGGTGCTTCCTCGAGGCCGGTGTGACTCATGGGCAGAAGTCTGCTCCCTTCCGGCCCGAATTCCCCGCGCGGAGGGCCGTGCCGGCCGCGCGAGATCCGTCACTCATGGAGCTCGCGGTCGGTCGGCGCGCCTCACTCCTGGGCGGACCCGGCGTCCCCCCGCGCCCAGTGCTCGCCGCGCCGGGCCAGGAACGCCTCCTCGGGCCAGCTGCTGACGCCGGTGACGCGCACCCGGGTGACACGCCCGTCGTCGTCGAGCTCGAAGGGGATGCGCTCCCCCGCGGCGCCGAAGCCGTCCGTGTCCTCCACGCGCAGCGTGGTGGCGTCCAGGGCGCGCAGCTCCTCCTTCGCGTCGAGGGGGCCGGGGGTGGTGGGGTCGAGGCGGACGAGCCGGTCACCGCCGCGCACGATGTCCATCTCGCCCCACAGCGAGACGTAGCGGCCGGTGAGGCGGTCCAGATCGGCGGGTGCGACGCCGTCGGGCAGGGCCTGCCAGTCCGCGGCGGGCGCCGTGAGCAGGTCCACGAGCTGGATGAGCCCCACGGCGAGCGCCTCGGCCGGCCCGTCCACCGCGTTGGTGAGGACGCAGACCGCGAGCCCGTCCGTCGGGTCCACGAGCGTGCGGGTGATCTGCCCGGGGAACCCGCCCGAGTGGCCGACCATCCGCCGCGCCCCCACCGTCGTTCCGATGAGGCCGAGTCCGTAGGTGCCCGTGCCGGTGCCGCGCTCGAACGTGGCCTCGGGGCGGTGCATGAGGCGCAGGGTGCGGTCGGTGAGGAGCTCCCTGCGCCCCAGCGCGAGGGCGCCGAAGAACCTGCTGAGCTCCTCGGCGCGGGAGACGAAGCCGGTGGCGGCCGCGAGCGCGCCGGTGGTGGCCTGGTCGATGGTCACGCGCCGGCGGTCGCGGCCCGTGCCGTGCGCGCGGGTGTGGCCGACGGCGGCACGGCGGTCGAGCTCGTCCGTGAGCTCGGGGTGGGTGTCCGTCAGGCCCAGGCGCGCGACGACGTCGTCCGCCACGTGCTCGGCGTAGTCCCGGCCCGTGACCTGCTCGATGATCGCGCCGAGGACCCCGTAGCCGATGTTCGAGTACTTGAAGTGCTCCTGCGGGGCATAGGCGGCGCCGTGCTCCCGGACGACCGCGAGGAGGGCCTCCGGGTCGAGGAAGTCCTCGTCGAGCACCCAGAAGTCGGCGTCCACGCCGTCGCGGATCGCGCCGGAGGTATGGCTGAGCAGCTCGCGGACGGTGGCGCCTGCGAGGGGGGTGTCCGCGCAGCGCGGGAGGAGGTCGGCCACGGTGTCGTCCAGCCGCAGGCGACCGTCCTCGACGAGGCGCAGCACGGCGACGGCGGTGAACGTCTTGGAGTGGCTGGCCACCCGGAAGAGGTGGTCCGTGGTGAGGGGATCGCCCGAGGACTCGTCCGCGACGCCGAACGCCTCGGAGAGGACCAGCTCGTCCCCGATCCGGACGGCGACCTGAGCGCCCGGGACCTGGCGGGTCTCCACCTGCGTGGCGAGCCATCGGGAGAGGTAGGGGGCGATCTCGCGGAGGCGGGCGGGGGTGAGCTGCGGCAGCGTGCGGGTGACCATGGTCACCCACCCTACGACCGGGCCGAGGCGCTGGAGGGCACCGCCGGTGTCGACCGGCGCACCCTCGCCTTCGAGAGCACCTCGGTGGGCAAGACGACGACGGCCCAGCGCGTCGGCCTCCTCCGCTCGGCGCGACACGGCCCTCAGCGCCGGGGCTTGCGCCGCGGACGCCCGGTCCACGCCAGGTAGACGCTGCCGCCGGTGAGCGCGGCTCCTCCGGCGGCGACCACGGGCGCCGCGTACCGGCCGAGCTGGTCCTTGTAGGCCACGAGCACGTTGGTGCCGCCGGAGATCATCGCGGCCACCACCATCGCGGCCACGATCCGGTCCCCCGTGCGCTCGACGCGGGCGACGAGGGGCTCGAGCTCGCCGGTCTTGAGGTTCACGTCCACGCCGCCGTCGTCAAGGCGCTCGAGGAACTTGCGCGCGTACCCGGGCAGGTCGAAGCCGAGCTCGGCCGCGGCCGCGGCAGCGCCGGCCGCGCGTGCGGCGAGGCGCCGGGGATTCAGATGCTCCCCGGCCATGCGCGCGGCGAACGGGGTGAGGACGAAGGAGTAGTCGAAGCCCGGGTGGAGCCGCACGCCGACGCCGTCCACGATGATCAGCATCCGGCACAGCTGCACGAGCTCCGGCGGCAGCGCCAGCCGGTGGTGCCGCACGATCGCGAAGACCTGGGAGACGATCTGGTCCACGCGGATCTCCGCGAGCTCGGTGCCGTCGAGGCGGGAGGTGATGCGGAAGACCTCCCAGCGCAGGCGGCGCCGGTCCACGGTGCCGCGCGGAGGCGCGATCTCCAGGAGCCCCCGCACGAGCCCGTCGGTGTCCTGGCTCGCGAACGCCATCGCCATGCGGGCGAACTGGCGTCGGACAGCGGGGCTGATCCGGCCGACGGAGCCGAAGTCGATGAACCCGATCGTGCCGTCGGACTCGATGAACAGGTTGCCCGCGTGAGGGTCCGCGTGGAACACCCCGTACTCGAACACCATGCGCAGCAGGACGTCGGCGGCGCGGTAGGCGAGGTCCTCGCGGTCCACGCCGGCGGCGTCCAGGGCGTCGACGTCGTCCACCCGCAGGCCGGAGAGGCGCTGCATGGTCAGCACGCGCGAGGACGTGGTCTCCCAGTCGATCCACGGGAAGCGCACGCCCGGAGTGCCCGCGAAGTTGGCCGCGATCTCCTCGCACGCCCGCGCCTCCACGAGGTAGTCCAGCTCGGCCCGCAGGGAGCGGTCGAACTGCTCCACCATCCCCACGATGTCCATGTCCTGCAGCGTCTGGAAGGCGCGGGAGAGGCGCCCGGCCAGCGTCCGCAGGATCTCCAGGTCGGTCTGGACCTCCTCCACCACGCCGGGCTTGCGGATCTTCACGACGACGTCGCGCCCGTCCCGCAGCCGCGCCAGGTGCGCCTGGCCGATCGAGGCGGTCGCCAGCGGCGTCGTGTCGAACCACGCGAAGATCTCGTCCACGGAGGCCCCGAAGTCCTCGCGCACGGTCTCGGCGAGCGCCTCGAACGGGATCGGGGTGGTGCTGTCCGTCAACCGGGCGAACGCACGGCAGTAGCTCTCCGGGAAGAGGTCGGGCCGGGTCGAGATCAGCTGGCCCAGCTTCACGAACGTGGTCCCGAGCTCCTCGAAGGTGCGCACCACGAGCTCGGGGCGGGCGGCGGCGTCGACGCCTCCCAGGTGAGCCTGCCGGTCCGTGGCCGGCAGCCAGCGGCCGAGCCCGGCCTGCACGGCCGTCGCGTAGAGGCCGTTCCGGGACATGACGTGGGCGATCTCACGGTAGCGCTGGAGCTGGCGGGCCATGGGGTCCACGCTACGCGAGGGGACGGCCCGCCCCTACCGCCTGGCGTATCGCAGCATGTTCGGCCGGCACGGCGCCTCGGCGGCGATCAGCACGTCCGGCGCCACCGTCCCCTCGGCCCGGAGGGAGAAGAGCCGGTCCACCACGCGGTCTCGCACGCCGTACGGGCTGATCGCGTTGACGTTGATCTTCGTCGCGCCCTCGAAGCCGGCCAGCGTGGAGACACGCCACTTGAGGCACACCCGCCACGGCATGCCGGCCTCGACGTCGGCCGGGCGGGTGTGCCACTCCTCGTTGCAGGGCACGTCCGCGCCGGTCGCGGCGTGGGCGGCGTGGAGCAGGTCGGACATGCCGCGCAGCTCCTCGGGCGCCTGGGCCCACGGATCCGACTCCGCGCTCTTCGAGTACACCTCGAGGGTCGGGTAGCGGTGCCCGAAGCCGGCGAGCATGACGGCGTGCTCGTTCTCCGCGATCACCAGGCTGTGGCGGGCCGCGTAGTTGACGGCGTCCTCGTTGAAGACGTTCGGGTCGGCGCGCAGCCGCGCGAGCACCGCCTCGTTCTGCGCTCCACGCTCGTCGATGGACACCAGCTGCTTGTGCAGGTGGTCGAAGGAGGCGCCGGCGGGCTTGAGCCAGTTCTGGAACACCGAGACGTAGCGGACGTCGCGGTTGGCCTCGTACAGCGCGCGGGCGGCCTCCGCGGTGAAGGCGATGAACGCGTGGTGCTCGTCCAGGGTCAGCGTGCCGGCGCTGGCCAGCCGGTGGTCGTCCGCGGCGCCGTCCACGTAGTGGCGCCGGGCGATGATCACGTCGTGCCCGCCGCCGAAGAACCCCGAGGCCGCATCGATCGTCTCGTCCTCGGACATCGCGTCGATCTCGTCGGGGCTCCTCCCCGCGGCCCGCAGCTTCGTCCCGACGACGGCGCGCACGTGGGCCCGGCCGGCCTCCGAGGCGAGGTAGTCATCGCGGTGGCGCCGCGCCGCCGTCGTGAGCTCGTAGCCGTAGTTGGCGCGCCAGTAGTCGTAGCTGAGGATCTCGAAGAGGTTGGGGACCCGGCGGAACGCGGCGACGGTGTCGAAGAGGTGCTCAGCACCGAGGCCGGCGAGGGTCTCGAAGGACCCTCCCGCGCCGCGGACGACGCGGGCCTTCTCCGGCGGGGTCTCCAGGTATCGCCCCGCGCAGAACGCGCAGTGACGGTCGTGCTCAGCCGGATCGAGGGGTCGCGGCTCCGGCCGCGCGAGCCCCAGCGGGCGGTTGGCCCGCCCCGGGACGGTCCACACCTCGGTGCCGCTGAACGGGTTGACCTGCTTGATCGTGCCGTCCGCCATGGTGCGGAGGAACTGCGGCGCGTGCTGGTGGGGCTGGAGCATGGCTCTCCTCGCGGGGCGGCGGCGTCGGGACCAGGCTAGCGGCCCCTCCCGTGCCGTCTCGGCTCACCGGGCCATCCGCGGCGCGAGCGTCTGCCGGATCTCGCTGACCACGACGGGACCGACGTTCCGACGCCGGAGCGGTGGGGCGCCGATGCGTCTGCCTGCTGCCACGGATGGCGGTGGTCTGCGTCCTTCGCCCAGACTCGGGCGCGCAGCTGACCTCGTCTACAGGGTCCCCGCCGCGCTCGCGATCGCCCGGTAGTCCGCGGCGAGCGAGTCCAGCGTCGCGTGGGCATTGAGCCCGCTCGGATTCGGCGCCACGAACAGGCGGGTGCTCGGCCACGGCGAGTCCTGCTCCCCCAGGCGCGCCTTCGGCACGCCGAACGCCGTCCGGTAGGAGGTCACCCCCAGCACTGCGACAGCGGCGGGCGCGTGTGCGGTGACGAGGGCGTCCAGCCGGGCGGGGGCGGCCTCGAGCTCGGCCCGCGTGAGCTCGTCGGCGCGGGCCGTGGCGCGCGGGACCAGGTTGGAGATGCCGATGCCCTTGGCCCGGAGCTCGGCCAGGCCGACGTCGGGATAGCCGCCGGAGGCGTCGATGAGGTGCGAGGTGATGCGGGCCCGGTGCAGGGCCGGGTAGAAGCGGTTGCCGGGTCGGCCGAAGTGCGCGCCCGTGGCGGCGCTCCACAGGCTCGGGTTGATGCCCACGAACAGCAGGCGCAGCGGGTCCGGGAGCAGGTCCGGCACGGTGCGGTCGCGGAACTCCTGGAGCTCGGCCTGGGTGAAGCGCATGCCGACACCCTGGCACAGGTACCCTGGCCCTTGCCCGTCCTCGTCCGCATCACGCCCCTGGAGGCTCCATGTCGTCTCGCATCCATCATCCCGGACTGAAGGCCAAGGTGATGTCCGCGGCGGAGGCGGCGGCGTTCATCCAGCCGGGGACCACGGTGGGCATGAGCGGCTTCACCGGATCGGGCTACCCGAAGGCCGTGCCCATGGCTCTCGCCGAGCGCATCAAGGCCGCACACGCCCGCGGCGAGGACTTCCGCATCAACCTCCACACCGGCGCCTCCACGTCCACGGAGATGGACGGCGCGCTCGCCGAGGCCGACGGCGTCGCGCTGCGCACCCCGTTCAACACGGACCCCACGATGCGCGCGAGGATCAACGCGGGCGAGACCGAGTACATCGACACGCACCTCTCCCACCTGGCCCAGACCGTGTGGGAGGGCTTCTACGGCCCGATGCACACCGCCGTGGTCGAGGTGTCCGCGATCCGGGAGAACGGCCGGCTCGTGCCGAGCTCGTCCGTGGGCAACAACAAGTCCTGGCTGGACCTCGCAGACCAGGTGATCCTCGAGGTGAACTCGTGGCAGAGCGAGGACCTGGACGGCCTGCACGACGTCTACTACGAGACCGCCCTGCCGCCGCACCGCAAGCCGGTCGGGGTCACCCACCCGGCGGATCGCATCGGCGTCACGGACTTCGGCGTGGATCCGGCCAAGGTGGTGGCCGTCGTCGAGACCCATGCGCCGGACCGCAACTCGGCGTTCAAGCCCGCCGACGCCGACTCGGTGGCCATCGCCCAGCACCTCGTGGAGTTCTTCGAGCACGAGGTGGCCCAGGGCCGGTACGACGAGCGCCTGCTGCCGTTGCAGTCGGGCGTGGGCAACGTGGCGAACGCCGTGATGGCCGAACTCGTGACGTCCCGCTTCCACGGGCTGACCGCCTTCACCGAGGTGGTGCAGGACGGCATGCTCGACGCGCTGGACTCGGGAACCCTCTCCATGGCCTCGTGCACGGCGTTCTCGCTCTCCACGGAGGCCGCCGAGCGCTTCAACTCCCACGTGAACCAGTACCGGGACAAGCTCATCATCCGCACCCAGGAGATCTCCAACCACCCCGAGCTCGTGCGCCGCCTCGGCATCCTGGCGATGAACGGCATGCTCGAGGCCGACCTCTACGGCAACGTGAACTCCACGCACCTCATGGGCACGAAGATGATGAACGGCCTCGGCGGCTCCGGCGACTTCGCCCGCAACGCGTTCACCTCGTTCTTCCTCACGCCGTCCGTCGCGAAGAACGGGGCGATCTCCTGCATCGTGCCGATGGTCTCCCACGTGGACCACACCGAGCACGACGTGCACGTGGTGGTCACCGAGCAGGGGCTGGCCGACCTGCGCGGCCTCTCCCCCAAGCAGCGCGCCCGCACGATCATCGACACGTGCGCGCACCCGGACTACAGGGAGCAGCTGCGGGACTACTTCGACCGCGCGATGCGTGAGTCGGACGGCCTGCACACCCCGCACCTGTTGGGCGAGGCCCTGTCCTGGCACCAGCGCTTCCTCGAGACCGGGACGATGCGTCAGGGCTGACGGCCCGCCGGGCCGGACACCTGCGGTACACCTGCGGAACGGGCCGCGCCTCGCCGCGGGGTGAGATCACGCCGGCTCCGGGCACGTGCCCGGAGCCGGCGTGGGACCGCAGGGCCGACGACGGCGTCAGCGGCGCCCGCCCTGCTCCCGCTCGGGGATTCCCGCGGCCCACAGGGCGGCCGCGATGAGGGCGGGCTGGCCGAACAGCCGCGCCAGGCGGCGGCCGTCCGTGTCCAGCCCGAAGCCGTCCTTGCGCTCGGCGTACTGCCCGATGTTCCCGGGGTAGATCGCCGTGTAGAAGGCCGCCAGGGCGGTGCCGGTCAGGCGGCGCTGCCCGGGGAGCGCCAGCAGAGCGGCCCCGAGGCCGATCTCGGCCACGCCGGATCCGAGCACCACGAGGTCCGCCGGAAGCGGGACCCACGAGGGCACCTGGGCGCGGAACTCACGGCGCGCCACGGTGAGGTGGGACAGCCCTGCGGCGGTCATGAACCCGCCGAGGCCGAGGCGGGCGGCGGTCTGCGAGAGGGGGACGGACTGCCGACGCTTCGTCATCACGCCTCCCCGAGCTCGAGGACGACGTCGATGTTGCCCCGGGTGGCGTTCGAATAGGGGCACACCTGATGCGCCTGCTCCATGAGGGCGCGGGCCTGGTCCGCGGGGACATTGGGCAGCACGACCTCGAGGGTGACCTCTAGGCCGAAGCCCTCACCCTGGCGGCCGATGCCCACGCGCGCGCCGACGGAGGAGTCGGTGATGTCGGCACGGGAGGCACGGGCGACCATCTGCAGGGCCGAGTGGAAGCACGCGGCGTAGCCGGCGGCGAACAGCTGCTCGGGGTTGGTGCCCTGGCCGGAGCCGCCCATCTCGGTGGGCACGGCGAGGTCGAGGTCGACCCGCCCGTCGGTGGTGCGGACATGGCCGTCACGGCCGGCGCCGGTGCTGAGCGCCTCGGCGGTGTAGATGGTCTCCATGGGAGGTCCTTTCATCCGCCCGCCCCGTGCGGGACGAGTCGGATCCAGCCTGCCACCCGGTTAGGTCGCGCGCAACCAAGTCGCTCCCCAGCGACCACTAGAATCGCTCCCATGGATGCCGCGCCGACCCCCAGCCTCGCCCTCGAGGACCAGCTCTGCTTCGCCCTGCACCGGGCGGCGCGCGCCGTCACGCGCGGCTACGGCCCCCTGCTCTCCCGCCTCGGCCTCACCTACCCGCAGTACCTCGTGATGCTCACCCTGTGGCAGGTGGAGAGTGACGCCTCGGCTGAGACGGAGGCGTCGACGTCGGACGCCGCCGGCGCGCTGGGGGTCGGCGCGCTGCGGGACCGGCTCGGCATGGACAACGGGACGATCACACCCCTGGTGCAGCGCCTGGCCGGCATGGGGCTCGTCACGCGGGAGCGCGACGTCCACGACGAGCGGCGCGTGCTGGTCCGGCTGACGGACGAGGGACGGGCGCTGCGGGCGTCCGCCCGGACGGTCCCGGCGGACGCCCTCACCCGGATCCCCCTCCACGCCACCGAGCGCCGGGCCCTCATGGACCAGCTGAACCGGATCACCGAGGCCGTCGGGCCGCGCTGAGACGGCGGGAGCGGCCCGCGCACGGAGCCCGGGTCAGCGCACCCGGTCCAGGATCGCCCGGGCGACGGCGTCCGCCTCGCGCTCAGGCAGCCAGTGGTCCGCGTCGAGCGCCACGAACCGGTAGTCCCCCGCCACCTGCCCCGCCGTGAGCTCGGCGGCCCGCGGGCCCAAGGCCGCATCCCGAGTGCCCCACACATACGTGGTGGGGACCGACACGGGCGCGTTGCGCGTGGTGGTCACCAGATCCGGGTTCGCCCGATACCAGTTCACCGGGCCGCGCAGGCTCTGCGGGGTGGAGAACCGGCGGGCGTAGTGCTCCGCCCCGGGGACCTGCCCCCGCTGCAGCAGGGAACCCAGCCGTCGCGCGAGGATCCGTTCGGGGAGGGCCGGTGCCTGGAAGGCGGCGATGTACCAGCTGCGGCGCAGCTGGTCCGGGCCACGCAGGGCGCGGGCCAGGGCGGCCGGATGCGGCGTGGACAGGACCGTCAAGGACGCGACGCGCTCGGGGTGGGCGGTGGCCAGCGCCCAGGCGACGGCGCCGCCCCAGTCATGGCCGACGACGTGGACGCGCCGCGCCCCCGCCGCGTCCGCCAGTGCGACGGCGTCCCCCACGAGCGCCGGGAGGCGGTAGGCCGCCGTCGCCCGCGGAGCGGCCCCCGGGGAGTAGCCGCGCTGATCCGGGGCGAGGGTGCGCAGCCCCGCGGCGTGCAGCAGCGGCTCGACATGACTCCAGGACGTGGCGTCCTGCGGGAAGCCGTGCAGCAACAGCACCACCTCCCCCTCGGCCGGCCCGCCGTCCCGGACGTCGAAGGTCAGGCCCTGATGCCGGAAGGTGTCCATGCCGCCCCCGAGTGCGCCGTCGCTCGTCACAGCCGGACGAGCATCTTCCCCGTGTTGGCGCCCTCGAGCAGGTCGATGAACGCCTGGGGTGCGTTCTCCAGACCCTCCCGGACGGTCTCATCCCACTGGATCTTCCCGGCGGCGACCCACGGGCCCACGCGCTCCAGGAACTCGGGGCGGACCTGCGCTGCGTACTTCTGCAGGACGAAGCCGCGCAGGGTCAGCCGCTTGCCGATCGCCAGGGCGAGGTTGCGCGGGGCGGCCGGCGGCTCCGTCGAGTTGTACTGGGCGATCGCGCCGCACATCGCCACGCGGCCGTCGACCCGCATCGCGGCGATGGCGGCCTCGAGGTGGTCGCCGCCCACGTTGTCGAAGTAGACGTCGATTCCCTCCGGCGCCGCCTCGGCCAGCAGATCGGTGGGCGAGCCGTCGTGGTAGTCGAACGCGGCGTCGAAGCCCAGCTCCTTCACCCGCGCCACCTTCTCGGGCGTGCCCGCCGAGCCGACCACGCGCGAGGCGCCCAGCAGGCGGGCGATCTGGCCGGCGACCGAGCCGACGGCCCCCGCGGCGCCCGAGATGAAGACGGCGTCACCCTCCTGCATCTCGGCCACGTGCACGAGGCCGGTGTAGGCGGTCAGACCCGTCATGCCCAGCACGCCCAGGTAGGTGCTGTCCGAGAACTGGGAGGTGTCCACGGCCTGGACGGTGTCGCCGTCGAGGACGGCGTGCTCGCGCCAGCCGAGGCCGTGGAGCACGGACGTGCCCTCCGGCACGTCCGCGTGGCGCGAGGCGATCACGGTGCCCACCGCGCCGCCGTCGAGGGGGGAGTCGAGCTGGAACGGAGGCACGTAGGACTCGACGTCGTTCATGCGGCCGCGCATGTACGGGTCCACGGACATCACGGTGTTGCGCACGAGGACCTGGCCCTCGGCGAGCTCGGGGAGCTCGACCTCCGTGAGACGGAAGTTCTCCGGCGTCGGGGCGCCGTGGGGGCGGGAGGCGAGGTGGATCTCGCGCGTGCGGGTGGGGGTGCTCATGGTGGTCTCCTCGGGGTCGGGGCGGCGGGCTCGGTGGAGGGTCAGCGCGCGAGCAGGTCCAGGAGGCGGCGGGCGGCGTCGGCGGAGGAGGCCGGGTTCTGGCCGGTCACCAGGGTGCCGTCCGTGACCACGAAGCTCTCCCCGTCCGGGCCCTTGCGGTAGTCCGCACCGGCGGCGATCAGCGAGTCCTCGACGAGGAACGGGACGACGTCCGTCAGCTGGGCGGCCTCCTCCTCGCCGTTGGTGAACCCGGCGACCTGACGGCCGCGCACGAACGGGGCGCCGTCGGCGGCGGCGATCGGGTGCAGGATCCCGGGCGCGTGGCAGACGAGGCCGAGCGGGCGCCCGGTCGCGTCGCTGTCGAGGATGATCCGCGTGGAGTCGGCATCGGACACCAGGTCCCACAGTGGGCCGTGACCGCCCGGGTAGAAGACGGCGTCGAACCCGTCCACGTCCACCTGGGCCAGGGGCGTGGTGTGGGCCAGGGCGGCCTTGGCCTCCTCGTCCTGGTCGAACCGGCGGGTGGCCTCGGTCTGCATCTCCGGCTGCGAGCTCGTCGGGTCGATGGGCGGCTGGCCGCCGCGGGGCGAGGCGAGGGTGACCTCGTGGCCGGCGTCCGTGAAGACGTAGTAGGGCGAGGCGAACTCCTCGAGCCAGAACCCGGTCTTGCGGCCGGTGTCGCCCAGCTGGTCGTGCGAGGTGAGGATCATCAGGATGCGGGACATGTCTGGGGCCCTTTCGTCGGTGGGGACTGAACTCTCATGGTCGTAACACGACCGAATCGCGGGCAAGGGTGACGGCGCCCGGGCCGTCAGCGCTCCGTCACCCGCCCGTCCTGGACCTGCCAGCGGCGGTCGGTGCGGACGGTGTCCAGCATGCGGCGGTCGTGGGTGACGAGCAGCAGGGCGCCCTCATAGGTCTCGAGGGCCTGTTCGAGCTGCTCGATGGCCTCCAGGTCCAGGTGGTTGGTGGGCTCGTCGAGCACCAGGACGTTCACCCCGCGGGCCTGGAGCAGGGCCAGGGATGCCCGGGTGCGCTCGCCGGGCGAGAGCTCGTCCACGGGGCGGTTCACGTGGTCGGCCCTGAGGCCGAACTTGGCCAGCAGGGTGCGCACCTCCCCGGAGGCCATCTCAGGCACGAGCGCCTCGAAGGCCGCGGCGAGCGGGACGGTCCCGACCAGCAGCGAGCGCGCCTGGTCGATCTCCCCGATCTGCACGCTGGACCCCAGGGCGGCCGTGCCCTCGTCCGGGGCCTGGCGGCCCAGCAGCCCGCGCAGCAGGGTGGACTTGCCGGCCCCGTTGGGCCCGGTG
This sequence comes from Micrococcus sp. NPDC078436, assembly GCF_040702705.1. Classification (NCBI taxonomy): domain Bacteria; kingdom Bacillati; phylum Actinomycetota; class Actinomycetes; order Micrococcales; family Micrococcaceae; genus Micrococcus; species Micrococcus sp. NPDC078436. Next base: position 9,320 of record NZ_JBFBLX010000009.1, on the reverse strand, counting down.
ATGCCGATCCGCTCCCCCGCGTTCACCTGGAGGGACACCGGGCCGAGCGTGAAGCCGCCCTGCCGGAACACGGCGTCGTTCAGGGTGGCGACCACCGAGCTGGAGCGCGGCGCCGCACCGATGGTGAACTCCAGCCTCCACTCCTTGCGCGGCTCCTCCACCTCCTCCAGGCGCGCGATGCGGCTCTCCATCTGCCGGACCTTCTGGGCCTGCTTCTCGCTCGACTCACTGTTGGCCTTGCGGCGCAGCTTGTCGTTGTCCGGGGACTTCTTCATCGCGTTGCGCACGCCCTGGCTGGACCACTCCCGCTGGGTGCGGGCGCGGGAGACGAGGTCCTGCTTCTGCTCGGCGAACTCCTCGTACTTCTCCCGGGCCTGGCGGCGCAGGGTGGCCCGCTCCTCGAGGTAGGCCTCGTAGCCGCCGCCGTAGACGCGGTTGGTGCGCTGGGCGAGGTCGAGCTCCAGGACGCGGGTGACGCAGCGGGCCAGGAACTCGCGGTCGTGGCTCACCAGCACGACGCCGCCGCGCAGCTCCTGCACGAAGGCCTCCAGGCGGGTCAGGCCGTCGAGGTCGAGGTCGTTGGTGGGCTCGTCCAGGAGCACGACGTCGAAGCGGGAGAGCAGCAGCGCGGCGAGGCCGACGCGGGCGGCCTGCCCACCGGAGAGGGAGGTCATGAGGACCTGTTCCGGGGAGGCGGAGAGGTCCAGGCCGAGGTCGGCCAGGACGGCGGGGATGCGCTCCTCCAGGTCCGCGGCGCCGGAGGCCAGCCAGCGGGTGAGGGCGGTGTTGTAGCGGTCCGCGGCGGCGTCGGTGACGTCCGGGTCGGCCAGTGCCTCGGCAGAGGCGTCCATCTCGCGGGTGGCCTCGGCGCAGCCGGTGCGGCGGGCGATGTACCCGGCCACCGTCTCCCCCGACACGCGCTCGTGCTCCTGCGGGAGCCAGCCGACGAAGGCGTCCGAGGGGGCGAGGGACACGGTGCCGGCCTGCGGGGCCAGGTCCCCGCCGAGGATGCGCAGCAGCGTGGACTTGCCCGCGCCGTTGGCCCCCACGACGCCGACGACGTCCCCCGGCGCGACGGTGAGGTCGAGCGCGTCGAACAGCGTGCGGTGTCCGTGGCCGCCGGCCAGGCCGGAGGCGACGAGGGTGGCGGTCATGCTTCTCCTGGCTCGGGTGCGCTTCCCTGGGGCGGGTCACCGCCACACTGTCACAGATCCCCCGGGGCACCGCCCCCGGGCCCCGACTCCCGGATCTGCGGCGCGCTTCCTTCCTTGCCCTGACATAGGGAGAGTCATAGCCTCGCAAGGGTCAGGTGCGCGGCTCCGCGCGGCGCACACGGCGCTCCAGAGAGAAGGCAGAGCACTGATGACTGAACCGGTGAAGTACACGCCCGACATCGAGCACTCGGTCGACCGCGAGGAGGACCTGACCCGCGACATCCTGGCCCAGATGGGCGCGGCACAGCGCCGCGCGGCGGGAGAGCACAAGCACGCCCACCGCGACGCCCACGCCAAGAGCCACGCCGTCCTCAAGGCCACGCTGGAGGTGCATGAGGGCCTGGCTCCCGAGCTGGCGCAGGGCATCTTCGCCCGTCCGGGCACCTACGAGGCGGTGGCGCGGCTCTCCTCCGCGCCCGGGGACATCCACACCGACCGCACTCCCGCCCCGCGGGGCTGGGCCTTGAAGGTGCTGGGGGTGGAGGGCAAGCGGCTGCTGCCGGATCTGGACAGCCACAATCAGGACTTCCTCATGGTGAACTTCCCGACGCTCGCCTTCGGCACCGTGGCCCGCTACAAGGAGATGCTGAGCCTGCTGGAGAAGAACTCCCAGTCCCCCGAGCTGCTGCAGCGCCTGACGACGGGCGCCGCGCGCGTGGTCCGGGGTGCGGTGGAGACCGTCGGGGGGACCCCCAGCGCCACCTTGGAGGGCCTGGGGCGGGACAACGCCCACGTCCTCGGCGAGACGTACTTCACCCAGGGCGCCCTGCGCTACGGGGACCACGTCGCGAAGATCTCGCTGGCCCCGGCGTCCGAGAACGTGCGCGCCCTGACCGGCCAGGACATGAAGGTGGAGGACTTCTCCTCGATCAGCGAGATCGTCGCCGACTTCTTCTCCCGTGAGAGCGCGGAGTACGTCCTGCGGGCGCAGCTGGCGACCGACGCGGAGCGCATGCCGGTGGAGGACGCCTCCGTCCTGTGGGACGAGGAGGAGGCCCCGCACCAGCCCGTCGCCACCCTGCGCATCGAGGCGCAGGAGAGCTACAGCCATCCCCGCCGCGTCTACGGCGACGATGCCCTCACCTTCAACCCCTGGAACGGCGTGGTCGAGCACCAGCCGTTGGGCTCCATCATGCGCGTCCGCAAGCGCGCCTATGAGCAGTCCACCCGCTTCCGCCACGAGTTCAACGACCGCCCGGCCCCCGAGCCGACGTCGCTCGACGAGATCCCGGACTGATCCCGGCCTCGCCCCTCACCATTCACCCCAAAGGATTCTCGAAGGAGGACCTCATGACTGACCGTTCAGACCCCCGGCTCCAGGACGAGAGCCGTCTCGACGACATCAAGCGCGCCGTCGAGGACGCCGCCCAGGACGCCCCCACGCTGGCCAAGATCGCCCTCGAGGCGATGGTCCGTGACCACAACCCGGACCTGTCCGGCACGGCCGACTCCGCCGGCCGCGTGGGGATGCGCTCGGGCAAGGTCTCGGAGCTGACCGCGATCGCCCGCCTCAAGCCGGGCGGCGCCGAACGGCTGCAGCGCATCTTCGACCTGACCCGCGGCAACATGGACGGCGCGCAGCGCGTGTCCACGCTCCACGACATGCGCTTCGTCTTCTTCGACGACAACACCCGGATCCTCTTCGCCACGGCCTACGACGGCGACTGGGATGCGTACATCAACGACTTCGCCACCAAGATCCCCGAGCTGATGGACCTCCTCTTCCAGAACGTGGAGGGGTGGCCCGGCATCGACAGCCCGGCCGTGAAGGACTTCATCGCCGAGCACCAGATCACCGCCTCCGGGTGGTTCGTGGCGAACCCGCAGGTCACCGTGGTGGACACGCGTCGGCTGCAGCGCACTGAACACGCGGTGAACACCTTCCTGGACCAGATGGCCGGGCGCACCGACCTGGACAAGGACACCGCGGCCGCCCTGAAGCAGCTCACCGACACGATCTCCACCCCCGAGGCGGTGGACTACTGAGATGGGCGTGCTCAAGGACCTGAAGGAACGTTTCGATCGGGAGCGGGTCGAGCTGGACCTGGACGACATCCAGGGCCTGGTGTTGCGGGAGCGGCCCGAGCCCTACGTGGGCGCCCACGCCATGCTGACCGTGGAGGAGGCCGAAGGCGGCCGGGACTTCGTCCGCCGCCTGGCCGAGCACGTCACCTCCGCGCAGGACTGGGCCGACGACCTGCAGTCCTGGACCGGCGTGGCGATCAGCTTCGCCGGCCTGTGCGCCCTGGGGCTGCCTGAGGACTCCCTGTCCAGCTTCCCTTTGCCCTACCAGCAGGGGATGGCTGCCCGCGCTCAGCAGCTCATGGACACCGGGCCGAACGCCCCGGAGCACTGGGACGAGGCGTTCACCCAGGACGCCTGCCACATCGCGCTGACGATCTACGCGGCCGACGCCGATGCCCTGGACGCCGCCCTGGACCAGGCGCGGCAGGTGCTGGATCACTCCACCGGAGTGACCCTGGCGGCCACCCACCGGTTCGGGGTCGACGAGCTGAACAAGAACCCCTTCGGCTTCCGGGACTCCATCTCGCAGCCGACGGTGGCCGGCAGCGGGGTGCGGCCACAGCCGGGCCAGGAGCGCTCCATCTCCGCCGGCGAGTTCATCCTGGGCGAGAACAGCGAGACCGGCTCCCCGCTGGCTGTGCCGCAGCCGGATGTGCTGGGCCGCAACGGGACCTACGTGGTGCTGCGCAAGTTCGCCAGTCGGGTGGGCGCCTTCAACGAGTACCTCGCCTCACAGAGCCCGGACCCGGAGGAGCAGCACCGGATCGCCGCGAAGATGTTCGGCCGGTGGCGCAGCGGCGCCCCGCTCGTGCTCTCCCCGGATCACGACGACGAGGAGCTGGGCAACGACCCGGAGCGGCGCAACGACTTCACCTTCGAGGACGACCCGAAGGGCCTGATGTGCCCGCACTCCAGCCACATGCGTCGCCTCAACCCGCGGGACAGCGACCTGTCGATCATGACCGACGTCCACATCAAGCGGATCATCCGGCGCTCCTCGACCTACGGTCCCGGGTGGTCGCCTGAGGTGACCTCGGCCGACGACGCGAAGGAGGACCGCGGGATCTACTTCATCTTCATCAGTGCCCGCGCCTTCGACACGATCGAGTTCATGCAGCAGGAGTGGATCAACGGAGGCAACTTCGTCGACCTCGGCTCCGAGCGGGACCCGATCGTCGGTCTGCACGAGGACGACCCCACGCAGGGGCAGTTCACCATCCCCGCGGATCCGGCCCGCAAGCGCATCAACGGCATCACCACCTTCAACCGGATGGCCGGGGGCGAGTACCTCTTCATGCCCTCGCTCAGCGCCCTGCGGTGGATCGGTGAGGCGGGCTGGACCTCGGACCAGGCTGACGCCAGGGCGTGATGCAGCCTCCGTCCCCGGGCGGCCCCGCGGGCGCCCAGCCGTGGCAGGTGGACCTGGACTGGCTGTGGGGCACCCCGCCGGGCAACGACGGCTCCCCCGCGACGCTGCGGCTGGACGTCGTCGGCCCCGGGGCGGCCCGGGCGGCCGCCGCGTGGCTGGCCTCCCTGCCCGGGGACGAGGACGGCGTGCGGGGCAGGGGCGGCTGGCGCGCCGACCCGGGCGAGCAGCCCGATGCGGACGACCATGCCGTCCTGCTGCTCACCTCGGCGGGTGAAGACGTGGCGGACGGGCTGGAGGACGCCGCCGACGACGCCCATGCGGCGCTGGCCGCCGTCAGGGGCCTCACCCTGCGATGGACTCCCCTGCCCCGTCGCCCATCCCTCTGAGGCCCGTCCGCCCCCTCAGTAGGCTGGAGTGATGGCGACGGTTCTCCTCGTGCGGCACGGCCGCACCACGGCCAATGCGACGGGACTGCTGGCAGGCCGGACCCCCGGGGTCCGCCTGGACGAGCACGGGCGGGAGCAGGCGGCCCGCACCGGGGAGCGGATCGCGGCCGTGCCCGTGGCCGTGGTGGTGGCCAGCCCCCTGCAGCGGTGCGCGCAGACCGCGCACGCCATCCTCGAACGGCAGCCGGACGCGGTGCCCTCGCTGGTCGACGATGACCTCACCGAATGCGACTACGGCCAGTGGCAGGGACGGACGCTCAGCGACCTGGCCACCGAGCCCCTGTGGGCGACGGTGCAGACCCAGCCGTCCGCCGTCGTCTTCCCCGGCGGGGAGTCCATGGCGGGCATGCAGGCCCGTGCGGTGGCGGCGATCCGCCTGCACGACGCCGCGGTCGAGGCCGAGCACGGGCCCGGGGCGGTGTGGGTGGCGGTGAGCCACGGGGACGTCATCAAGTCGATCCTGGCCGATGCGCTCGGCACGCACCTGGACCTGTTCCAGCGGATCGAGGTGGGCCCCGCATCCGTGTCCATCGTCAGCTACGGCCCGAGCCGGCCACGGGTCTGGGCGATGAACACCGACGCCGGGGACCTCTCCTGGCTTGCGAAGCTCGGCCCGTCCGACGAGGCCCCGGTGGGCGGCGGCGCGGGCGCACCGACGACGGCGGCGGGCACGACCGCTGGCGCGGGCACCGGCGCGGCGGGCGAGCAGCCGACGCCTAGGATCGGCGCATGACCGAGACGCCTGCCCATGTCCATGAGTTCGACTGGCCGGATCGAGTGGTCATCGGGACCGTCGGGCGTCCCGGTGCCCGGACGTTCTACCTGCAGGTGCGCGCCGGGGCGCGGCTGATGAGCGTCGCGCTGGAGAAGCAGCAGTCCGCCATCATGGCGGAGAAGATCGACGAGATCCTCGACGAGCTCATGGCCCTGGAGGGCAACCCGCACAGCGTCCCGGCGAGCACGCCCGCAGAGCTCGTGGACAACGATCCGCTGGAGCCGGTGCAGGAGTGGTTCCGCGTCGGCGCCATCGGCCTCGGCTGGGATCCCTCGACGGCACAGGTTGTCGTAGAGGTGCACCCGCTCGTCGAGGACGAGTCCGACCAGCTCCTCGGGGCGGAGTCCGAGGCGGTGTTGGTGCGGATGCCGGTCGGCGCCGCCCGCGCGTTCACGCGGCGCACCCGGGAGGCCGTGGACGCCGGGCGCCCGATGTGCTCGGACTGCGGCCACCCCATGGACCCGGACGGTCACGTCTGCGGCGGCCCCGAGGCCTGATGAGCGCCGAGGATGGGGTGGGCGAAGAGCTGATGACCGGCGAGCTGACGCTCACCGGCCGCATTACGACGGCGTCCAATGCCACGTTTCTGGGCGCCATCGGTGACACGGTGGTGGTCTACAAGCCTGTGGCGGGCGAAGCGCCGCTCTGGGACTTCCCCGCCGGAACCCTGGCCCGCCGCGAAGTGGCCGCGCACCTGGTGTCCGAGGCGCTGGGGTGGGACATCGTGCCGCGCACCTGGCTGCGCGAGGGCCCCTTCGGCGAGGGCATGGTGCAGCTCTGGCAGGAGCAGGATCCTGAGCAGGACGCCGTGGACCTGTTCCCGGCGGACGAGGTGCCGACCTCGGGGTGGCTCACGATCCTGGAGGGTGAGGACGAGGGCGGGAATCGGCTGGTCTTAGCCCACGAGAACTCAGCGGCGCTGCGTCGTATGGCGGTGTTCGACGTGATCGTCAACAACGCCGACCGCAAGGGCGCCCACATCCTCGCCATGCCGGGCGGGCACCGCCACGGCGTGGACCACGGGCTCACCTTTCACGCGGAGGACAAGCTGCGCACGGTCCTCTGGGGCTGGCTCGGCGAGGCACTGCGTGATGAGGAGCGCGACGGCGTCGCCCGGGTTCTCGGGGGGCTCGACGGTGAGCTGGGGCGGGGGCTGGTGCAGCTGCTGAGTGCTGTGGAAGTCGACGCCCTCGCCGAGCGGTGTGCCCAGCTGCTCGAGGAGGGGCGGTTCCCCGCTCCGAGCGGCCGGACGCCGGCAGTCCCCTGGCCGCTGTTCTGAGATCCAGGGCTTTCACCGCGATGCGCCACTCCTATGCATCCCGGGTGAGCGCCAGTCCCGCCGGATGTAGACGCCCCCGCCTACTCGTCAACACTAGCCTGAAAGCAAAGGTTCTGATGGCGCGGCGAACAGCGAGGCCCACAGCCCCTCCACAATCCTGCTGACCGCCCACGGGAGTCCGGCGCAGTCGTCAAAGACAACAGCTCACCAGAGCAACAGATTCGCGAGTAAGTCGACGTCGCAGTCCGACCGGAGTGCCCCCGTCGCGGATGGGCCGTGAAACTGCAGCCGTTCGACACCATGGATCGGCGTCACCGGGCGATTGCCACGCGGTAGACCGCCGCCGGCATCGACCATGTTTAGCGGGCCGGGCTGAGTCCCCGTCGGTGCCCTGTCCGCTTCTCCGTGGTGGGGATGGCATCGCAGAGGCGCGGAGGGCAATGCAGTCGGCGACGGTCTCCCCCGGGACGTACTCCTGCTCCAGCGAGAGCCAGCCGACAAACGCGTCGGCCAGTGTCAGGGAGACGATGTCTCACCGCGATCGAACGACTGTCGAGGCGTGTGCTTAAAGGCGAACTGACGGCCCGCGACGTGCATCGTCAATACGAGAAGATCTACTTGGCCAAGGGTCCGAGCCACTGGGCCAGGCTGGAGAGCACAGTGGCCGAGTGGAAGCGCCAGGACGCCAAGGAAACCGAGCGCCTGGCTTATGAGGAGCGCCGGCACGCCGAACAGGCAGAACAGGCCGAGCGTGCAGAACAGGCTGAGCGGGAGCGCCAGGCTGCTGATGAGCGGGAGGCCGCTGAGCGGGCCGAACGTGAAGCACAGGCCCGTCAGCAGGCCGAAGAACATGCTGCCCGCGAAGCCGCCCTCAAGGCAGAGCAGGCCACGCCCGAGTACCAGGAACGTGTTGCCGCCGAACAAGCCGAACGCGAGCGTGACGACCTGATCGACATGATCGCAATGTTTCACGACGTCAAGGGCCCTCGTTCTGATCGAGGTGCCCACGCGATCAGCTATGCAGCAGAACTCGGCCTGACTTCTTCCGACCACGTCTGTGAGGACGGAAAACTGACGCACCTGGGCGCGGTGCTGACCTATGCCGAGGCCGCACTGGACCTTGAGCCTGACGACGTCAACATCGAGGAGATCATGCCCAAGATCCGTGAGGAGATCATCAGCCACCGCCGCGATATCGCACGGGTGGTACACCAGGTCGCCGGCGCCGAACTTCGCGCAACTGATGGGGAGCAGGACGCCTTCGAGAGGGCCCTGCATATGCGGCAGACGTACTCCGGCTACCCCGATCTCATCACCCTTCCGTTACTGCGTTCCGGCATCAAGAAAGCCTGGCGCAACGAGCTCTTGGCAGCGGCCTGACCAACTTTTCCAGAAAGGAATCCACCATGAAGTACGGCTACACGCGCACGAGTACGAAGGACAAGCAGGACGACGATCTCCAGCGCCGGGCACTCATCGATGTCGGCGTCGGTGCGACGCAGATCTTCTCCGACCAGGTCTCCGGTTCCAAGGAAGCCAAATCCCGCTCGGGGTGGACGAACCTCGACGGACGGCTCCGTGAAGGTGATGAACTCGTCGTGTGGCGCATCGACCGCATTGGCCGCTCAATGATCGACGTCATCACGACGGTGAAGGATCTTGTCGACCGGGGCGTGAAGATCAAATCACTTTCCGACGGCATCACTCCCGAGACCCGGGAAGGCCGGCTCATGCTCAGCCTCATGGCAACCTTCGCCGAGTACGAGCGCGAACTCATTCAGGAACGCGTCCAGGCCGGCGTCGATGCTGCGAAGGCCCGGGGCGTGAAGTTTGGCCGTCCGGCTCCGGATGCCGAGAAGGTCGCGCTGAACCTCCGGACGGTGAAGTACCTCATCGACGCCGAGGGGCTCGGGGTCGTCGATGCCGCCCGGACCGTCGGATGGTCCAAGGCAACCTACTACCGGCACCGATCGTCAGCCGGAGTCTCGTAAACCCCAGCCCGAGGCTGAAACTTCTGAGACAACGTTCCGAGACCCGTTCGTCGGCGCTTTGCCGGTGAACGGGTCTCGTCTCGTTTTGGAGATGTCTGCGAGACGGAACTCCACATTGTGTTCTGCGGGACTGATGCGCGTGTAGGTGACATACGATCTGTGGTGTTCCCACACCGCAGGGAAGGATGTGCACCATGCCCGCCCCCTACCCCCAAGAGTTC
>NZ_JBFBLX010000008.1:0-102983 GCF_040702705.1 Micrococcus sp. NPDC078436 | reverse complement strand
CGGCAAGAATCCGCGGATTCCATGTTCTTCACCCGGCCGTCCGATTCCTCGAACCGCGCCTCAGCACGAGATGGAACTCTACACACACCACGACCCCCACACAAAATCGGGCTGCGATCGGCATGCGAGAGGCCCCGTCTTCCGCAGGATCCTGCGGAGGACGGGGCCTCGGGTCTCTGCCGGCGGGACGCTTGCGGCAGAGGCAGCGGCTGTGACGCCGCCCTCACTCACCGCGCGGTCAGATCCGCGCCGGCCATGTTCTTCTTGCCCCGTCGCACCAGGAGGTAACGACCCGCGAGGGCGTCGGCCGCGCCGAACCTCTGCTCCGCGTCCGTCATCCGCACGTTGTTCACGGACGCGCCGCCCTCCTTGATGGTGCGCCGTGCCTCGGACGTCGAGGAGGCGAGGCCGGTGGAGACGAGCAGCTCGACCGCCGTCGCCGTGCCGGCCTCGCCCTGCCACTGCGCGGGATCCGCCTGGGGCAGCTCGGAGAGGACCGCGGCCAGCGTCTCCCCGTCCACGGTGGAGAGGTCCCCTCCCCCGAACACGGCCGCGGACGCGTCGATGACCTTCTGGGTCGCGTCCTCCCCGTGGGCCAGGGCGGTGACCTCCCACGCGAGCCGCTTCTGCGCCTCCCGGCGGAACGGCTCCTCGGACACCTTCCGCTCGTACTCCTCGATCTCGGCACGGGTGAGGAAGGTGAACACCTTCAGCCGGGAGACCACGTCGGCGTCTGCGGTGTTGAGCCAGAACTGATAGAACGCGTAGGGCGAGCACATCTCCGGGTTCAGCCACACGGCGTTCCCCTCGGACTTGCCGAACTTCGTGCCGTCCGCGTTCGTGATCAGCGGAGTGCCGAGGGCGTGCACGTGCGCACCCTCCACCTTGCGGATCAGCTCCGTGCCCGAGGTGAGGTTGCCCCACTGGTCCGAGCCTCCCGACTGCAGGCGCACCCCGTGGCGGCGGTACAGCTCGAGGAAGTCGTTGCCCTGGAGCACCTGGTAGGAGAACTCGGTGTAGGAGATCCCCTCCTCCGAGTGGAGGCGCTTGGCCACGATCTCCTTCTTGACCATGGTGCCCACGCGGAAGTTCTTGCCCACCTCGCGCAGGAAGTCGAGCGCGCTCAGCTGGGAGGTCCACTCGAGGTTGTTGACCATCGTGGCGGCGTTGTCTTCCTCGAAGGACAGGTAGGGCTCGATCTGCGCCCGCAGCGAGTCCACCCACGCGGCCACGGTCTCGCGCGTGTTCAGCACGCGCTCGGAGGTCTGCCGGGGATCGCCGATGAGGCCGGTGGCACCGCCGACCAGGGCGACGGGGCGGTGGCCGGCCAGCTGCAGGCGGCGCATGAGCAGCAGCTGGACCAGGTGGCCCAGGTGCAGGGACGCCGCCGTGGGGTCGAACCCGCAGTAGTAGGAGATCGGCTCCCCGGCCAGCGCCTCCTCGAGGGCGGCCTCGTCTGTGGAGACGTGGACGAGCCCGCGCCAGCGCAGCTCCTGCCACACGTTCTCGAAGGAGGGATCGTTGGCCTGCTCCCGCAGGCGCTGGGCACGGTTCACGGTCGATTCAGCCACGCCGCCACCCTACCGACGTCCCGCTCCCCCGCGACGGCGACGCGCCGCCGTCGCGGGGGACCACGCCGACGCCGGCCTCAGCGGGGCACGGCGCTGAGGCCGGCGGGCAGCCGCGCCTCCTCCGCCGTGGAGACGATCGTCAGGGCCTGCGTGCATCGCGTCATGGCCACGTAGAGGTCGCCGACGACGCCGTGCGCGTCCTCCACGATCCGCTCGGGGGCCGCGAGGACCACGGTGTCGAACTCCAGTCCCTTGGTCTCGCGGGGGCTCACCACGACGACCTCCACCCCGGGCAGCGGCGCCCGGTCCACGCGCGCCGTTCCCCAGCGCTCCCGCAGGGCGGCCACCTGGGCGGGCACCTCGGCCTCGGGCACGATCACCGCGGTGAGTGCATCCGGGACCAGGTCGCGCTGGCGGGCGACGGCGTCGCCGACCAGCCCGGTGAGCGTGCCGCCCGGCTCCGCGACGAGCTCGGGGGCGTGGTCGCCCTCGCGCACCGCCTCGGGCTGCGAGACGGCGTGACCGGCCGCCTGTGCCACCTGCGCCGCCCAGCGCATCACCCGGGCCGGCGAGCGGTAGTTCACCGTCAGCTCCTCCAGCCGCCAGCGGTCCCCGAAGACCGGCGTGAGCGCCGCGTCCCACGAGCCGGCCGCGTCGAGCCGCGAGGACTGCGCGATGTCCCCCACCACCGTGAAGGACTTCATGGGGCAGCGGCGCGCGAGCAGCCGCCACTGCATCGGGGAGAGCTCCTGTGCCTCGTCCACCACCACGTGGCCGTACGTCCACGAGCGGTCGTGGGCGGCCTGGTCGGCCGTCGTCCTGCGGACGCCGCCGGGCTCGTTGGCCGCGGCGAGCTGCTCGGCGTCCACCACGCCGTCGATCCCCATGTCCTCGAGGCTCTGGTGCATGTTCTCCAGCGAGGCGCGCGCGTTGTCCACGTTGCGGCGGTGCTGCGCCTCGGACTCCCGGCCGGTCGGCGGGGCCTCCACGGCGCCGAGCAGCTCCGCGGCCTCGTCCAGGAGCGGCACGTCCGCCTCGGTCCACGGGGAGCCGGCGGGCCGCAGCAGCGCGGCGATGTCCTCGTCGGAGAGCCACGGGGCAGCCGCGCGCAGCAGGGGCTCGCGGGAGAGGAGGTCCCCGATGAGCCACTCCGGCGTCATCGGCATCCAGCACAGGTTGAGCGCCACCCGCACGTCGCGGGCGGTGCGCACGTCCTCCAGGAGGAGGTCCCGCTGCACGGGGGCGCCGGAGGACTTCTCCAGCTTCTTGCGCAGCTTCTCCGCGAGGTCCTTCACGAGGATCTTCACGAAGGTCGAGCGCGCCTCGTTGTGCGGCTTGCCCGTGGCACGGGCGCGTTCGCGAGCGCGCCGCACCATGGCCGGCTTGAGCTTGACCACCGTGCCGTCGATGTTCAGCCGGCGGGGCTCCACGAGGAGGCGCTGGCGCTGCGCGACGGCGTTCGCCACCACCGCTGCCATCTCGAGGCGGCCCTTCACCGCCGCGGCGGCCGCCCGCGGCTCCGGTCCGGCCTGGAACCCCGGCATGAGCGTGCCGAGCGAGGCCATCACGACGCCCGTCTCGCCGAGCGAGGGCAGCACCCGCTCGATGTACCGCATGAAGGCGGTCGAGGGGCCCACCACGAGCACGCCGGAGCGGGCCAGCCGGTCGCGGTGCGTGTACAGCAGGTACGCGGCGCGGTGGAGGGCGACGGCGGTCTTGCCCGTGCCCGGCCCGCCCTGGACGACCAGCGCGCCCGAGACACCGGCGCGGATGATCTCGTCCTGCTCCGCCTGGATCGTGGCGACGATGTCCCCCATGCGGCCCGTGCGGCGCGCCGTGACGGCGGCCAGCAGGGCGCCCTGGGAGTCCGGGCTGATGTGGTCGTCGTCCGCGAGCAGGCCCGGGTCCAGGATCTCGTCGTCCAGGTCTCGCACCTCGCGGCCGCGCAGCATGAGGTGACGCCGGCGGCGCACGTGCTGGCGACGGGCCGCCGTCGCCTGGTAGAAGGCACCGGCCTCGGCGGCGCGCCAGTCCACGAGGAGCCGCTCCTGCTGGGGGTCGGTGAGGCCGATGCGCCCGATGTAGCGCTGCTCCGACACGCCGTCCTCGTCCGGGTCCAGGTCGAGGCGGCCGAACACGAGCCGCTCATCGACGGCGTAGAGCTGGGCGAGGCGGTCCTCGTAGAGCGTGGCGAAGGCGTCCCGCTCGGAGTGGTTCTGGAGCGATCCCTCGAGCCCGGTGCGGCGCACGCGGGCGAGCTGCTCCTCCTTCTCGACGCGCAGGGCGTCCAGCCGGGCGTAGCGCTCGGACACCCGCCCCTGTTCGAGCTCGAGCTCCGTCTGGCGGGCGGACACGACGTCGGTCATCGCGGTGGTCCTTCACAGGGGCGGTCGGGGGTGGGCGGGCTCGGCGCGCCGCGCACCCGGTGGAAAAGTGACCACCCATGCTACAGCGACACAGATGAACGACAGATGGCCGCGCGGTGGACCTCCCCGCACGGCCATCCCCGTCCCATCCGGGCCTCGGCGCCCCCGCGAGGGCACCGGCGCGCCTCACCGCGCGTCGACCACCGAGCCCCGGCTGGCCGCGAACGCCCGGAGGGGCTCCAGGGCTGCGGCCAACGCCTCGATCTGCGCGGCGACGGCCGAGGGGGCCGTGCCGCCCTGCCCGCTGCGCGAGGCCAGGGAGCCCTCGGTGCTGAGCACCTCGCGCACCGCCGGCGTCAGGTGCGGGGAGATCCGCGCGTACTCCTCGTCGGAGAGGTCCCACAGCTCGACGCCGCGGGCCTCGGCCGCCTGGACGGCCTCCCCCGAGAGCTCATGCGCCTCGCGGAAGGGCACGCCCTGACGGACGAGCCACTCGGCGACGTCCGTGGCGAGCGCGAAGCCCTGGGGGGCCAGCTCCGCCATCCGCTCGGTGCGGAAGGTCAGCGTCGCGATCATCCCGGAGACCGCGGGGAGCAGCAGCTCGAGGGTGTCCGCGGCGTCGAACACGGGCTCCTTGTCCTCCTGGAGGTCCCGGTTGTAGGCCAGGGGCATCGCCTTGAGCGTGGCCAGCAGGCCTGTGAGGTCGCCGATCAGACGTCCGGACTTGCCGCGCGCCAGCTCCGCCACGTCCGGATTCTTCTTCTGCGGCATGATCGAGGACCCCGTGGAGAAGGAGTCGTGCAGGGCCACGAACCCGGCCTCCTTCGTGGCCCAGAAGATGACCTCCTCGGAGATGCGCGAGAGGTCCACGCCGATCATGGCCGCCACCCAGGCGAACTCGGCGTAGACGTCGCGGGAGGCCGTGCCGTCGATGGAGTTCCACACGGCCGAGTCGAAGCCGAGCTCCGCGGCCACCGCGTTCGGGTCCAGGCCGAGGGAGGATCCGGCCAGGGCCCCCGAGCCGTACGGAGAGACCGCGGCGCGGGCGTCCCAGTCCGCGAGGCGCTGCAGGTCCCGGGCGAAGGCCCACGCGTGGGCCAGCAGGTGGTGGGACAGCAGCACCGGCTGGGCGTGCTGGAGGTGGGTGCGCCCCGGCATGGGCGCGTAGGGGTGGGCCTCGGCCTGGGCCAGGAGGGCGTCGATCGTGTCGAGGACCCCCCGCGCCACGATCCGGGCGTGGTCCCGGAGGAACATGCGCCCGAGCGTGGCCACCTGGTCGTTGCGCGAGCGGCCCGCGCGCAGGCGCCCGCCCAGCTCCGGCCCGGCGCGCTCGATGAGACCGCGTTCGAGGGAGCCGTGCACGTCCTCGTCCGAGGCCGAGGGCGCGTACGCGCCCGAGCGCACGTCCTCCTCCAGGCGGTCCAGTGCCGCGAACATGTCCCCCAGCTGATCCGCCGTGAGCAGGCCGGCCGCGTGGAGGACGCGGGCGTGGGCCCGCGAGCCCGCGATGTCGTAGGGCGCGAGCCGCCAGTCGAAGTGCGTGGACTTGCTGAGCGCGGCGAGGGCCTCCGAGGGTCCCCCGGCGAAGCGGCCGCCCCATAGGGCACCCTCATTCGTGCCGTGCCGCGGCGTGGACTGCTCCGTCACGTGTCTCCCCTCGCGATCAGTCGTTGCTCAGGCGGGCGACGTCGGCGAGGTCGGCGGTGCCGGCCAGGCGCTGCTCGCGCTCGGACGCGGTCTTGGCCGAGAGCCCGAAGATGTCGATGAAGCCGCGGGCCGAGGACTGGTCGAACGCGTCGCCCTCGTCGTAGGTGGCGAGGTTGAAGTCGTAGAGGCCCGTCTCGGAGCGGCGGCCCTGCACCGTGGCGCGGCCGCCGTGGAGCTCGAGGCGGATCTCGCCGTTCACGTGCTCCTGAGTCGCGTCGATGAAGGTGTCGAGGTTGCGCTTCAGGGGGGAGAACCACTGGCCGTCGTAGACCAGCTCGGTCCAGCGCTGCTCCGCCTGGCGCTTGAAGCGGGCCTGCTCGCGCTCGAGGGTGACGTGCTCGAGCTCGCGGTGGGCGGCGATCAGCGCCATCGCGCCCGGGGCCTCGTAGATCTCGCGGGACTTGATGCCCACGAGGCGGTCCTCCACGATGTCGATCCGGCCCACGCCCTGGGCGCCGGCGCGGCGGTTGAGCTCCTCGACGATCTGCAGCGGCGAGAGCGCGCGGCCGTCGAGGGCGGTGGGGACGCCCTTCTCGAACGCGATCGTGACCACGTCCGGCGCCGGCGGGAAGGCGGGGTCGTCGGTGTAGTCGTAGACGTCCTTCGTGGGCCCGTTCCAGATGTCCTCGAGGAAGCCGGTCTCGACCGCGCGGCCCCAGACGTTCTGGTCGATCGAGAAGGGGTTCTTCTTCGTGGTGGCGATCGGCAGCCCGTTGCGCTCCGCGTAGTCGATCGCCTTGTCGCGGGTGAGCGCGAGGTCGCGCACGGGGGCGATGCACTTCAGGTCCGGGCCGAGGGTCTGGATGGACACCTCGAAGCGCACCTGGTCGTTGCCCTTGCCCGTGCAGCCGTGGGCCACGGTCGAGGCGCCGAACTGGCGGGCGGCCGCCACGAGGTGGCGGGAGATCACGGGGCGCGAGATCGCGGACACCAGCGGGTACGCGTCCATGTACAGGGCGTTCGCCTTCAAGGTGGGCATGCAGTACTGCTCCGCGAACTCGTCGCGCGCGTCCGCGACGTAGGCCTCCACCGCGCCGCAGTCGAGGGCGCGCTGGCGGATGGTCTCGAGGGACTCGCCGCCCTGGCCCACGTCCACGGCGACGGCGACGACCTCGGCACCCGTGGCCTCCGCGATCCAGCCGATGGCCACGGAGGTGTCCAGGCCTCCTGAGTAGGCAAGGATGATGCGTTCCTTCACGATGAACTCCTCTGTCTCCTGTGCGCTGCGTCCGGGGCGGGCGCGCGGGCCCGGTCGGCCCCGCACTGCTGACCGATCGTACCCAGTGTTTGCATAAATATTCAATGCGTCGCATAGGGAACCCCCGCGGCGCAGGGATGACGTCTGCCACACATCGAGCGCGTCCGGACCCCCCCCGATGCACGGGGGGACATCCCCCGGGGGCACGCCCCCTCCACCGTTGTCCACACCCCTGGGTGGACGGATCGCGCGGCAACGAGCCCCTTCATGCCGGATCGTCCGACCGGGATGGGCGATACGGAGCGGATCGTCCTCGCATACAGCCCCTCGGTCCCTCCCGGCCGCCGCCACGGGTGCCCGATTTGACGGGCCGCCCCCGAAGGGCGTTGACTCGTTCGTAGCCGATTCGTGATCTCACCGTTATCTGCCTGAGCGGATGAC
The DNA here is from genome assembly GCF_040702705.1 of Micrococcus sp. NPDC078436. Lineage (NCBI taxonomy): Bacteria > Bacillati > Actinomycetota > Actinomycetes > Micrococcales > Micrococcaceae > Micrococcus > Micrococcus sp. NPDC078436. Next base: position 95,700 of record NZ_JBFBLX010000008.1, on the reverse strand, counting down.
GCGATGATCTCGTGATCGAAATGCTTCGTCGGTCGCCCGCTGTGGGGTCGTCCCGAGCCGACGGAGTCTTTGACCCGACCAAGGAGTAGACGACCCCGGTGCGCCCCGGCCCGCCGAACAGCGAGGACTCGACACATGGACATCATGACTCTCTTCGCTTCTTCCGCCACCCGCTCCCGCCGTGCGACCGCGACCGTCGTCGCCGGCATGACCCTGGCCGGTGCTGCCGCTGTCGGCGGCGCCGTTCCCGCCCAGGCCGCCTCGGTGGCCACCTGGGACCGCCTGGCCCAGTGCGAGTCCGGCGGCGACTGGTCCATCAACACCGGCAACGGCTTCTACGGTGGCATCCAGTTCACCTACTCCTCCTGGCGCATGGTCGGTGGCTCGGGCTACCCGCACCAGGCCTCGAAGGCCGAGCAGATCAAGCGCGGCGAGATGCTCCTCGACATGCAGGGCTGGCGCGCCTGGCCCGCCTGCTCCAAGAAGCTGGGCCTGACCGCCTCCGATGCCGCGGGCACCCCGTCCGTTGCCGTCGAGCGCACCGCCACCGTGCAGCGTCAGGATGCCGCTGCCGCCGAGCGTGCCGCTGCTGAGCGCGCCGCCGCCGAGCGCGCCGAGGCCCAGCGTGCCGCAGCCGCCGAGCGCGCCGAGGCCCAGCGTGCCGAGGCCCAGCGTGCCGCCGCGGAGCGCGCCGAGGCCAAGCGTGCCGCAGCCGCCGAGCGTGCCGAGGCCCAGCGTGCCGCCGCGGAGCGTGCCGAGGCCCAGCGTGCGGCAGCCGCCGAGCGCGCCGAGGCCAAGCAGGCCACTGCTGAGCGCGCCGAGGCCAAGAAGGCCGCTGCCGCGAAGTCCGCTCCGGTGAAGGCTGCGGCTCCCGCAGCCAAGGCCGCCCCCGCCGCCAAGGCTGCGAAGGCCGCTCCCGCCGTCAAGGCCGAGCAGACCGTCGTGGTCGCCAAGGGCGACACCCTGAACAAGCTGGCCGCCGAGCACGGTGTCGACGGTGGCTGGAAGGCCATCTACGAGGCCAACAAGGACCTCATCGAGGATCCGAACCTCATCTTCATCGGCCAGGAGTTCGTCCTCCCCCAGGCCTGATGAGCCTCGCGTGACCCTCAGCGTCACGCACCACAAGAAGGCCCCCGCCGTCCGGTGGGGGCCTTCTTGCGTGTCCGGAGCGGTGGCGCCCACGCCGGCGGCCGGCAGGTGGACGCCCCGGGGCGCCGGTCCCGGTCAGCCGGCGAGGCCCAGCAGCCGGGAGGCCACGACGGGTGCGTTCTCCGAGCCGGCCGTGATCAGCAGGATGGTGTCGTCGCCGGCGATCGTGCCGAGCACGTGCTCCACCCGGGCGTGGTCGATCACGCTGGCCAGGAACTGGGCGGCCCCCGGCGGGGTGCGCAGCACGACCAGGTTCTCGCTCGGCTCGGCGGAGATCAGCAGCTCGCGGGCCATGCTCGCCAGGCGGCCCTGCTGGGACTCCGAGCTGCGCGGCGGGACCGCGGACTCCTCGCCCTCGGCCGGCACCGCGTAGACCATCCCCGCGGCGCCGCGCACCCGGACGGCGCCCAGGTCCACGAGGTCGCGGGAGAGGGTGCCCTGGGTGACGGAGAGGCCGCGATCCCCCAGGGCGGCGGAGAGCTCGGCCTGCGAACGGACCTCGCGCATGGCCAGCAGCTCGCGGATCGCGGCCTGCCGGGCGGTCTTGGTGGTCGGCACGGCCATCAGCGCGCCCCCTCCGCCGTCGCGCGCGGATCCTCCGCCAGCCCGGAGCGGTACAGGAGCCAGGCCATGAGGGCCTTCTGCGCGTGCAGGCGGTTCTCCGCCTCGTCGAAGACCACCGAGGCCGGGCCGTCAATGACGTCGGCGCTCACCTCGTAGCCGCGGTAGGCCGGCAGGCAGTGCAGGAAGATCGCGTCCTCGGCGGCCCGGGCCATCGCGGCCCCGTCCACCTGGTAGGCGCGGAAGAGGGTGAGCCGATCCTCCTTCTCGTCCTCCTGGCCCATGGAGATCCAGGTGTCCGTCACAACCGCGTCGGCGCCGTCCAGGGCCTCGCCCGGATCCGAGGTGATGAGCACCGAGCCGCCGGTCTCGAGGGCACGCTCCCGAGCGGCCGCCACGACGTCGTCGGCGGGGAGGAAGCCGGCGGGGCCGGCGATCCGCACGTGCATGCCCGCCGTGACGCCGGCCAGGAGGTAGGAGTTGGCCATGTTGTTGGCCGCGTCCCCCACGTACGCCAGGGTCAGGCCCGCGGTGCGGCCCTTGTGCTCCCGCACCGTGAGGAGGTCGGCGAGCAGCTGGCACGGGTGGTAGTCGTCGGAGAGCGCGTTGACCACGGGGACCCGGGAGTGGGCGGCCATCTCCTCGAGACCGGCCTGCGCGAACGTGCGCCACACGATGATCCCGACCATGCGCTCCAGGACCTGGGCCGTGTCCGCGACGGACTCCTTGTGGCCCAGCTGCGACTCCCCCGGATTGACGATCAGCGGGCTGCCGCCGAGCTCCGCGATCCCGGCGGAGAAGGACACGCGGGTGCGCGTGGAGGTCTTGTCGAAGAAGACCACGCCGGTGCGGGGACCCGCCAGCGGGCGGTGCAGGAAGCGGTCCCCCTTCATCTCCAGGGCCAGGTCGAGGACCTCGGCCTGCTCCGCGGGGCTCAGGTCCGTGTCCACCAGGAAGTGGCGGGTCGGGGGGTGGGGGGCGGTGCTCATGGGGTCTCCTCCCGGAGAGGTGGGGCGGACGGGTGGGGCGGGCGGGCCCGCCAGGTCGGTGGCGCGAGGTCGCTCAGGCGGCGGCCACGAGGGCCGGCAGCGAGTCCGTGAAGCGGTCGAGGTCGGCCCGCCCGATGGTCAGGGGCGGGGCCAGGCGCAGGGTGGCGGGACCGGTGGCGTTGAGGATCCATCCGGCGTCGAGGCCGGCCCGCACGACGCCGGGGGCGAGCCCGCCCTCCGGGTCCGCGCCCGCCCTCTCGGCGAGGTCCACGCCGATCCACAGGCCGTAGGCGCGCACGGCGCTCACCTCCGGCAGCGCCGACAGGCGGGCGGCCAGGCGCACGCCCTCCGCGCGGACACGCTCCAGCAGCCCCTCGGCGCGGATCGTCTCGACGACGGCCAGGCCGGCCGCCGTTGCGAGTGGATTGCCGCCGAACGTGGTGCCGTGCTGGCCCGCGGTGAGCAGGCCGGAGGCTCGCTCGCCCACGCACACGAGCGCGCCGATCGGCACGCCGCCGCCCAGGCCCTTCGCAAGGGTGAACGCGTCCGGGAGGACGGGCACGTCCGAGCCGGTGACCTCCGGGCTCTGGAAGCCGAACCACGCCCCGGTGCGGCCCATGCCGGACTGCACCTCGTCGAGGATCATGAGGGCGCCGGCCTCACGGGTGGCCTCGCGCACCCCGGACAGGTAGCCGGCGGGCCAGCCGTGCACGCCTGCCTCGCCCTGCACGGGCTCCAGCAGCACGGCCGCCACGGTGGCCCCGTCCGCGTCCGGGGCGAGCGCGGCGCGCAGCGCGGGAAGATCCCCGCCCGGGACGTGCTCGACGCCGCCGGGCAGCGGCTCGAAGGGGGCGCGGTAGGCCTGCTTGTGGGTGAGGGCGAGGGCGCCCATGGTGCGGCCGTGGAAGGCCCGCTCGAGGGCGATCACCCGGGTGCGCCGCCCCGAGGGGTCCTCGCCGCCGTGGCGGCGGGCCAGCTTGAAGGCGGCCTCGTTGGCCTCGGTGCCGGAGTTGGCGAAGAAGACGGTGGAGCCCTCGGGTGCGCCGGCCGCCGCGAGCAGCTCCTCCGCGAGCCGGACCTGCGGCTCCGAGGTGAAGAGGTTGGAGACGTGCCCGAGCGTGCCGACCTGCTCGGTCACCGCGCGCACGATCGCCGGGTGGGCGTGGCCGAGCGAGTTCACGGCGATCCCGGCCAGCAGGTCCGTGTACTCCTTCCCGTCCGCGTCCCACACGCGGCTGCCCTCCCCGCGCACCAGGACGCGCGAGGGGGGCCCGAACACGCCGGTCAGGGAGGCGCCGTAGCGCTGGAGCAGCTGGGACTGGGTGGTGCTCATGCGTCCTCCTGGCCCGGGGCCGGTGCGTCGTCGTCGGGGACCACCTGGGTGCCCACGCCCGCCGACGTGAACACCTCCAGCAGCATGGAGTGGGGCCGGCGGCCGTCCACCACGTGGGCGCGCTGCACGCCGGCCTCCACGGCGTCCAGGCACGCGGCCATCTTCGGGATCATGCCCGAGGCCAGGGAGGGCAGCAGTGCGCGCAGCTGGCCGGCGGTGAGGGAGCTGATGAGGGATCCGCGGTCGGGCCAGTCCGCATAGAGTCCCTCGACGTCCGTGAGGAGGACGAGCTTCGTGGCCCCCAGGGCGGCCGCGAGCGCGGCGGCGGCCGTGTCGGCGTTGACGTTGAGCACGTGGCCGGTGGGGTCGCCGTCCGGCCCGATCTCGGGGGCGACGGAGGAGACGACGGGGATGCGCCCGGCGTCGATCACGTCCCGGATGGCGGCGGGGTTCACCCCCGTCACCTCGCCCACCAGCCCGAGGTCCACCTCGACGCCGTCCACGACGGCGCCGGTCCGGCGGGCGCGGAACAGTCCGGCGTCCTCCCCCGAGGACCCCACCGCGTACGGCCCGTGCGAGTTGATCAGTCCCACGAGCTCGCGGCCGACCTGGCCGGTGAGGACCATGCGCACCACCTCCATGGCCTCCGGCGTGGTGACGCGCAGTCCGCCCCGGAACTCGGAGGAGATCCCGAGGCGGTCGAGCATCGCGTTGATCTGCGGACCGCCTCCGTGCACCACCACGGGGTGCACACCCACGTGGTGCAGGAACACCACGTCCTCGGCGAACGCCGCCCGCAGCTCCTCCGAGACCATGGCGTTGCCGCCGTACTTGATGACCATGGTGGTGCCGGCGAAGCGGCGGATCCACGGGAGCGCCTCCACGAGGACCTCGGCCTTCGAGGCGGCCCGCTCGAGGCGGTCCGCCGTGGAGAGCACGGGCGGGGCGGCGGTGGGGTTCTCGCTCATGTCGGGTCTCCTCACGTGGAGTAGGCGGAGTTCTCGTGCACGTAGTCGTGGGTGAGGTCATTGGTCCACACGGTGGCCTCCGCGGAGCCGGCGTGCAGGTCGATCTCCACGCGCACCTCCCGGGCGCCCAGGTCCACGAGGGAACGGTCCTCCCCCACGCCGGAGGCGCGGCACACCTGCACGCCGTTGAAGGAGACGTCCAGGGCGTCCGCGTCGAAGGGCGCGAGGGCCTCCGGCACGGTGCCGACGGCCGAGATGACGCGTCCCCAGTTCGGGTCCTGGCCGAACACGGCGGCCTTGAAGAGGTTGGACCGGGAGACCGCGCGGGCCACCGCCTCGGCGGCCGCTTCGGTGCTCGCTCCCACCACGCGGATCGCGATCTCGTGCGACGCGCCCTCGGCGTCGCCGATGAGCTGGCGGGCGAGGTCCGCGCACACCCCGCGCAGCAGCTCGGTGAACTCGCGCGGATCCGGCGTGGCGCCCGAGGCGCCGGAGGACAGCAGCACCACGGTGTCGTTCGTGGACATGCAGCCGTCGGAGTCGGCGCGGTCGAACGTGGTGCGCACGGCCTCCCGCAGCGCGGCGTCGAGCACGGCGGAGGGCAGCAGCGCATCCGTGGTGAGGACGCACAGCATGGTCGCCAGTCCGGGCGCGAGCATGCCGGCGCCCTTGGCCATGCCGCCGATGACGTAGCCCTCGCCCGTCGCCAGCGCCTGCTTGGGCACGGTGTCCGTCGTCATGATCGCGACGGCGGCGTCCCCGCCGCCGTCGGCGGAGAGCGAGCCCGCCGCCGCAGAGACGCCCTCGAGCAGGAGCGGCATCGCGAGGCGCTCGCCGATCAGACCCGTGGAGCAGACCGCGACGTCGGCGGGGTCCACGGACAGGGCCGCTGCCGTGTGTTCCACCGTGCGCCGGGCGTCCTCGAGGCCGGCCGCGCCCGTGGCCGCGTTGGCCCCGCCCGAGTTGAGCACGACGGCGGCGGCGCGCCCGTCCGCGAGCGCCGCGCGGGAGAGGCGCACGGGGGCGGCCGCCACGCGGTTCGTCGTGAACACGCCGGCGGCGGCGTGCTGCGGCCCGTCGTTCACGACGACGGCGACGTCCGACCTCCCCGACGGCTTGAGCCCGGCCGTGACGCCGGACGCGCGGAACCCCTGTGCTGCGGTGACGCTCACGGCGCGACCCCCTGGTGCTCGAGCCCGGTCTGCTCCGGCAGTCCCAGGGCGATGTTCATGGACTGCACGGCGCCGCCGGCCGTGCCCTTGGTGAGGTTGTCGAGGGCGGCGGTGACGATCACGCGCCCGGCGCGCCCGTCCACGGCCAGCTGCAGCTGCACGTGGTTGGAGCCCAGCACGGCCTTGGTGGCCGGCCACTGCCCCTGGGGAAGCACGTGGACGAAGCGCTCGCCCGCGTAGGCGGCCTCCCACGCCGCGCGCACCGCGTCCGGCGCGACCCCGGGGCGCAGGCGCGCGGTCGCCGTCGCGAGGATGCCGCGGGGCATGGGGGCGAGGGTCGGCGTGAAGCTGATCTGCACGCGCTCCCCGGCCGCCTGGGACAGGCCCTGCTCGATCTCGGGGGTGTGCCGGTGCCCGCCGCCCACGCCGTAGGGGCTCATGCCTCCCATGACCTCGGAGCCGAGCAGGTGCGGCTTGGCGGCCTTGCCCGCGCCCGAGGTGCCGGACGCGGCCACGATCACGACGTCGGAGGTCTCGAGCAGGCCCGCCGCGAACCCGGGGGCCAGGGCCAGGATCGACGTCGTGGGGTAGCACCCGGGGACGGCGATGCGGCGGGCGCCGGCCAGCCTCTCGCGCTGGCCCGGCAGCTCGGGCAGGCCGTAGGGCCACGTGCCCGCGTGCTCAGATCCGTAGAAGGCCTCCCAGTCCTCGGCGGACTCGAGGCGGTGGTCCGCGCCGGCGTCGATGACGAGCGTGTCCGGGGAGCGCTCCGCGATCTGCGCGGCGAGCGCGCCCGAGGCGCCGTGGGGCAGGGCGAGGAGGACGACGTCGTGCCCGGCGAGCACGTCCGCGGTGGTCTCCTGCAGCACGCGGTCCGCGAGGGTGTGCAGATGCGGCTGGAGGGCGCCGAGGCGCTCCCCCGCGTTCGAGTGCGCCGTGATGGCGCCGATGCTGACCTCGGGGTGGGCCGCGAGCAGGCGCAGGGCCTCTCCCCCGGCATAGCCGCTGGCGCCGGAGACGGAGACGGTGTGAGTCATGGGCCCACCCTACCTGGTGTATGCGAGATTCGGAATATGTATGCGATCGTACAGTGGAGGGCATGAGCCTCGAACACGCCTCCCCCGCCCACCCCTCCACCCACCACGCCGTCGTCGTCGCCTCCGCGGGCGGACCCGAGGCACTGGCGTGGACCGAGGTCCCCGCGCCGAGGCCGGCCGCCGGGCAGGTCCTCGTGCGCACGGCGGCGGCGGGCCTGAACTTCATCGAGACGTACCAGCGCTCCGGCGTGTACGCCGTGGACGTCCCCTTCACCCCCGGCACCGAGGGTGCGGGCGAGGTCGTGGCCGTGGGCGACGGCGTCGACGGCTCCCTCGTGGGGCGCCGCGTGGCGACGGCCGCCGGGCACGCCACGTACGCCGAGCACTTCACAGCCCCCGCCGACCAGCTCCTCGACGTGCCGGACGCCATGGACCTGGCCGACGCGGCGGCCCTGCCCCTGCAGGGCATGACGGCGCACTACCTGTGCCGCTCGACCTTCGAGGTGTCCGAGGGGCAGACGGTGGCGCTCACCGCCGGCGCGGGCGGCGTGGGCCTGCTCCTGACCCAGCTGGCGGCGGCCCGCGGGGCGCGCGTGATCGCCGCCGCCTCCACCGAGGAGAAGCGCGAGCTCTCGCGGGCCGCCGGGGCACACGCCGCCGTCGGCTATGCGGAGCTGAGGGACGCGGTCCTCGAGGCCACCGGCGGAGAGGGGGCGCACGTCGTCTACGACGGCGTCGGCCGGGACACCTTCGAGGCCTCGCTGACGATGCTGCGCGTGCGCGGCCTGCTGGTGCTCTTCGGGGGCGCCTCCGGCCAGGTCCCCCCGTTCGACCTGCAGCGCCTGAACTCCGGCGGCTCGCTCTACGTGACCCGGCCGTCCCTGGCGGCCTACACACGCACCGCCGAGGAGACCCGGCAGCGCGGCGCAGAGCTCTTCTCCGCGTGGACTCAGGGCTCCCTCGACGTGCGGATCGGCGCCCGCATCCCGCTCTCCGACGCCGGACGCGCGCACGAGCTGCTCGAGTCCCGCGCGACGACCGGCAAGGTGCTCCTGACGCTGCCGTGACCCCGCCGTGACGGTGTCACGACGTCCTCGCGGGGCGGCGCGGAAGAGCCTCCGCCGCCGCCCGGGGACGGAGGACACCGAGCACGAGTCGTCAGGTGAACTACATTGGGCTGGTTCGGCGGCCCGTCGTGAATCTCCCGACGCCGCGCCGCCCACCCATCGACTGACCCTTCATCGGAGGTCCCATGACCGAGCCGACCGCCCGCGTCCACCCGCCCCAGCTCCCCGGATCCGACCGCACCCCGCCCCCACGGACCCTCCTCGACCTCTTCGAGGCCACGGTGCGTGAGCATCCCGACTCCCCCGCCCTCGACGACGGCCGCGAGCAGCTGACCTACGCGGAGCTGCACGAGCGCGTGCTGGAGTCCGCCCGCTTCCTCGCGGAGCGCGGCGTGCGGCCCGGGGACCGGATCGGCGTGCGGATCGCGTCCGGCACCGTCGGCCTCTACGTCTCCATCCTCGCCGTGCTGGCCGCCGCCGCCGCCTATGTCCCCGTGGACGCGGACGACCCGGAGGAGCGCGCCCGCCTCGTGTTCGGCGAGGCCCGCGTGGCCGGGATCCTCACGGACGAGCGCGTGCTGAGCGCCTCCCGCGAGCCCGCCGCCGACGTCGGGACGGGCGATCCCGTGCGCCCGGGCCTGGGCGACGACGCGTGGATCATCTTCACCTCCGGCTCCACGGGCACCCCGAAGGGCGTGGCCGTCTCGCACCGCTCCGCCGCCGCGTTCGTGGACGCTGAGGCGCGGATCTTCCTCCAGCAGGACCCGCTCGGCCCCGGCGACCGCGTGCTGGCGGGCCTCTCCGTGGCCTTCGACGCCTCCTGCGAGGAGATGTGGCTGGCCTGGCGCCACGGCGCATGCCTCGTGCCGGCCCCCCGCGCCCTCGTGCGCTCGGGCATGGACCTCGGCCCGTGGCTGGCCGAGCGCCGGATCACCGCCGTCTCCACGGTGCCCACCCTCGCCGCGATGTGGCCGACCGAGGCCATGGACAACGTGCGTCTGCTCATCTTCGGCGGCGAGGCCTGCCCGCCGGAGCTCGCCGCGCGCCTGGCGGTGGAGGGCCGCGAGGTGTGGAACACCTACGGCCCCACCGAGGCGACCGTGGTGGCCAGCGCTGCCCCGCTCACGGGCGAGGGGCCCGTGCGCATCGGGCTGCCGCTGGACGGCTGGGACCTCGCCGTCGTCGATCCCGCCACGGGGGTCCCCGTGGCCGCGGGCGAGACGGGCGAGCTGATCATCGGCGGCGTGGGGCTGGCCCGCTACCTGGATCCCGCGAAGGACGCCGAGAAGTACGCCCCCCTGCCCTCGCTGGGCTGGGAGCGCGCCTACCGCTCGGGCGACCTCGTGGTCTTCGACCCCGCGGGCCTGCTGTTCGTGGGCCGCGCCGACGACCAGGTGAAGCTCGGCGGCCGTCGCATCGAGCTCGGCGAGGTCGACGCCGCCCTCCAGGCACTGCCCGGGGTGCACGGCGGCGCGGCCGCGGTGCGCTCCACCCCCGCCGGGCACCAGATCCTGGTGGGCTACCTCAAGCCCGGCGGTCCGCTCGAGGACTTCGACCTCGCGGACGCCCGCGAGCGCCTCACCGAGGAGCTGCCGGCCGCCCTCGTCCCGCGCCTCGCCCTCGTGGAGTCCCTGCCCACCAAGACCTCCGGCAAGGTGGACCGCCACGCCCTGCCCTGGCCCCTGCCGGGCGCCGAGGCCGCGGACGAGGACGCCCCCGAGATCGACGAGTCCACCCCCGCGGGCTGGATCCTGCGGCAGTGGGCGGACATCCTCGGCCAGGCCCCCGCCGGGCCGAAGACCGACTTCTTCGCCGCCGGCGGCGGCTCCCTCGCCGCGGCGCAGCTCGTGGCACGCCTGCGCCAGCGCCACCCCGCGGTCACGGTGCAGGACGTGTACCGCCACTCCAAGGCCGGCGCGCTTGTCGCCGCCGTCGTGGGTGAGGAGGGCGACGCCCCGGGCATCGAGGTGCACGACCGCCACGTGGCCCGCACCCGGCACCGCACGCAGTGGGCGCAGACCCTCGTGGGCCTGCCCGTGTTCGTGCTGCCCGCGCTCCGCCTGGGCGTGTGGACGGGCCTCGTGCTCAACGTCCTCGCCCTGACCGGCCTGGCCCCCGGGCTGCCGACCGTGTCGTGGTGGGTGCTCGGCGTGGCGGCCCTGCTCGTCGTCACCGCGCCGGGCCGCATGCTCATCGCCGGCCTCGCGGCGCGGCTGCTGCTGCGCGGCGTGGAGCCCGGCTCCTATCCGCGCGGCGGCCGCGTCCACCTGCGCCTGTGGCTGGCCCAGCACGTCACGGACCTCGTGGACCCGTACTCGCTCGCCGGCGCCGCGTGGGTCCCGGCCTACGCCCGCCTGCTCGGCGCGAAGATCGGCCCGGACGTGGACCTGCACTCGGTGCCCCCCGTGACCGGCCTGCTCGAGATCGGCGAGGGCGCGTCCATCGAGCCGGAGGTCGACCTCTCGGGCTACTGGGTGGACGGCGACGTCGTCCGGATCGGCCGGATGCACGTGGGCGCCGGCGCCGTGGTCGGCGCCCGCACGACGCTGATGCCGGGGGCCCGCGTGGGCGCCGGCGCGCACGTGGAGGCCGGCTCGACCGTGGCCGGCCGCCTGCGCGGCGGCCAGCGCCACGCCGGATCGCCCGCCGCCAAGGTGGGCAAGGTCAAGGCGGACGGGCCCAACGTGGCGCCGCCCCGGGCCACGGGCTGGCGCATCGCCTCCACCGTGGGCTCCACCGTGCTGGCCCTGCTGCCGCTCCTGGCGGCCACCGCCGCGCTCGCCGTGGGCGCGTGGTCCCTGGCGTGGTGGCCGGAGGCGGCCGCCGCGGCCACCCCGCTGGCCGCCGTCGGGCAGACCGCCCTGCGCCTGCTCGCCGCCTCGCCGCTCATGGCGGCGGTGTGGTTCGGCACGCAGATGCTGCTGGTCCTGATGACCGTGCGCGTGCTCTCCGTGGGCATCACGGAGGGCCACCACCCCGTCCGCTCGCGGGTGGGCTGGCAGATCTGGGCCACCGAGCGTGTCCTCGACGCCGCGCGAGACCAGCTCTTCCCCCTCTACGCCTCGCGCTTCACGCCCGTGTGGCTGCGCTGGCTCGGCGCGGAGATCGGCCGCGACGTGGAGGCCTCCACCGTGGTCCTGCTGCCGAAGTTCACCCGCGTGGGCGACGGCGCGTTCCTCGCCGACGACACCATGGTCTCCTCCTACACCCTGCAGGGCGGCTGGATGCACGTGGGCCCGGCGAAGGTGGGCAAGCGCTCCTTCGTGGGCAACTCGGGCATGGTCCCGGGCGGGCGCACCCTGCGCCGAGACTCGCTCGTGGCCGTGCTCTCCACGACGCCGGCCAAGACGAAGGCCGGCTCCTCCTGGATGGGCTCCCCGCCCGTGCGCCTGCGCCGCACCGAGGTCGCCGCGGACGCGGCCCTGACCTACGACCCGCCGGCCCGGCTCAAGGCCGCGCGCACCGCGTGGGAGCTGCTGCGCGCCATCCCCGTGTGGCTCCACGTCGCCCTCACCATCGCCGTCGGTGCGGCACTCGCCGCGCTGGCCGCCGTCGGGGGCTGGCTCCTGGCCGCCGTGCTGGGCGGGGTCGTGCTGCTGGCCGCGGGCGCGGTGGCGGCCGGCATCACCGTGCTGGCGAAGAAGCTGTTCGTGGGGCGCATCCGCACCTCGGAGCACCCGCTGTGGTCCTCGTTCATCTGGCGCAACGAAGTGGCCGACACGTTCACCGAGTTCCTCGCCGCCCCGTGGTTCGCCCGTGCCGCCGCCGGCACGCCCGCACTCGTGTGGTTCCTGCGGGCGATGGGCGCGCGGATCGGGCACGGCGCGTGGGTCGAGTCCTACTGGCTGCCCGAGGCCGACCTCGTCACCCTCGGCGACGGCGCCACCGTGAACCGCGGATGCGTGGTGCAGACGCACCTCTTCCACGACCGCGTCATGGCCCTCGACGAGGTCACCCTGGGCGACGGCGCCACGCTGGGCCCCAACTCCGTGGTCCTGCCCGCGGCGCGCCTGGGCGCGGGCACCACCGTCGGCGCCGGCTCGCTCGTCATGCGCGGCGAGGACCTGCCCGCCGGCACTTGGTGGCTCGGCAACCCCGTCGCGCCGTGGCGCATGCCGGACGGACCGGTCGCCGTCGTCGAGCACGGAAGCACCGCCGCCCCCGCCACCACCGCAGAGGAATCATGAGCACGGACCCCTACATCCCCGGAGTCGGCACGGACGTGGCGACCATCGAGCACATCGACCTGACGCTCGACGTCCGGCTGGCCGCCAACCGCGTGGCCGGCGTGGCCGTGCTGCGCGTGCGGCTGCGGCGCCAGACCTCGAGCGTCGAGCTGGACCTGCACCGCCTCGCGGCGCAGTCCGTGACCGGAACGGTGGACGGGCGCACGCTGAAGGTCCGGCACTCCCAGCCGCGCCGCACGCCGCACCGCCTCGTGGTGCAGCTGGGCGAGAGCCTCCCCGAGGGCGCCCTCGTGGAGCTGACGGTGACGTACGCGGGCACCCCCGCGCCGCGCCGCAGCCCGTGGGGCACCATCGGCTGGGAGGAGCTCACCGACGGCGTCCTCGTGGCCGGGCAGCCGCACGGCGCGTCCACGTGGCTGCCGTGCATCGACTCCCCCGCGGTCCGCTCGACGGCACAGATCACCCTGACCTGCGACGCCGGCTACCTCCCCGTGGCCAACGGGACCGGCCGGCCCGTGCGCACCCGCGGCTCCCGCGTGACGTGGCAGTGGCGCATGGACCGGCCCGTTCCCGCGTACCTGCTCACCGTGCAGATCGGGCGGTACCGCCGCGTGGACGCACCGACGGCCGTGCCCGTCCCGGCCGGCCGCGGGGCGCACACGGCCACCTCCCGTGTGGCCGCCGACGCCGACGCGGGCCTGCCGCCGCTGAGGCTCGTGGTCTCGCCCCGCCAGGAGCAGCGCGCCCGCGCCGCGCTGGCGCCCCAGGCGCGGATGATGGCCGCGTTCGTGGACGCCTACGGCGCCTACCCGTTCGAGGAGTACACCGCCGTCGTGGCGGACGAGGTCCTCGAGATCCCGCTCGAGGCGGCCGGCATGTCCCTGTTCGGCACCAACCACCTGGACGGCTCGTGGGAGTCGGAGCGGCTGATCGCCCACGAGATGTCCCACCAGTGGTTCGGCAACGCCGTGACGCTGGGCCGCTGGTCGGACCTGTGGCTGCACGAGGGCTTCGCGTGCTACTCGGAGTGGCTGTGGGCCGAGGCGTCGGGCCGTTCCAGCATCGCCTCGATGGCCCACCGCGCGTGGCACCGGCTGCGCGAGGAGCCGGAGGACCTCGTGCTCGTGGACCCCGGGCCGCGGGACATGTTCGACGACCGCGTGTACAAGCGCGGCGCCCTCACCGTGTTCGCGCTGCGCGAGCTCCTCGGCCCGCGCGCCTTCCACGACATGGTCCGGGCCTGGGTGGCGCAGCACCGCTTCGGCACGGTGGACACCGCCGCGCTGCGCGCCCACGTCCGCGCGTGGGCCGAGGCGGAGGGCGTGGAGGGATCGGACGTCGACGCGCTGTTCGAGGCGTGGACCGCGAGGGCGCCGCTGCCGGCGTTCCCGGGCTGACGCCGGCGGCGGTTGCGCCCGCGCGCGGTCATCGTCCGCGTCGCACCCGGAAGGCCAGCGCCCCGACGGCGCCGGGGACGACCGTGTCGTCGAGGTCGACCACGCGCATGCCCGCGGGAGGCCGCAGGGCGGGGACGTCGGTCGGATCACCGGTGAAGCCCGTCCCGGCGGCCTTCACGACAGCCTCCTTGCGGGTCCACAGCACCGCGCGAGCGGCCGGGCGGGCGGCCTCGTCGTGATCCGCGAGCCAGCCGCGCTCCCGAGGCGAGAAGGCGACGTCCCCGAGCGCGGCGTCCGTCGCGAAGGCCGGCGCGTCCTCCCGCTCCAGGTCCAGCCCGAGGCCGGCCCCCCGCCCCGCTCCGGCCCACCACGCGCCGAGCCGGACGCGCATGCCCGGCGCCCCGGGCACCGCCACGTGCGTGAACGAGACGAGCGCGCAGCGGCCGGTCGGCAGCCCCGTGAGGGTGGGCGCCCCGTGGTCCGTCCCCCCGCAGGCCGGGCACGCGTGCCCCAGCCCCAGCGGGCCCACCGGCTCCCCCCACACGTCGGCGAGCGCCGACGCGATCTCCTCCAGGAGGGCGGCGGAGGCGGCGACGGCCGCCCCCGCGGGTGCGGAGACGGCCGTCGTCAGACCCCAGCGGCCCGGAAGGCCACCCGGGGCGGGAGCGTGGCGCGCGCCCACGGGAGGACCGTTCAGCGCTGCACCGCGCCGTGGCGCCGGGCCGCGAGCTCGGTGGCCGCGGCGCGGGCCTCGGAGGCCTCGTCCGCGGTGAGCGTGCGGTCCGGGGCCCGGAAGCGCAGGGAGAACGCCAGCGACTTCTTGCCCTCGGGCACCCCCGGCCCCTCGTACACGTCGAACAGCGCGACCTCCTCGAGCAGCTCGCCCGCCCCCTCGGCGAGGGTCGCGCGCACGTCCCCGGCCACCACGGCGGCGTCGACGACGAGGGCGACGTCCTGCGTGCTGAGCGGGTACGTGGAGATGGCCTCGGCGACGACGGCCTCGGGCGCCGCCGCGGACAGCGCGTCCAGGTCCAGCTCCCACGCGCTCAGGCGCGCGGGCAGGTCCTCCGCCTCGAGCCACTGGGGGTGGAGCTCGCCGGCCACACCGACGACGGCCTCGCCGTCCGCGACGGCCACGACGAGCTCGGCGGCGCGCCCGGGGTGGAATGCGTGGTGCGCGCCCTGCCGGACCGTGAGCTCGACCCCGAGCAGGTCCGCGACGTCCAGCGCGGCGGACACGGCGTCCTGCCAGTCCACGGCGCGCCCGGCGGCGCCGGGGCCCACGGGGGCCTCGTGCCCGACGAGGACACCGCCCACGTGCCACGGCTGCGCGGGCACGCCGGAGGTCAGTCCCTCGAGCACCTCGGCGGAGGGGTGCACGCCGCGCGGCGGCACCTCGGGCGAGCCGAGCGCGCCCGAGGGCAGGAACACGCGGCCCACCTCGGCCAGCGCGAGGTCACGGAAGCCGCGGCCCAGGTTGCGGCGCGCGGTCTCCACGAGGCCCGGCAGCAGCGAGGTGCGCAGGAACCGGAACTGGGAGGAGATCGGGTTGGCGAGCGAGACCGTCTCGAGCGCGTCGGCGGCCGCATCCGTCGCGGCGCCGAACCGGCGGTTCTGCTCCTCGGAGACGAACGGGTACGTCAGGACCTCGGTGTGCCCGCCGGCCGCGAGCGCGGCGGCGACGCGGCGGCGCTGGGCCTGGGCGCGCGTGAAGCCGCGGCCCGGGGGCGCGACCGGGACCACGGAGGGGATCTGGTCGTAGCCGCGCAGGCGCGCGACCTCCTCGACCAGGTCCTCGGGGATCTGCAGGTCCGTGCGCCAGGACGGAGCGGTGACGCGCAGCAGCGGCGCACCGCCGTCGCCGGTCTCGCCGACCTCCACCTCGGCGCCGAGGGAGCGCAGGGTCTCCACGACCTCGTCCGCGGTGTACTCCACGCCCACGCGGGCGGTCGGGTAGTCCGCCGCCATCTCGACGACGGCGGGGGCCGGGCGCTCGCCGACGTCCGTGACGCCCTCGGCGGCCACGCCGCCGGCCAGCTCGACGAGCAGCTGCACGGCGCGCTCGGCGGCCTCGTCCGCGACCTCCCAGTCCACGCCGCGCTCGTTGCGCTTCGAGGCCTCGGAGGGCAGGCGGTGGCGGCGGCGGGTGCGGGCGATGGAGACCGGATCGAAGTTGGCCGACTCGATCACGACGGCCGTGGTGGCGTCCGAGACCTCGGTGCGCTCCCCGCCCATGACGCCTGCCAGGCCCACGGCGCCGGCCTCGTCCGCGATGACCAGGTCCTCGGCGTCGAGGGTGCGCTCCTTGCCGTCGAGCGTGGTGAGGGTCTCCCCCGGGGCCGCCCGGCGCACGGTGATGCCGCCCTGGAGCTTGTCCGCGTCGTAGAAGTGCAGCGGCTGGCCCAGCTCCCACATGACGTAGTTGGAGATGTCCACCGGCAGGGAGATGGAGCGGATCCCGGCCAGGCGCAGCCGTGAGGCCAGCCACGGCGGCGTCGGACGGGAGGCGTCCACGCCGGTCACGGTGCGGGCCACGAAGCGCGTGCAGCCCGGGTTCCCGTAGATGGGCGCGTCGTCGTCGAGCGTGACGGGCACGCCGGCGTCGTCGGCCGCGGGCGGGGTGACGGCCTCCGCCGGGTCCGTGAACGGCCTGCCCGTGGCGTGCGCGTACTCGCGGGCCACACCGCGCATCGAGAACACGTAGCCACGGTCCGGCGTCACGTTGATCTCGGCGGCCTCGTCCCGCAGGTCCAGGACGTCGCGCACGTCGGCGCCGAGCTCCGGATCCAGGCCGAGGGTGAAGAGCACCAGGATGCCCTCGTGGTCCTCGCCCAGGCCGAGCTCGCGGACGGAGGCCATCATGCCGGCCGAGACGTGGCCGTAGGTCTGGCGGGGGCTGATGCGGAAGTCGCCGGGCAGGACGGCGCCGGGCAGGCACACGGCCACCTTGTCCCCGACCTCGAAGTTCTGCGCGCCGCACACGATGCCCTGCACGCCGGAGGGGTCGACGCCCTCGCCCGTGAGGGTCTGCTCGGCGCCGTCGGGCACCACGCGGACGGAGCACCAGTTGATGGTCTTGCCGTTCTTCTGGGGCTCGGGCTCCTTGGTGAGCACCTGGCCCACCACGATGGGGCCCTCGAGCTCGGCGGCGGGACGGTGGACGTCCTCCTCCTCGAGGCCGACGCGGACGAGGTCCGCCATGACGTCCTCCGCGCGGTGGTCGGCAGGGACGGGGACGAACTCCCGGAGCCAGTTCAGGGGGATGCGCATTGGATCAGACCTCCATGCCGAAGTGCTGGGAGAAGCGGACGTCGCCCTCGATCATGTCCCGCATGTCCGGGACCTCGTTGCGGAACATGAGCGTGCGCTCCACGCCCATGCCGAACGCGAAGCCGGAGAACTCGTCCGGGTCCAGGCCGGCGGCGCGCAGCACGTTCGGGTGGACCATGCCGCAGCCGCCCCACTCGATCCAGCGGGGGCCGCCCTTGGCGCCGGGATGCCAGATGTCCAGCTCGGCGGAGGGCTCGGTGAAGGGGAAGAAGTTGGGACGCAGGCGGATGGCCGCCTCCGCGCCGAACATCTGCCGCGCGAAGTACTCGAGCGTGCCGCGCAGGTGGGCCATGGTGAGGCCGCGGTCCACGGCCAGGCCCTCGAACTGGTGGAACACCGGGGTGTGGGTGGCGTCCAGCTCATCCGTGCGGAACGTGCGGCCCGGGCAGAGCACGTAGGTGGGCGCGCCGCGCTCCAGGAGGGAGCGCATCTGCACGGGGGAGGTGTGGGTGCGCAGGAGCAGATGGGCCTCGGCGGGCTCCACGAAGAAGGTGTCCTGCATCTCGCGCGCCGGGTGGTCCGGGGCGAAGTTGAGCGCGTCGAAGTTGAACCACTCGGACTCCAGCTCGGGGCCCTCCGCGATCTCCCAGCCCATGCCGACGAAGATCTCGGAGACCCGGTCCATGGTCAGGGACAGCGGATGGCGGGCGCCCGGGCGGCGGCGCCGGACGGCGGCCGTCACGTCCACGGTCTCCTCGCGCAGGATCCGCTCGGCGTGCTCGGCCTCCAGCACCGCGGTGCGGGCCGCGAGCGCCTTGTTCATGCGGCCGCGCGCGGCGCCCATGACCTTGCCGGCCTCGGCCTTGCGCTCCTTGGGCAGGGCACCGATCCCCTTGTTGGCCAGGGTGAGCGGGGCGCGGTCGCCGGTGTGGGCCAGGCGGGCGGCCTTGAGCTCGTCCAGGTCGTCCGCGGACTCGAAGGCGGCGAGGGCGGCCTGCACGGCCGCGTCCACCGCCTCGGCGTCCACGGGGGAGATCTCCGGAGCGGGCGCGGCGGACTCCGCGCCGGGCTCGGTGCTGGGTGTCATGGGGGCAACGACCTTCGCGTGCTGGCTGATGGGGGCGGGCCCAGTCTAGTGTCCGGGCAGGGACGGACACCTCTACGCTGAGCGGCATGACCGACGCCCCCGTCCCGCCGTCCGTGCCCGTCCGCGGGGTCGCCGTGGACGGGCAGACCCGGTGCGCCCACTACGCGAGCCCCCGCGACGTCGTCGCGATGCGCTTCGCGTGCTGCGACGCCTACTGGCCCTGCCACCGGTGCCACGCCGAGCTCGCCGGCCACCCGGCCGTCCCCGTGCCGGCCACGGACTTCGCCCGGCCGCACGTCCTGTGCGGAGTGTGCCGCGCCGAGCTGAGTGTCCACGCGTATCGCGCGGCCATGGCCGCCTCCCCGGACGGCGACGGCGGCGCCTCGCCCGCCTCGCCGGCGTGCCCCTCGTGCGGGGCGGGCTTCAACCCCGGCTGCTCGGCCCACGCGCACCTGTACTTCGCGGTGCCGGAGCCCGGCCGGGCCGCGGCCGAGGGGTCCGACCGATGAGGGCCGCCCGGGCCCGCGGCCTGTGGAACCTCGTGAACCTGTCCACGCCCCTGGGACTCGTGGGCGCCGTCGTCGCGCGCTGCGAGCTGCGGCCGGGTCCCCTGGGCCTCATCGAGGCGCGCGGGTGGACGGCCCCCTTCCCGGGTGGGGCCGCGTTCACGGTGGGCGACGTGGTGTTCACCCGGCCCGGGCTGCGGATGACGCCGGAACTGTGGCGGCACGAGGGCGCCCACGCGGCGCAGTACGCGGCGTGCCTCGGGCTGCCGTTCCTGCCGGCCTACGCGCTCGCGGCGGCGTGGTCCTCCTGGCGCACGGGCGACCCGGCCTCCCGCAACGCGTTCGAGCGTGGCGCCGGGCTGGTGCGCGGCGGCTACGTGGAGCGGCCCGTGATCCGCACGCTCTCGCTTCGGCCGCTCCGGCGACGCGGCTGAGCGGCGGCCGGGTCGGGCGGAACGGGGCTCGGGCGCGGGCGGAGCGTCCCTCAGTGCAGGGTGCCGCCGGGGACGGTCAGGTCCGCGCCGCCGTCGAGCGCGGCCAACGCGGTCTCCGCCACGGCGCGTGCGAGGTCGGCGGCCGGCAGCCCGGGCGCGTCCGCCGTCGGCCGGTGCTCGATGTCCCACGGCACGTGCACGAACCCGGCGGCGCGCGCCGTTCCCGGAGCGTCGAGCAGCGAGTACATGACGTGGTTGCACACGAAGGCGCCCGCCGAGAGCGAGGGCTCTGCGGGCACGCCGGCCGCGCGGATGCGGGCGACGGCGCGCTTGACGGGCAGCGTGGCGAAGTGCGCGGCCGGGCCGCCGAGCCGCACGGGCCGGTCCACCGGCTGGTCCCCCGCGTTGTCCGGAATGCGGGCGTCCTGCAGGTTCACGGCCACGCGCTCCACGCGCACGGACCCGGTGCCGCCCGCCAGCCCGACGGCGACCACGGCCTCCGGGTGCGTCTCCCCCAGTGCGGCGGCCAGCGCGGGCCCGGCCGCGGCGAACACGCACGGCAGCTCGACGGCGTGCGCGCTCACCCCCTGCGTCGAAAGGAGGCCGACGGCGGCGCGCGCGGCGGCGATCGAGGGGTTGTGGGCGTCCCCGCCGAAGGGCTCGAAGCCCGTGAGGAGGACGCGGACGGGGGTGGCGTGGACGGGGGTGGCGTGGACGGTCATGCGCCCAGGGTAGGCGCGAGGAGGACTCGAACATGCTTGCGATGGCGTTCGAACATGTGTTCTACTGAGGTCATGCGATGGGAAGCGCAGACCCTGCGGTCCGAGGGCGGATCCGAGCAGGCGGAGGACGGCACACCGGCCGGAGCCCCCGCTCTGCTCCCGCTCTCGGACCTGCAGCGGAGCATCACCACGCCCGAGTTCGCGGGCATCACGTTCCACGAGGTCCTGGCCAAGAGCGTGCTGAACTCCGTCCCGGAGTCCTCGGCCATGCCGTTCCGCTGGACCGTGAACCCGTACCGCGGCTGCACCCACGCGTGCCGGTACTGCTACGCCCGCAGCACGCACTCGTTCCTGAACCTGGACGCCGGGGCGGACTTCGACCGGCAGATCGTGGTGAAGGTGAACGCCCCCGAGGTGCTGCGCCGGGAGCTCGCGCGGCCCACGTGGGGCCGCCAGAGCGTGGCGCTGGGCACCAACACGGACCCCTACCAGCGCGCTGAGGGCCGGTACCGGCTCATGCCCGGGATCATCGCCGCGCTCGCGGACTCGGGCACCCCGTTCTCCGTGCTCACCAAGGGCACCCTGCTCGCTCGGGACGTCCCGCTGCTGCGTGCCGCCTCCCGGTCCGTGCCCGTGCAGGTCTCCCTCTCCCTGGCGGTCCTGGACCCGTCCGTGGCGGCGGCGGTGGAGCCGGGGACGCCGTCCCCGGCCGCGCGGCTGCGCCTCATCGAGCAGCTCGCCTCCGCCGGGGCCGAGGTCACCGTCATGGCCATGCCCCTGCTGCCGTGGCTGACGGACTCGGAGGGGCAGATCGACGCGCTCATGCGGGCGGTCTCCGGAGCGGGCGCCGCCCACGCGCTGGCCGGCGCCCTCCACCTGCGTCCCGGCGCCCGGGAGTGGTACCTCGCGTGGATCGAGCGGGACCATCCCCATCTGCTGGAGGGGTACCGCCAGATGTACGCCCGGTCCTCGTATGCCCCGGCCGCCTACCGCCGCACGCTCGCGCGGTCCGCGGCCGAGGCCGCCCGGCGGCACGGGCTCGGCCGCCACGGCGCGCACGGCGTGCGGCGCGACGACGGCCCGCGCCCGGACGGCTCCCCCGCTCCCGCGCCGCGGCGGACGGGGCGTCCCGGGCCGACGGCGGGTCGCTCGGACCTCGCGGAGGCGCAGCCCGCGCTCTTCTGAGAGCGGCGGCCGCCGCGGTCAGGCGAAGGCGTCCTCCAGCTGCGCCAGCACGGCGTCCACGATCGGCCGGTCGGCGGGGATCCACGGGTGGGCGTGGAGGTCCTCGGCGGTCAGGGGCGTCCACGCGAGCCGGTCATGGTCCTGCAGGGCCGCCGGTTCGGCCGATCCCTGCTCGAGGACGCCGTAGAACACGCGCATCCGGGCGCCGTCGGCCAGCTTCCATCCGATCGTCTCCGGGGCCGCCACCTCCGCGCCCAGCCGCACGCGCGCGCCGAGCTCCTCCCGGACCTCGCGCAGTAGCGCCTCGCGGTCCGACTCCCCCGGCTCGACCTTGCCGCCCGGGAACTCCCACAGCCCGGCCAGGGACGCGGGGGCGCTGCGGCGGGCCGCCAGGAGGACGCGCGGGGCCGCGGCGTCGTCGAGGAGGGCGACACCCACCACCGTCCGCCTCGGCGGCGGGGGCGGCACGGTGGGCGTGGCGTGCGATGTGTCGGAGGTCATGTGGCCACCCTAGCCAGCGGCGGCGACCCGCCCGGTGCACTCCGTAGGCTTGAGCGGTGCTGACCCCCTCTCCCGACTCCCCCACCCCCTCCGGGCCCGACGCCCTCGTGCGGCGCCGCCCCGCGCGCCTGCTCCCCGCGATCCTGGCGCTCGCCCTCGGCAGCTTCGCGATCGGCACCACCGAGTTCGCGATGATGGGGCTCCTGCCGCAGGCGGTCGACGACCTCGGCGTGGGACTGGAGACCGGTGGCGTGCTCATCTCCATGTACGCCCTCGGCGTGGTCGTGGGCGCCCCCGTGCTCGCCGCCGCGTGCGCGCGCATGGACCGCCGGCTCACGAGCATGCTGCTCATGGCCCTCTTCGCGATCGGCCACGCGGCCTCCCTGCTGGCCCCGGACATCACCACCATGATGCTCGCGCGCTTCGTCTCGGGCCTGCCCCACGGTGCGTTCTTCTCCGCCGCCGCCCTCGCGGCCGCGGACCTCGCCGGCCCCGCCCGGCGCGGCCAGGCGATCGCGTGGGTCATGGCGGGGCTCTCGGTCGCCAACGTGATCGGGGTGCCCCTGGCCACGGCCGTGGGCCAGGCGTCCGGCTGGCGCTGGATGTTCGTGATCGTGGCGATCTGCGCCGTCGGCTGCATCGCGGCGACCGCGTTCCTCGTGCCTCCGGTGCCCGCCCCGCCGGGCTCGTCCGTGGCGAACGAGGTCCGTGGCCTCGCCTCCCCGCGGCTGTGGGCGACCGTCGCCGTCGGGGTGATCGGGTTCGCGGGGATGTTCGCCCTCTACACCTACATCACCCCGCTCCTGACCCGGGTCGCGGGGCTGGATCCGCGGTGGGTCCCCGCCGTCCTGGCGCTCTACGGCGTGGGCATGGTGGTCGGGACGCTCGTGGGCGGCGCCCTCACCGACCGCGACCCCGTGCTGACCCTGCGCGTGAGCTTCGCGGCGAGCGCGGTGGCGCTGCTCGGTGTCGGCCTCACCGCCTCGTGGCTGCCCGTCATGATCGTGTTCCTCTTCCTGGTGGCGGTGACCGGCTCCGGCATCGCCCCGGCCCTCCAGGTGCTGCTGGTGGACTCCGCGCCGTCCGCCCCGCAGCTGGCCGGGTCCCTCAATCACTCCGCGCTGAACATGGCCAACGCGATGGGCGCCTGGGTGGGGGCGACGGCGATCGGCGCGGGGGCATCCCTGCAGGTCCCGCCCACGATCGGCGCGGGGATCGCGGCGCTCGGACTGGCACTTTCCCTGATCCTGGTGAGCCGCAGACGGATTTCCGCATCGGGAAAATGAGAGTCGGGTCACCGCATTGATCGGTTGTCAGCGGGTGACATACCCCCATAGGGGTTGATACAGTCGCAGGCGTAACGGCGTCACACAAGTGCACGTCCCACCATCGAAAGGTCTTCATCATGGGCTTCATTGCTTGGATCATCCTCGGCCTCATCGCCGGCGCCATCGCCCGCATGATCCTCCCCGGCTCGCAGGGCTCGGGCTGGATCGGCGCGCTCATCACCGGCGTCCTCGGCGCCCTCCTCGGCGGCTGGATCGGCCAGCTCCTGGGCTTCAACCCCAACCAGGAGTTCTTCTCCCTGACCACCTGGATCTTCGCGATCCTGGGCGGCGTCATCGTTGCCGCCATCTGGCAGGCCGTCGCCGGCCGCATGGGCCGCGGCACCCGCGTCTGATCCTCGCGATCTGACACGCACCGCCTGAAAGGGGTGGGAGACCGGACACCCGGTCTCCCACCCCTTTCGCATGCCCGCATCGCGGGCCTCCCGCGTCCGCCGGGTCCCGGGGTCAGGCCCCGTCGGCCCGGGCGTCTCCGTCGCGCGGAGCCGCCATCGCGGAGGCGTAGAGGCACACCGTGGCGGCCGTGCCCACGTTCAGGGACTCGGCCGCCCCGTACAGCGGCACCGCCACGCGACGGTCGGCCCGGGACATCTCCTCGTCGTCCAGGCCCTGGGCCTCGTTGCCGAACAGCCACGCCGTGGGCCCGCCCGTGATGTCACGGGGCAGCGTGTCCAGGCGGTCCGGCGCATAGCCGTCGGCCGCCCACACCTGCAGGCCCGCGGCTCGCGCCCGCTCCGCCGCCTCTCCCACCGGAACGCCGACCGCCAACGGCACGTGGAAGAGCGATCCCGCGGTGGACCGCACCACCTTCGGGTTGAAGGGGTCCACGGAGCCCGGGGTGAGGACCACGGCGTCCGCGCCCGCGGCGTCCGCGGCCCGCAGGACGGTCCCCGCGTTGCCAGGGTCCTGCACCCGGCAGAGCACCGCGGCCAGGCGGGCGCCCTCCAGCACGGCCGACGCCGAGCGCTCCTCGGGGATCCGGGCCACCGCCACGATCCCCTGTGCCGTCACCGCATCCGACATCGCGCCGAGCACCTCGGCCGTGGCCGTGCGCACGGGCACGTCGGTCAGGCGCCCCACCAGTGCGGCAAGGTCCGGGTCACGCTCGGCGAGCCCCTCCCCCACGAACACCTGCACCAGAACGTGGCCGGCGGGCCACTGCTCGACGGGCGCCGGCCCCTCGCCCAGGTGCGCGCGCAGGGCTTCGCGGCACCCCTGGGGGCCCTCCACGAGGAACGTGCCCGTGCGGCGTCGGGCGGAACGGGTGGCCAGTGCGGCCACGGCACGGACGCGGTCCGCCCGAGGATTGGCCAGCAGGGCGGCGTCCGGGGTCATGCGGGGGCTCCTTCGGGGTGGGGCAGGGGCGGGGACGCCGATGGGGGCGGGCCGGAATCGGCCCGCCCCCATCGGCGTGGTGCTTACGTTCGCGCGCGAACCGCGCGACGCGCGCTCCGTGTCGGCTCAGCGGCCGGCGGCCGGGGCGTTCACGTCCGCGGGCAGCGCGGCGCGCGCGGTCTTCACCAGGGCGGTGAAGGTGGCGGCGTCCGAGACGGCGATCTCGGCCAGCATGCGGCGGTCGACCTCGACGCCGGCCAGCTTCAGGCCCTGCATGAAGCGGTTGTAGGTCATGCCGTTGGCGCGGGCGGCCGCGTTGATGCGGGTGATCCACAGGCGACGGAAGTCGCCCTTGCGCTTGTGACGGTGCTGGTAGTTGTAGGTGAACGAGTGGAGCAGCTGCTCCTTCGCCTTGCGGTACAGGCGAGACCGCTGACCGCGGTAGCCGGACGCGCGGTCCAGCATGGTCCGACGCTTCTTGTGGGCGTTCACTGCCCGCTTCACACGTGCCACGTGCGACTCCTATCTGTGATGCCCCGCCGGTGCGTCCGAGAGCACGTCGGCGGGAGGGTGCCCGGCACAGGGCCGGACGGGGGTGATCAGATGCCGAGCATCCGCTTGATGGTCTTGATGCTGCCCTTGGAGACGACCTTGTCGCCGGCGAGGCGGCGGGTCAGGCGCGAGGACTTGTGCTCCAGGTAGTGGCGGCGGTTGGCCTGCTGGCGCATGATCTTGCCGGAGCCGGTCACGCGGAAGCGCTTCTTGGCACCGCTGTGGGTCTTCATCTTCGGCATGGCTGCCGTTCTCCTTCGTTCTTCAGCTGCCGGACACGGGTGGTGCGGCAGTGCTGTGCTCACCCATCCCGTGCGGGATGGGCTGGACTGGGACGGCCCGAGGGCCGACGTCGACGCTCAGGCCCCCTTGGCGCCCGGCTTCGGCGCACCGCCACGCGGGGCGCCGGGCTTGGGCGGGGTGGGCATCGGCCGACCGGCGCCCGGCTTGGGGGCACCGGGCTTCGGGGCCGCGACGGGCTTGGGGGCGGCGGCGGGCTTCGGCGCCGACGCCGGCTGGGTGGCCGGTGCCGGGGCGCTCGGCTGGGCCGCGGGGCGCGGAGCGGACTCCGAGGTCGGCGCGGCGCCGCGCCGCGGCTCGGCCGAGCGGGGCGCGGACTGCGGACGCGGAGCCGCCTGCGGGCGGGCGGGCCGCTCCTGGGCCGCCGGGCGGGCCTGCGGCGCGGGGGCCTTCACGGACTCGGAGGGCGCCTGCGACGCCGGGGCCTCGGGGGCCTCCACCGCGGGAGCCGACGGGGTGGTGCGCGGCTCGGCCGCGAGACGGCGCAGCTCCTCCGGGAACGCGTCGCCCACCGAGTTCGAGACGGGCGCGGCGTTCTCCTTGGCCTTCTTCTCCGCGGCGGCACGCGCCTCACGGGCGGCCTGGTCACGGCGCGAGCCGCCGTCGGCACGCTCGCGATGATCCTCGCCGGAGTCCTTGCGCTGCTCGGCGCGGGCCTCCGCCTTGGTCTTGTGCGGGCCGATGACCATGACCATGTTGCGACCGTCCTGGCGCGGCTGCGACTCGACGCTGCCCAGGTCCGCAACATCCTCCGCGAACTTGTGCAGGAGCTTGATGCCGAGCTCCGGGCGCTGCTGCTCGCGGCCGCGGAACTGGATGATGGCCTTCACCTTGTCACCCTGGCCCAGGAACTTCTTGGCGTGGCCGGTCTTCGTCTCGTAGTCGTGCGTGTCGATCTTCAGGCGGAAGCGGACCTCCTTGAGGACCGTGTTCACCTGGTTCTTGCGCGATTCACGGGCCTTCACGGCGGCCTCGTACTTGTACTTGCCGAAGTCCATCAGCTTGCACACCGGAGGCTTGGCCGTGGGGGCCACCTCCACGAGGTCGAGGTCGGCCTCGGCCGCGAGCCGCAGTGCGTCCTCGATGCGGACGATGCCGGCCTGCTCGCCGTTCGGGCCGACGAGGCGGACTTCCGGAACGCGAATACGCTCGTTGATGCGGGGATCGCTGATGGCGCTACTCCTGTGTTGAGACGACGGGGTGGACTCCGCGCGGCGCGACAGGACGGGCCTCTGAAACGAGAGAAGGCCTCCCCTGCGGTGACGCAGACGGAGGCCTCGACGCGATCCCGACGGACGGGACCCTCGACAACGGGACGCGACGGGCGTGATGCACCCGGCGGACCGATCGGTGACCCGGCAACTCGGCCCGGCGGTGCCGGACATGCTGCTGACGCGGGTGGGAGGAGGCCTCCACTTGTCCTCCCGGGGCTGACGCCGCGGCGCCGGGCCCGTGGGCCAGACTGCTGCGTGCACAGACCGGGAGTGGTCTGTGGGAAGCTTACCACCATGACCGATGAACGTCACCCCCAGGCCCCGCAGGACGCCGGCGCGCCGGCCGAGATCCGCGACATCCACGAGGTCCCCGCCGTGGAGGTCATCACCACCACGGCCGTGCACCTCATGACCGCCGCCGCCGTGAAGGTGGGACTCGCCGACAGCCCGGACGCGCGAGAGCTCATCGACCTCGACGAGGCCCGCAAGCTCATCACGGCCCTCGCCGGCCTCGTGGTGTCCGCCGCCCCTGAGATCGGCAGCCAGCACGCCGGCCCGCTCCGCGACGGCCTGCGCTCCCTGCAGCTCGCCTTCCGCGAGGCCTCCCCCTTCCCGGACGCGCCGGGCAAGGGCCCGGGCGAGAAGCTCACCGGCCCGGTCAACTGACCGCGACCGCCACAGACGGGCCGCCGCCTCCCCCGGAGGCGGCGGACCGTCGTCGTCCCGGAGCCCGGGTCCGTGCCGGCTGACGCCTCAGCGGCGGTCCGCGCCGGCGGGCGTCCCATCGGAGGCGGGTGAGAGGTGCCGGGTGACCGGACCCGTGAACAGCGCGATGAGGGCGGCGCCGGAGAGCACCAGCAGCCCCGCCCCCAGCGGTGCGGCGCCCATGCTGATGAGCCACCACGAGAGCAGCACGGCGAACAGCTGCACCGCGGTGGTGGCGCCCCGACTCCAGGCACGCCCGCGCACCATGGCCACGGCGGCGGCGCCGACCCACACCCCGAGCAGCAGGTAGAGCACCGCGAGGAACACCTGGGCTCCGGACGGCAGGACGCCGCCGCCCACGTGGGCCAGGGCGTCCACGGCGAGCCACAGCAGGGCGATCGACTGGGCGGCGAGCACGCCCGCCACCAGCAGGACGGCCGCGGGCGGGCGGCGACGGGACGGGGCCATGGCGGACTCCCCTTCGGGTGGTCGAGACGACGATGGGCGGTCGGCAGCGGTGCGCGCGGCCGGCTCCACGCTACGCGCTCCCGGCCGCGGATGCCGGTCGCCGAGGTGACGAACGACTCACCCGCGCGGCCTGTGATCGTTGTCATTCACCTCTTGTTCACACTGGGGCCCCGTGCGAGGATTGTTCCCAATGCAATCGACGGGGGCCGAATCGCCAAGACTCGGTCCCCGTTCTGATGACCGGGTCGTGCACGCCCCGGGGCCCGGCCCAGAGCCCGTGGAGCCCCGAGCGCCCACTCCAGGCCGCGGCCACGACTCCCCGGGGACCCACGACGGACCCGGGACACTAGACAGAAAGCGAGCATCCCCATGGATTGGCGCAGCAAGGCCGCGTGTCTCGACAAGGACCCGGAGCTCTTCTTCCCGGTGGGCAACACCGGCCCGGCCCTCCTCCAGATCGAGGAGGCCAAGGCCGTGTGCCGCACGTGCGACGTGATCGACACGTGCCTCAAGTGGGCCATGGAGTCCGGCCAGGACTCCGGCGTCTGGGGCGGCATGAGCGAGGACGAGCGCCGGGCCATGAAGCGCCGGGCCGCCCGCGCGCGCCGCGCGTCCTGACCCGCCGACGCGGCGTCAGGACGCTGGCACCCGCACGCTGACACGCGTGCCGCCGTCGGGGCGCCGCTCCCAGCGGATGGCGCCCCGCAGGTCCCCCTCCACCAGCGTCTGCACGATCCGCAGCCCGAGCCCCGACGACGTCGGCGCCGGCTGGAAGTCGCCCGCCTCCCCCTCGAGGGGAGCCCCTGTTCCGCCGTCCTCCACCGTGACCACCAGGACACGGCCCGAGGGCGTGTCCTCCTGACGCGCGCGCAGCGCGACGTGCCCCCCGCCCGGCCCGGTCCCATGCTCCACCGCGTTCGTGGCCAGCTCGTTGAGCACCAGGGCCAGCGGCGTGGCCACGTGCGTCGGGAGTTCGCCGAACTCCCCCGTCACCTCCGTGGCGAGCGGCCGGCCGTCGCCCGCCACCTCCACCGCGAGCCGGAACTGCCGCTGCAGGAGGCCGTCCACGGGGATGTGGCCGTCGATCTCCTCGCTGAGCGTCTGATGCACGAGCGCGATGGTGTCCACGCGTTGCATCGCCTGACGCAGTGCACGCCCGGCCTCAGTGGAGTCCATCCGCCTGGCCTGGATCCGCAGCAGCGAGCCCACGGTCTGCAGGTTGTTCTTCACGCGGTGGTGGATCTCGCGGATCGTGGCGTCCTTGCTCACGAGACGCTGCTCCTGACGGCGGAGCTCAGTGACGTCGCGGAGCATGAGGAGCGCGCCCGTCCAGCCGTCACCGCCACGCAGGGGGACACTGCGCACCGTCAGGGTGGCGCCGCCGGCCTGCACCTCGGTGCGCCCGGCCCGCCGGCCGCCGAGGATGGACCACGCGCCCTCCTCCACGGGACGCCGTGCCGCGGCGGTGCTCAGCAGGATGTCCGTGAGCGCACGCCCGAGCAGCGGTGCGGTCACGCCGAGGCGTCGCAGGGCCGAGACCGCGTTCGGGCTCGTGAAGCGCGCCCGCGAGTCCGCGCCCAGCACCACGAGCCCGTCGCCGACGCGCGGGGTTCCCCCGATCCAGAAGGCCGGCGGATCCTCCGGGTCGGGCCAGCGGCCATGCTGCATCATGTCGAGCAGCTGGTCCGCGGCTGCGCCGTAGTTCTCCTCGATCACCGAGCGGGCGGGCCGGCTGTTCGGGTCCGCGTGGGCGCTGACCACGCCGATCACCCGTCCCTCGCGGACCACGGGCCACAGCCGCACCTGGAGGGTGCCGCCAGGGGCGACCACGGGCTCCACGCCCTCGCCCGGGGCGTCGGCCCGCCACACCCGGTCCACGAGGGCACGCAGGTCGGCGCGGACCCGAGAGCCGACGATGTCGCGCTGGAACAGCGTGGGGGCCGTGAAGGGACGCACCTGGGCCACGGCCACGTAGCCGCCGGCCGGCTCGGTGTGCGGCACGGGGTACCAGAGGACGAGGTCGGCGAGGCCGAGGTCGGCGACGAGCTGCCAGTCCCCCACGAGCATCTGCAGCCAGGAGCGCTCCTGCTCCCCCAGGTCGGGGTGCGAGTTCAGGGGGTCCGACGCGAGAGTGCTGACCATGGGACCAGCCTACGGCCGCTCCCCCGCCGCCCTGCGGCAGCGTCGTCCTCCGTGCCCGACCGCGTCGCCCGCCGCCGACGGCGCCCGTCCCCCGGCGGCACGGCCCCCTCCCTGCGCGCGAGGGACGCGACCGCCCGGCGCAGGGGGCTGGACGGGGCCGCCTCGGCGAGCACCTGCCCGCCCAGCAGTGCACGGTCCGCGGCGCCCGGGTCCCACGGAAGGAACGCGGCCACGGGCACGGGAGGTCCGTAGCGCGCCCAGACCGAGCTCACTTGGGCCCGCGGCGACACCCCGGACGCCCCGGCCCGCGTGCGGTTCACCACCACGCCGATGCCCTCGGCGGTCACCGTGCGGCCGAGCGCCTCGACCCCTCGGATGAGCCGCGGGAGGCCCACGGCGTCCGCCGTCCCCACCGCCAGCACCCGGTCTGCGGCGCCAAGCGCGGCGAGCGTGGCGGCGTTGCGCTGTGGGGCGGGGACGTCGAAGGAGAGCTCCTCGTCCTCCTCGAGGCTGAAGCCCACGTCCACGACCACGCGGTCCCAGTGCTCGCGTGCCGCGCCCAGGATGCGCTCGACGGCCGAGCCCCGCACCTCCGGCCAGCGGTCCGGCCGGGACAAGCCCGTGAGCACGTCCATCTCCGCGCCGGCCACACGGACGCGCACGGCGGCCTCCACGAGGTCGGCGGCCGTGATGCGCTCACGGTCCGCCCGTCGTGCTGCCCGGGACACGCCCGCCGTCTCGTCGGCCAGGCCCAGATGTGCGCCGACGGCCGGTCCGTAGGTGTCCAGGTCTACCAGGAGGGTGGCCAGCCCCGTGAGCGCCAGCTCGGCCGCCACGTTCACCGCGACGGTGGTGCGGCCCGGGGCGCCCGTGGGTCCCCAGACCACGACGACCCGACTCGGCCCCCGTCCCGACGCACCGTCGCCCGGGCCGCCGTCGTCCGTCGCCGCCTTCGGCGCGTCGTCCCCCACGTCCTCGGTCAGCACCGTGAGGGCCGCACCGCCGTCCGTCGTGGCGGCACCCTCGCCGGTGTCCGGCGCGGGGCCGCCCCACACCTCGGAGAACGCGGAGTCCGGCACGGGCTGCCCTGCGAGATCCCAGCGCGCCGTGGGATCGACGCCCACCGGGAGGGATCCGGTGTCGACCTCCACGGTGCCGGGGACGGCGTCCACGGAGTCCACGAGGGCCTCCACTCCATCCGGCTCCTCCTCGGCCAGGCCGGCCGTGGGCTGCACCCCCAGTGCGGCGGCGCGCGCCGCGTCCTGGATCGCGCGGGCCAGCTCGAGGGGCGCGGCGTCGGCGCGCAGGCACGGCACGCCGAGCCCGCGGAGGCGGACCCGCTCGGAGCGGATGTCGCTCAGGGCCACGATGCCCACGGGCCGCGGGGCCGCCTCGAGCTCGTCCAGGAACGCGCGGGTCAGCTCGTCCGATCCACCGGCCACCAGCACGGCGTCCACCATGCCGGAGCGTGCGGCCGCGATCAGCTCGGCGAGGTCGGCGGCGCGACGCAGGACCGTGACCTCCCTCTGACTGCGTTCGAGGACCCCGATGAGGTCCGTGCCGGGCGCCACGGTGACGGCCAGGGAGATCCGCACGATCAGGCCGCCCCGAGGGCGGGGACCACCGTGATGCGGGCGTCCGTGACCTTCGCGTCGAGCAGGCGCGGCAGCACGTCCTCGTCCACCATGAGCTGCACGCGTGCGGTGGGTCCTCCCCCCAGGGCGCCCTGGTCCTCGGCGAGCTCGATGATCTCGATCCCCTCCGCGAGCCGCTGCGGGTCCGCGTGACCGCGGCCGCCCTCCACCGGCGCGGCGACCCACACGTCCACCCGGTCACCGACCCCGACGCCGTCCGGCAGCGGCTCGTCGAGCTCCACCCCGACGGGCCGGCGACGCTGGGGGTCGACCTCTCCGAGCAGGCGCAGCGGCACCAGCTCGCCCGCCCGCACGGTCCCCGACGCCACGCGGCCCGCGGGCGGCGGCCCGTCTGCGCGCAGGTAGAGGTGCCCGGCGTCGCCGAGGTTGGCCTCCGCGGGCGCGAACTGCTCCGCCTCGACGGGGGCTCCGGGGACGATGTCCCGCGTGGCCGCCCAGTACGACTGGGTGCGCTGGGAGGCGGAGACCAGGGCGACGACCCCCGCGACCGAGACGAGCACCAGCACGAGCCCGACGATCAGACGCGGATCCCGCCACCGCGGACGACGCAGTCGCGTGCCCTCGGCTGGCGCGTTGACGTGCATGGACACGGTGGGTCCCCCTTCAGGACGGGCCCGGCGAGGGGCCGCGCGGGCCCGAGCACCCCGTCGGTGCCTCCCCCGCCCCGCGCTGGCACCAGGGTATCCACCGACGGCGCGGGATCCCATGCCTGGCGCCTGGGTGTGGAAAAGTGTCCGGAGCCGTCCCGGACACGATTCAATGGGGGACGACGACGCGGTCGCGACCCCGACCGCGTCCGCCCGCCTCGGAGCTCCGGGGCGACGACCGTGGAGGAGCATCGTGCAGCGCTTTCTGACCCTGACGGACGTGGCCGAGGTCCTCAACGTCTCGGCCGGGCAGGCTCGCGCGCTCGTGCGCAGCGGCGAGCTCCAGGCCATCCAGGTCGGAGGCCGCGGCCAGTGGCGGATCGAGCAGTCCTGGCTGGACGAGTTCATCCAGCGCCAGATGGAGCGCACGCAGGCCCGCGTGCGGGAGTGGGCGGAGTCCGGAACGGACATGGACGCGGACGTGCGCTGAGCCGGCCCGTCGGTCCCGTCCTCACTCCAGCCCCTCCGCGCCCCGCACGAGCCCGACCGCGGAGAACGGCACCACGAGCACGCCCCGCACCGCTCCGCGGCGGCGCGCCTCGTCGCGGGCGTGGCGGGCGATGTCCAGGTGGTCCGCGCCGACCCGGTCCACCGTCCCCTCCACGATCACATCGCCCCGCAGGCCGACCACCGTGACGGCGGCACGCGAACGCGCCACGCCGCGCAGCACCGCCGCCAGCCCGATCTCGCCGGCCACGCCGGCAGGCTCGGGGACGGCGGCGCCCAGCGACCCCTCGACGGCCGCCACCGCGGCCGTCCGCACGACGGCGGAGCCGCCTCCGGTCAGGTCGACGCCGAACCACGTCCGCCCCACGGTCCGCACCCGGACGTGGAGGGCCTGTCCCCCCACGAGGTGCACGCGGAGGTCCGCGCCGCGGGCGCCGCGGAGCCGGTCCGCCAGCGTGATCCCGGCCCACTCCGCGCGCGTGAGCTCGGCGGCCTCGGCCACCGTGCCCTGCCACCCGAGGTCTGCCCAGCGCGCCTCGATGTCCTCGAACAGTCCGTCCCACCGCATGCCGCCAGCCTAGGGGTGCGGCAGCGGCGGGATGAGGTGCGCCGTCCGTCCGACGTCGCCACGTCACCGAACGACAGCAAACGACATCAAAGGACACCATTGACAATCGAACGGGACCAGGTTTGACTATGGATCGTCAAGCGACACCGGCCACGGGGCCGGCACCGCACCAGGCCTGGAGGGGACCATGCCGCACATCCTTGACCATCACGCCGCCCACACAGCGGGGTCCGCGACGCGCACCGACGTGGCGGGGACCGTCCTGCTGACCCTCTCGGGGCCCGTCCTGCTCCTCTCGGCCGCCACGTTGACGGCGGCCGCTCCGCGCGGCCCCGGCCCTCAGCTGACGCACGCCCTCGGCCTCGCGGCCGGGGGCGCCGGTGCCCTCCTCCTCCTGTGGTGCTGTCTCGGCGCGCTCGGCATCGCCCTCATGGCGTTCGGTGAGCGCGCGGGCCACCGCGGGCTCACCCGGATCGGCTCCCGCATGGCCCCCGCCGTGATGCGGCGGGCGGCCTGCGCCGTCCTGGGGCTCCACCTCATCGGTGCCCCCGCCGTCTGGGCCGCACCCGCGCCGGCCCCCGCCACGGCGGCGGCGCTCGCCGATGCGTCGTGGACAGCCGCACCGAGCCCCACGCCTCGAATCGGCACGGTCCCCGGACCGCTGCCCGACGCTGGCTGGATGCCGCGCTCCCCCGCCCCTGCCCCGCCCGGCTCCGCGGAGCGGCCGACGCAGGATCGGCCCACGGTGACCGTGCGGTCCGGGGACTGCCTGTGGGACATCGCCGAGGAGGAGCTCGGCCCGGACGCGACGCTGCGCGAGGTCGACCTGCGCTGGCGTGAGTGGTACCGGGCCAATCGGGCGGTCATCGGCGACGACCCCCACCTGATCCTGCCGGGCACCGTGCTGGTGGCCCCGGTCTTCTCCCCCCATGTCCCCGAGGCCGGCGGAGCCCGCCGATGACACGCACGGTCCACTCCGACCCCGGCACCCGCCTCGACCATTCCGCCCGCTGTCCCCCTGCCCTCAGCCTCCCGGAGGATCCCATGACCGCTCTCGCCGCCGCCCGCCCGCCCGTCGCCATGTCCCGCCCGTCGTCCGCACCACCCGTCCGAGGGCAGGGCCGCCCTGGCCAGGAGAGCCTGCTGCACGGCCCTGCCCGCCGGCCCTCCGCACTGCCCGGCACGGAGGAGCTGGCGCGGCGGGCCGCCGCGGAGCAGGGACGTGAGGAGCTGCGTCGCGCCAGGTCGCTCGTCGCGGTCGTCGCCGTCGCGTGCGTCGAGGTGGAGGCGGGTCGGCGTCCGCTGCGCGACCTCGCCGGCTGGCTCTCCCCGGAGGTCTACGACAAGGTCGCACGGCGGCTGGAGCTGCTCGCCTCGTCTCCGGCGACGCGCGGCACCGGCACGCCGCCGCCCCGACCGGTGGGCGCACGGGTGTGCGAGGTCGCCCCCGGCCGGATCGAGGCCAGCGCCACGGTGTTCACCGACGGGCGCGCCCGGGCCTTCGCCCTTCGTCTCGAGCGCCGTCTCAGCCGGTGGAAGGTGACCACGGTCGAGATGGGCTGACGCCGGCCGGCCCCGTCAGTCGCGGCGTTCGCGTCGCTGGGCGGCGCGGCGGGACCGGCGGTTCGTGCCGGCCTCCACAGTGGCCCCGGACTCCGTGGTCACCTGGGTGGCCGTGGCCGTGCCGTCCTCCGAGGGACCGCTCAGGCGCAGCTGCGCGGGCTGCCGCGGGGCGTCCACGCCCTCCACGCTGATCTGCGGCGTCATGGTGGCCGCGCGGGCGTCCTTGATCCCCGGCAGGCTCGTCGGGGCCGGGGCGGCGGAGATCTGCGCCTGGAAGAGGGTGCGGACGGACTCCTCGCGGATCGCGGCGAGCATCGCCTGGAACAGGGTGTAGCCCTCGCGCTGGTACTCCACCAGCGGCTCTCGCTGGGCCATCGCGCGCAGGCCGATGCCCTCCTTGAGGTAGTCCATCTCGTAGAGGTGCTCCTGCCACTTGCGCCCGATCACGGAGAGCACGACGCGCCGCTCGGCCTCGCGCAGCGCCTCGGAGCCCACCTGCGCCTCGCGATCCTCGTAGGCCAGCAGGGCGTCGGAGACCAGCTCGCGGCGCAGGGTCGTGGCCTTGAGGCGGCCCCGTCCGCCGGTCTCGGCGAGCACGTCCTCCTGGCTGATGCCCACCGGGTAGAGCTGGGCGAGGTCCGCCCACAGGGCGTCCAGGTCCCACTCCGTGGGGTGGCCGTGCTGGGTGGCGGCGTCCACGATGCCGCCGACGGCGTCCTCCACGAACTGGCGCACCCGCGCCGCGAGGTCCTCGCCCTCGAGGATGGAGCGGCGGTCCGCGTAGATGGCCTCACGCTGGCGGTTCATCACGTCGTCGTACTTGAGGACGTTCTTGCGCTGCTCCGCGTTGCGGCCCTCCACCTGGGTCTGCGCGTTCTGGATGGCCGCGGAGACCATCTTGAACTCGAGGGCCATGTCGTCCGGGATGGAGGAGCTGTTCATGATCCGCTGCGCCGCGCCCGGGTTGAAGTTGCGCATCAGCTCGTCCGTCAGGGACAGGTAGAAGCGGGACTCGCCCGGGTCGCCCTGACGGCCGGAGCGGCCGCGCAGCTGGTTGTCGATGCGGCGGGAGTCGTGGCGCTCGGTCCCGAGCACGTAGAGGCCCCCGGCCTCGATCACGGCGTCGTGGTCCTCCCGGACGGCCGCCGTCGCCTCCTCGAGCACGGCGGGCCAGCGGGCCTCGTACTCCTCCGGATGCTCGGTGGCGTCGAGGCCGAGCTCCTGCATGCGGGCCACGGCCGCGAACTCGGCGTTGCCGCCGAGCATGATGTCGGTGCCGCGGCCGGCCATGTTGGTGGCCACGGTGACCGCGCCCGGGCGGCCGGCCTGCGCGACGATCGCGGCCTCGCGCGCGTGGTTCTTCGCGTTGAGCACCTCATGGCGGATGCCCTCCTTGGCCAGGAGCGTGGAGAGGTACTCGGACTTCTCCACGGACGTGGTGCCCACGAGCACGGGCTGCCGGGCGGCGTGGCGCTCGACGATGTCCTTGACGACGGCGTCGAACTTGACCTTCTCGTTCTTGTACACGAGATCGTTGCGGTCAACGCGCTGCTTCGGCCTGTTCGGGGGGATCACCACGACGCCCAGGCCGTAGGTGGACGTGAACTCGGCGGCCTCGGTCTCCGCGGTGCCGGTCATGCCGGAGAGCTTGTCGTAGCCGCGGAAGTAGTTCTGCAGCGTCACGGTGGCCAGCGTCTGGTTCTCGGGCTTGACCTCCACGCCCTCCTTGGCCTCGATCGCCTGGTGGACGCCCTCGTTGTAGCGTCGGCCCGCGAGCACGCGGCCGGTGTGCTCGTCGACGATCTGGACCTCGCCGTCCAGCACCACGTAGTCCTTGTCCCGCTTGAACAGCTCCTTGGCCTTCACGGCGTTGTTCAGGAACTGGATGAGGGTGGTGTTCTGGGACTCGTAGAGGTTCACGATGCCGAGGTGGTCTTCCACGGCCTCGATGCCCGGCTCGAGGATGCCCACCGTCTTCTTCTTGTGGTCCACCTCGTAGTGGGTGCCCTCCTCGAGGCGCCGCACCACGCGGGCGAACTCCGCGTACCACCGGTTGGCCTCGCCCTGGGCGGGCCCGGAGATGATCAGCGGGGTGCGGGCCTCGTCGATGAGGATCGAGTCCACCTCGTCCACGATCGCGTAGTGGTGGCCGCGCTGGACCAGCTCGTCGAGGGACCAGGCCATGTTGTCCCGCAGGTAGTCGAACCCGAACTCGTTGTTCGTGCCGTACGTGATGTCCGCGTTGTACTGCGCGCGGCGCGTGGCCGGGTCCTGGCCGGAGAGGATCACGCCGGTCTCCATGCCGAGGAAGCGGAACACGCGGCCCATGAGGTCCGCCTGGTAGGACGCCAGGAAGTCGTTCACGGTGATGACGTGGACGCCCTTGCCGGTCAGGGCGTTCAGGAAGGCCGGCGCGGTGGCCACGAGGGTCTTGCCCTCGCCGGTCTTCATCTCCGCGATGTTGCCGCGGTGCAGGGCGACGCCGCCGAGGAGCTGCACGTCGTAGTGCCGCTGGCCGAGGGTGCGTCCCGAGGCCTCCCGGACGGCGGCGAACGCCTCCGGCAGCAGCAGGTCCAGGGACTCGCCGTCCGCGTGCCGCGCCTTGAGCGCGTCCGTCTCGGCGCGCAGCTCGGCATCGCTGAGCGCTCGGAAGTCCTCCTCGAGCAGGTTCACGGCGTCCACCGTCCCCCTCATGCGCGAGAGCACACGGTTGTCGGAGATCTTCAGGACGCGGTCGATGATCGAAGGCACTGGTTCCTCTGCTCCCTAGCGGTGTGGCCGAGCACGCGGGGAGCGCCCCCTCGGCCGGCCGATGCGCGGTCTTCTGCGACAGTCTACGGTCCGAGCCCGGACGCGCCGCGGCGCCCGCTCGGTGGCGCGGGTGCCGCGGCGCACGGGGCAGTCCGCGGAGCACCCCGGCGACGACGTGCCTGCCGCCGGGATGCCCGTGCTCAGTCGGCGGAGCCCTGGTACTCCCGCTCCTGGACCCTCTGGCCGGCCACGTGGTCGGCCGGCAGGGACTCGTCGAGGCGGATGACGCCGTAGCTCCACCCGCGGCGGCGGTAGACCACGGAGGGCACGCCGGTCTCCGCGTTCTGGAAGAGGTAGAAGTCGTGGCCCACCAGCTCCATGGCGTCCACCGCCTCGTCCACGCCCATCGGGGTGGCGGGGAACGCCTTCTCGCGGATCCGCACGGGCGTGCCGGGCTGGGGCTCGCCGTCGTCGGCGGCGTCCGCGCCGGCGGCCGGAAGGTCCGCTCCGGTCGCGGGCAGCGGCGGGACGAAGGCCACCTCCCCGGCACCGCGGGAGGACGCCGCGCCGCGGCCCGTCCGGCGGTCCTTGCGACGGTCGCGCAGGCGGCGCAGGCGCTCGGCGAGTCGCCCGCAGGCCAGGTCGAAGGCGGCCAGCTTGTCGTCCGCCGAGGACTCGGCCCGGATCACGTCCCGCGGCCCGCGCACGGTGAGCTCCACGGTCACGGACTCCTCGGAGTGTCGGTGGTGCGAGGACTTGGTGACCTTCACCTCGAGCTGGGTGGCGTCGCCGGCCAGCGGCTCCAGCCGTGCCGCTCGCTCCGCCACATGCTCGCGGAACCCGTCCGTGAGCTTGAGGTCGTGGGCGATGTAGCTGACATCCATGGTCATGGCGTCCTCCTGGTCCGACAGTCACAGACGCCCCGCCGCGCAGAAGGGGTGGACGACCTCTCGGACCGCCTCCCGACCCTGCAGGTCGGCGACCGGTCAGAGGGGAGACCTCCTTCCAGCCGCCGGCGGGACGGGAACCGGGGAACCGGTTCCTTGCCCGCCACCCTACGCCGCGGGGCTCCCGCATTCCAGTGGATTCGTGACGCGCCTCACGGTCCAGGTCTCGTCGTGGTCCCCCGCCGCCCCGGCTCCACCCCGGCCACCACCACCGCTCCCACGGGCCGGGCGCCGGCCTCCCACGCGGCCGCGGCGAGCGCCCTGAGGGTGGCTCCGGTGGTGACCACGTCGTCCACCAGGAGCACCGGCGTCCCCGCGGGCACGCGACCGGGCATCGGCCGCCAGCGGCGGGAACGGCGGCGGCGCTGCGTGGCGCCGGATCCCGCATGCTGCGGCGCACCGCCCGCCCAGCTCGGCAGGGCCGTGAGCGCGCCCCGGGGCGCCATCACGAGGTCGGAGCGCACCCACTCCGGCGGGAGACCACGGGCGAGCTCCGCCACCGGGTCGTAGCCGCGCCGGCGGAATCCGGCCGCGCTGCCCGGCACGGGGAGGAGGAGGGCGGCAGCGGCGTCCGGCACGCCGGGGTCGCACCGCAGGGCCGCCGCGGCCAGGGCGAGGGCCTCCCCCAGCGGCGCACGCAGGTGCAGGGCGTGGTGGTCCTTGAAGGCCAGGAGCGCGGTGGACAACGGCGGCTCGTACACCCCGGCGGCCATCACGGGCAGGGGTGCGCCGCCGGGGCCGAGCGGGAGCGCCAGCGCCCCCTCCTCCACGCGCCGCGGCCGCGCGAGCGCCGCCTCCAGGTCACGGCGGCACGCCGGGCACAGCCGGGTGGCCGGCTCCCCGCACACGACGCACTCCGCGGGCAGGACCAGGTCCACCAGCCCCTCGACGATCGCGCCGACTCCTCCGGCACCGCTCCCGTGCCGGCTCTCACTCCCCCGCATGGGACCAGGCAAGCACCGCCGTGGACGGCCCGCCCCCGCGCGTGCCCCCGCTGGGGACGAGGGCGCCCCCGGTGACTCCTGTGCAGGGGCCTCGCGGCTCAGCCGGGGAAGGCCAGATCGCGCACGGGCCGGCTGAGCTCCTGTGCCCGCCACGAGGACCCGACCAGCATGAACACGGTGTCCCGCGTCTCGGCGTACAGCGTGCCGCGGTCCCCGGCCGAGACGCCGGTGAGCCCGGAGAGCGGGTTGAGCTGACGCGTCGTGCCGTCGAGGTCGATGATCTCCGGGGTCACCCGGTCGTCCTCGTCCCCGGCTGTCGCGCTGGCGATCAGGCTGGTGTCCCCCACCCACTCCACCAGGTCCGGATCCTCCTGGCTCGGCAGCAGCAGCGGCTCGGTCAGGGAGGCGGGCACGCCGTCGGAGCCTCGCACGACGCCGGCCACCCGCACGGTGCGCCGCTCGCCGTCGTCCACCACGAGCGCGGCCCGGGCGCCGCCGCGGGAGATCCGCAGGGCGACGATGCTCTCGCCGTCCTCCAGCCACGGGGCGGTGACCACGCGCCCGGAGCCGTCTCCTTCGGGCTCGAGGGGGCTCGCCTGGATCCGGGCGGACCCGCCGGCGTCGACCGTCCAGGCCCAGCCGAGCGCGTCGATGCTCGGCGGGGTCAGGCCGGTGCCCCTCACGGCCTGCTCCAGCCTGCCCTCCGCGGTGGCGAGGTAGAGGGAGGTCCGGTCCTGAGTGAGGAACGCGAACCGGGTGCGGTCACGGCTCATCGCGGGGACCGCGGGGTGCAGGTCGGCGACGTTCGGGACCCCGCCCACGGGCGTCACGCTCAGACCCTGGAAGAACGCGAGTCCGCCGGTGGAGGGGGCGACGCCCACCTGCACCGACTCGGCGGGCGGGTCGACCTGGACCGGGACGGGGGTGGCGTCGCCGCCGCTCGAGGCCAGGGGGGCGCCCTCCACCGAGACCTCCACCCGGTTCACGGAGGCCAGGCCCGTGAGCGTGAGCCGCAGCTGCTCCTCCATGCGGTAGCGCGCCTCCGCGTCCGCGCCCTCGACGGCGGCGTCCACGAGGTCCACGCGGGCCACGCCGGCTTCGTCCACGGGGACCGCGGGGTGGGTCAGGTCGGTCCCGGAGCGCACGGGGAACGCGGACACCGTGGCCCCCGTGAGGTAGGGCGCGGGGCCGTGGAGCAGCGCGCGCGTCGCGGCCGTCACCGTGGTCCCGCGATTGACGAACCACCGCACGTCCGCGACGGCGTAGGTCATGGTCTGGTCGAAGAACACCAGGTCGTGCGGAGCGTAGACCTGGGTGAACTGGGAGAGGGAGAGCAGTGTGCCGTCGTCGACCGCCGAGATCCGCGGGCCCTGCTCGGTCTCGTCGAGGGTGATCTCCCAGGCGCGTGTGCTGCCGGGCGGGGCCATGGTGCGCAGCCCGTACTCGTCCACCTCGGAGTCCACCTCCACCTGGATCTGGTAGGAGTCCTCGGCCACCCGCGTGATGGTGGGCTGCGCCGAGTAGACGACCGTGCGCTGGGCCGGGTTCCACTGCCGCGTGGCGGGACCGGTGAGGTGCTCGCGGGCGATCTCGTAGTCGTCCTGCGGGCTCGTGCCCGCCAGGATGAACCCGCGGATCACCTCCTCGGCGTCCGCCCCGTCGGCGGGGCCGGGCGGACGGAACTGCGGGGTGTCGGCGGAGGCACGGTTGTCCGCGAGGGGCTCTCCGGTGCGCACCGGGGAGGACTGGGGGATCTGCGTGCAGCCCGCCAGCACCAGGCAGGCCGCGAGGGTCGCGGACAGGGCGGCCGTGCGCCGCCCGCGGGAGGTGGGCGGGCGGAGCGGGGCTCGGCGGCGCGGCTCGGCTCGATGTGGATCGCTCACGATTCCTCCTCGGACAGGGGCGGGGCGGGGATCGGGTGGGATCCGGCCCCCGAGGGGTCGCCCCCCGGACTCCGGCCGTCCGCGGCCGCCGCGGCGATCACGGCGTTCCAGCGCGTCTCGGGCAGCGGGCGGTCCAGGTCGTCGGCGCGCCGCCGGCCGGACTCGGAGTACTGGGGCGGGGTGCTCATCGCGGCGCGCACGAGCGGCTCGGGCGCCTCCATCCCGGCCGGGGTGGCGGACCGCCGGCGGGGCAGGGAGAGCATGAAGCATGCTCCCACGCCCAGCTCGCCCCACGCCTCGAGGCGGCCGCCGTGCAGCCGGGTGTCCTCCGTCGCGATGGAGAGGCCCAGACCGGAGCCGCCCGTCGTGCGCTTGCGCGACGGGTCGGCCCGCCAGAAGCGGTCGAACACGCGCTGGACCTGCTCGGGGCTCATCCCGACGCCGTGGTCCACGACCGCCACCGTGACCACCTCGACGTCGGCGCCCACCACGACGTCGACGGGCGCGCCGTCCGCGTGCTCGATCGCGTTGTTGACGAGGTTGCGCAGGATCCGCTCGATGCGTCGAGGGTCCACCTGGGCCTCGAAGGTCTGCCCCTCCGCCCGGCCGAGCGGCACGAGGTAGACGGGCACCTCCGCCTGCTCGGCGAGGGGCTGGGCGGTGAGCACCACGTCACGCGCCAGCTCCAGCAGGTCGGTGCGCTCGAGCGCGAGCGAGGCCGCGCCGGCGTCGAAGCGGGTGATCTCCAGCAGGTCCGCGAGCATGGCCTGGAAGCGGTCCACCTGGTGGTGCAGCAGCTCGGTGGAGCGTCGGTTCACGGGGTCGAAGTCCTCGCGGGAGCCGTAGAGCACGTCGGCGGCCATCCGCACCGTGGTGAGCGGGGTGCGCAGCTCGTGGGAGACGTCGGAGACGAACCGCTGCTGCATCTGGGAGAGCTGGGCCAGCTGGGTGATCTGATCCTGGATGCTGTCCGCCATCCGGTTGAACGAGGTCCCCAGACGGGCCAGCTCGTCCTCGCCGCGCACGGGCATCCGCACGGCCAGGTTCCCGCCGGAGATCGCCTCGGCGGCGCTGGCGGCCTCCTGGACCGGGCGAACGAGACGGCCCGCCGACCACGTGGACAGCACCACGTTGAGGACGATGAAGCCCGCGCCGAACACGAGCAGGACCCGCAGCACGGAGTCGAGGGACTCCTGGACGTCGGAGAGGTCGTAGACGAGGTACAGCGCGTAGCCGGCCCCCGGGGGCAGCACCACCTGGGTGCCGAAGGCGAGCGCGGGCCGCGGGACGCCGGCGGCGTCGGGCAGGGAGATGCTCGCGTCGTACACCCCGGGGCCCTGGGCCACGGCCCGTTGCAGGTCCTCCGGGATCACGGACGGATCGAACTGCGCGGAGGAGATGGTGCCGACATAGGCGGACTCGGACTCGGGCAGCGGCGTCAGGTGGAAGCGACGGCGGATCGTGGTGCCGGTGTCCCCCTCGAGCGCACGCAGCGTCTGGCTCACGAGCGCGTCCGTGCTCTGGTCGTCCGAGGCGGTGGAGCCCGCGAAAGTCTCGTGCACCCGGCTCAGACCGCGCCGGGCCTCGGCCTCCACCTGCTGGTACCGGGACTGGAAGAGGGCCTGGGTGATCTGCTGCGTGAGGAGCCCGGAGAGGGCCAGGCCGGCCACGAGTGTCAGCAGGGCGGCGAGCACAGCGCTGCGCAGCCGGAGGGACTGGGCCCAGCGGTGGCGCAGTGCCGTCCACGCGCGCGTCAGGACTGGCCCGCCTTGTACCCCACGCCGCGGACGGTCAGCACCACGGACGGGTTCTCGGGGTCACGCTCCACCTTCGAGCGCAGGCGCTGGACGTGGACGTTGACGAGGCGGGTGTCCGCCTGATGACGGTAGCCCCAGACCTCCTCGAGCAGCATCTCGCGCGTGAAGGCCTGACGCGGCTTGCGGGCCAGCGCCACGAGGAGGTCGAACTCAAGGGGCGTGAGCGAGAGGGCGGTGCCGCCGCGGGTGACCTGGTGGCCGGCCACGTCGATCTCCACGTCCCCGATGCGCAGCAGCTCCGCGGGGCGGGTCTCGCCCTCGCGCAGGCGCGCGCGCACCCGGGCCACGAGCTCGGCCGGCTTGAAGGGCTTGGGCACGTAGTCGTCCGCGCCGGACTCCAGCCCGCGGACCACGTCCGCGGTGTCGGACTTGGCCGTGAGCATCACGATCGGCACGTCCGACTCGGCGCGGATCAGCTTGCAGACCTCGATCCCGTCGATGCCGGGCAGCATGAGGTCCAGCAGCACGAGGTCCGGGCGCTCGGCGCGGAACGTCGGCAGAGCGGACGTGCCGTCGGCGGCGAACGCGGGCTCGAAGCCGTCGTTGGTCAGGACGATGCCGATCATCTCCGCGAGCGCCTCGTCGTCGTCCACCACCAGGATCTTGGCCCTGCTCATCGTTCCTCCTCGTCCGCGTCACGTCCGGGCGTCCCCGACACTTCGGATCGTAGCGCCCCGGGCGGACGCCGGGCGCCCTCGGCCGTCACCGCGGCCCGGAACGTCACCGATTCGTGACGACGGCCGACCCCGGTGGGAACCCTGCGCCGCCTGCGGACATGATGGGGCATGGACACCTCCTCGACTCCGCCGCTGACGGACCTCGGCGACGTCGCCCTCTGGGCCCGCGTGCGGGGCGACGACGCCGGCGCCTTCGCCGCCGTCTTCGATCGCCATCAGGCGCGAGTGCACCGTCACGCCCGGCGCTGGACGGTCACGCCGCACGACGCCGACGACCTCGTGGCCGCCGTATTCCTGGAGGCATGGCGTCGCCGGGAGGACGTGAGCGTCGTGGACGGATCCGTCCTCCCCTGGCTCCTCGCCGCCGCCAACAACGTCCAGCGCAATCGTGCCCGCTCCGCCGTGCGCGGCAGCCGTGCCATGGAGCGGCTGCGCCGCCGCAGCGCGACGTCGGCCCCCGACCACGCGGACGACGTCGCCGAGCTCGTCGACGCCGAGCGGCGCGCCGACACCGTCCGGCGGGCGTTCGCGCGGCTCGACCCGATCGCCCAGGACGTCCTGACCCTCTGCGTGCTGGAGGACCACCCGATGGCCGCTGCGGCCGAGGTGCTCGGCTGTCCCGTCGGCACCGTGAAGTCACGGCTGAACCGGGCCCGGCGCAGCCTGCGCCGGGCCCTCGAGGACACCGCACCGGACGCCCCCGTCACCGCCCTCCCCTCGGTGCCGGCCGCCGGCCCCGTCCCTGCCCGCCGTTCCGACACGCCTCGCATCGTCACCCGCCCCGCGTCGCCCACCCTCACCGAGAGGACCGCCTCATGTCCGTGAGCACCCGTCACCAGCCCCCTGCCGACGCGCTCGGCCCCGCCCTCGACTCCGCACTGCTCGGCCGCGCAGACCGCTCCCCCTCCCCCGATCGGGTCGCGGCGCTGCGGGAGCGCATCCTGGAGGACGCCTCGTCCGAGGCGGTCCTCCAGGCCTCGGAGACCGACTCCTCGCGCCGTCCCCGCGCTCAGCGGTGGCTCGCCGCGGCCGCCGTCGGCGCCGTCGTCGTCACGGGCCTCGGCGTGGTGCCGGGTGCCGTCGCGGA
This sequence comes from Micrococcus sp. NPDC078436, assembly GCF_040702705.1. Lineage (NCBI taxonomy): Bacteria > Bacillati > Actinomycetota > Actinomycetes > Micrococcales > Micrococcaceae > Micrococcus > Micrococcus sp. NPDC078436. The sequence goes on along the minus strand of NZ_JBFBLX010000008.1, from coordinate 51,084 downwards.
GGCGGAGGCGAGCCAGGTCCTCACCGACACGGCCGCGGGGATCCGGTTCACCGACGACCTGGTCCCCGGGTCGGGCCAGTACATCCGAGTGGACTACCGCCGCACCCAGAAGGCGATGTCGGGGCCGGGCGGAGTGCAGGAGGCGCTCTCCTACGGCCGGGCCCGCTACCTCCCGGCCGACCCGGGCCGCGACGCCGTCGACGTGCCCGATCCGACGCTCGCGGCGGACGGCAGCGTGCTCTCCCAGGAGCCCTCGACCTCCTACCGGGCGGACGCGATGGGGCCGGGCAGCCTGCCGCAGAGGCTCGAGGTCGACACTCTCGAGGACGTGCCCCGGGATCCCGACCAGCTGATCCGGTTCTTCCGGGACCGGTATCACGGCGGCTCCGCCTCGAGGGACGAGAACCTGTTCGTGCAGCTGACCGACACGCTGCGCGAGCCCGGCCTCCCCGCCGACCTGCGTCGAGGCCTCGTCGCGGCCCTGGCCCAGGCACCCGGGGTCCGGGTGGAGGAGGCGGTCACGCTGTCCGATGGGCGCACGGGCGTCGGCGTGAGCCGCGCCGAAGTCCTGCGGATGGGGGCCGTCGAGCAGATGGTGCTGGACCCGACCACGGGGCAGGTGATCGGCGAGCGCGATCTCGTCGGATTCGGCGTCGGGGAGTTCGGGACGACGGAGGTCGTCTCGGAGTCGACCACCCGGCTCTCGATCGTCGACGAGGCCCCGAGGGCCCAGGTGCACATCGACGACCACAGGGGACCGAACGGGGAGGACATCACCCACCTCCCCTGAACCCCGGGACACCCGGCGTCTCAGCCGAGGAGCTCGCCGACCCGCGCGTCGAGCTCCTCGGCGTCGGTGCGCAGCCGGCGCAGCACGGCTGCGTCGTGCCGCCCGCCGACCGTCAGCGTCACGCGGCGCAGCAGGGCGGGGTCCATGCCCATCCGGTCCCACGTCCGGACGATCGTCTCGGGCCGCTCGGCGGTGCGCAGGGTGACGCGGCGGCCGGCGTCGGCCCAGCCCGCGACGACGCCCCACTCCTCAGGCGTGGCGCCCGGCCCCTCGAGCGCGCCCACGGGGAGCACGAGGGACACCGGCTGCCGCGTCGTCCCCGACTCCGACGGGGGCGGCGCGTCCGGGAGCGCCTCGGCCGCTAGCGCAGCCAGCGCGGCATGGTCCGGCGCGCCGTCCTCGGACCCCACGCCCGCCCGGCCCGGAGCGAGCCACGCATCCTCGATCCCCCCGCGCGCCATGAGCCCGGTGAGCAGCTCGCGCCACACGTGCCGCGCCTCGTCCCGGGGCATCGAGCGCACGGTGCGGTATCCGCTCGCGGTGGGCAGGGCTCCGGCGAGCACCGCGGCGGCCCACGGCTCGTCCAGCACGACGCCGAGGCGGCGCGCCCCGGCGGTCTCCCGCAGGCGCCCGAGCGCCTCGATGAGCCCTTCCCGGTAGGACTCGGCGACGTCGCGGCGCGCACCGGCGTCGATGAGCACGCGTTCACCGCCGGGCAGCCACAGCGCCCCGAGCAGACTCAGCGGCCCGCGCACGCGCACCGCGAGGCGCTCGGTGGAGACCCCCTCGGCGCCGGCCGTGTCTGCCCAGCGGTGGGCGTCCTCGCGCCAGAAGGACGCCGCCCGCCGCCGGTCCATGCCGGAGCCGACGACACCGGGCGGGCTCACCCGCCAGCCGTGGGGCTGCAGGTCCACGGGGAGCTCGTGCAGGAGGGCGGCCGAGCGTCCCACGTCGTCCGCGCCGGGGCCGCGGTCCGGCAGCTCGGGGAGCAGGGGCCAGTGCTGGCCCTCGAGCTCCCCGTGGGTCGCGCGGTGGGCCTCCGCGGCATCGGACCCGGACCACGGGGACCCGCCGAGGGCGCGCACCGACGTCGCCGACGGTGGCTCAGTGGCGACCGGCTCAGGCACGGGCCCCTCCGTCAGCATCACGGGCGGCGTCCTGCCGGACCACGGGGACCGTTCCGGTGCGGGGGCCGACGTCCTCGCCCGCCGCGATGGCGCGGTGGTGACGGATGACCTCGGCGATGACGAAGTTCAGGAACTTCTGGGCGAACGCGGGCTCGAGCTCGGCGTCGTGGGCGAGGCGCTGGAGGCGCTCGATCTGCGCGGCCTCTCGTCCCGGATCCGAGGGAGGGAGGTCATGCTCGGCCTTCAGCCGGCCGACGCGCTGCGTGAACTTGAAGCGCTCGGCGAGGAGGTAGACGAGCGAGGCGTCGATGTTGTCGATGCTTCCGCGGATCGCGAAGAGCTCGTCGAGGACGGCCGGGTCGGTGGACGCGTCGAGGGAGCTGGCATGCGGGTCGTAGTCGGCGCTCATGACGGGAAGACTACGCACCCGCGGGAGCGGCGAGGCGGGCGTTGCGCGCGGCGTCGATGGTGGCCTGGCCGAGCACGCGCGTGCCCCGGTAGAGCACGGCGGACTGTCCGGGGGCGACCCCGCGCAGTGCCGCGGCGGGCTCGATCTCCCAACGGGGGGCGCCGTCGTCGCCGGCAGCCTGGCGGGCGCGGGCCGGGACGATCTCGCCGTGGGCGCGGAACTGCAGCTCGCAGTCGAACCAGTGCCCGGCGGCGGCCTCCGGCAGCGGCGACCCCGCCCACGTCGGGCGGATGCCGGTGATGCGGTCCACGTCCAGCAGGTCGCGGCCGCCGACCACCACCGTGTTGTCCTTCGGGCGCACCTCCAGGACGAAGCGGGGCCGGCCGTCGGCGGCCGGGCGGCCGATGGCCAGCCCCTTGCGCTGGCCCACGGTGTAGGCCTGGGCGCCGGCGTGGGTGCCGAGGCGCTCGCCGTCGGGGCCGACGATGGGGCCGGGCTCGAGCTCGATGCGCTCGGCGAGCCAGCCGCGCGTGTCCCCGTCAGGGATGAAGCAGATGTCGTGGGAGTCCGGCTTCTGGGCGACCGTGAGGCCGCGCTCGGCCGCCTCGGCGCGCACGAGCGCCTTGGACGGGGTGTCCGCCAGCGGGAAGAGGCAGTGGGCCACCTGGTCCGCGGTCAGCACGCCGAGGACATAGGACTGGTCCTTCGCGTCGTCGGCGGCGCGGTGGAGCTCGAGCGCCCCGTCCGCGCCGGGGCGCACGGCGGCGTAGTGGCCCGTGCAGACGGCGTCGAAGCCGAGCTCGAGGGCACGCTCGAGCAGGGCTGCGAACTTGATCTTCTCGTTGCAGCGCAGGCACGGGTTGGGCGTGCGGCCCGCGGCGTACTCGGCCACGAAGTCGTCCACCACGTCCTCCTGGAACCGCTCGGAGAAGTCCCACGTGTAGAAGGGGATGCCGAGCCGCTCGCACGCGCGCCACGCGTCCTGCGCGTCCTCGATGGTGCAGCAGCCCCGCGAGCCGGTCCGCAGCAGGCCCGGCATGCGAGACAGCGCCAGGTGCACCCCGACGACGTCGTGACCGGCGTCCACCGCCCGCGCGGCGGCCACGGCCGAGTCCACTCCCCCGGACATGGCGGCGAGGACCTTCATGGGGATGCCTTTCGACGGGGAGCAGGGCTGGACAGTCTACCGAGCCGGCCCCAAGACCGTGCATGGTCGCCGCCGCCCGATGGGTCCTCCTGCCGCGAAGGCGCGGGGGGGATCAGGAGCGCAGCCACCAGCACCGCAGAGAGGCCCAACCCCCACCAGAAGAGCGTCCCAGCCGCTCAGTGACGACAGGGACGCCTCTGCACTCGGCGCCGTCCCCGTCGGCATGTCCCCTCCATCTGCCGCGCGCTCACGCGACCCCAGGGCAGACGATCACCTCAGCGCCCCCAGGACGCGGGGCTTCATCGACTGCTCACCGTCCGGAAGGACGCAGCCGCCCCAGCGCCCCCACGAGCGCCGCCACGTCCTCCGCCGTGCTCGTGTGCCCCAGCGTGAACCGCTGCGTCGCCCGCGCATCCGCCTCGGTCCGCCCCGGCAGCGCGAGCACCACGTGGGACGGCTCGGCGACGCCGGCCGTGCACGCCGAGCCGGAGGACGTGTCCAGCCCGGCCATGTCGAAGCCGAACAGCAGCGCATCCGCGCTCTTCCCCGGCACGGTGACATGCACGTTCCCCGGCAGCCGCCGTGTCCCGGCGGGCAGCCGCTCCCCCGTGGCCGGGTCCACATCGCGCGGCCCGGTGAGCGTCACGCCCCCCACCGCGTCGACGGCGGCGATCACCTCGTCCCGCAGCGCACCGAGGCGCTCGGCCTCGCCCGACTGCTCGGCCACCGCCTCCTCGACGGCGGCCGCCAGCGCCGCCGCCAGCGCCGCCGACACCGTCCCGGAGCGCAGGCGCCGTTCCTGCCCTCCGCCGTGCGCCACCGGCTCGAGCGACACGTCCCGCCGCACGAGCAGCGCCCCCACGCCGACGGGCGCGCCGAGCTTGTGCCCCGACAGGGCGAGCGTCGCCGGCCCGGACCCTGCGAAGTCCACGGGCACCGCGCCCACGGCCTGCACCGCGTCGGTGTGCATAGGCACCCCGTGCTGCGCCGCGATCCGTGCCGCCTCCGCCACGGGCTGCACCGTGCCGATCTCGTTGTTCGCCCACATCAGCGTCGCCAGTGCCGTGCGGTGCGGCGCCTCCGCGAGGGCCGCCGCCCACGCGCCGAGGTCGACGGCGCCGTCGTCGTCCACCGGGACGAGCACGGACTCGGCGCCCTCATGGGCCACGAGCCAGTCGACCGTGTCCAGGACGGCGTGGTGCTCGATCCCGGTGTGCACGATCCGCGTGCGGCCCCGGTCCGCCGCGCGGCGCGCGCGGAAGAGCCCCTGGACGGCGAGGTTGTCCGCCTCCGTGCCCCCGGAGGTCAGCACCACCTCGGACGGGTGCGCCCCGACGGCGGCCGCGATGCGCTCGCGGGACTCCTCGAGCCCCAGCTTGGCGCGGCGGCCCGTGGTGTGCAGCGAGGCGGGGTTGCCCACCTCCCCGGCCGCGCCGGCGAACGCCGCGAGCGCCGCGGGCCGCGCCGGGGTCGTCGCGGCGTGGTCCAGGTAGACGCGTCGGGGCGTGGGCACGGGGCGAGTCTACGGAGCGCGGGCACGGACGCCGCCGCCCCTCAGCGCAGCGCCGCGAAGGCCTCCACGGCGCGCGTGGGGCCGGCCACGAGCAGCGTGTCCTCGGGCACGAGCACGTGATGGCCGGGCGGGTACGCCCATCCGTCGCCGCTGCGCAGGGCGACGACGCGCACCCCGGTCTCCCCCGCCAACCCGGCCGAGCGCAGGTCCTGCCCGAGGTGGCGCTGAGGCGCGGACGTGCGCACGATCGCGAAGCCGGGCTCGACCTCCACGAAGTCGTCGAGGGCGTTGAGCACGAGGTGGGCCACGCGGCGGCCCATGTCCCGCTCGGGGTGGACCACGTGGGCCACGCCCAGCTGCTGGAGGATCGCGCCGTGCCGGGGGTCGTTGGCCTTGGCCCACAGATGCGTGACGCCGAAGCGCAGCATCAGCGAGGTCGTCAGCACGGACCCCGCGAGGTCGCCGCCGATCGCCACCACCACGTGGTCGGCCTCGTGCACGGACAGCTCGCGCATGACCTCCTCGTCTGTGGTGTCGGCGCGCACCACGTAGGTGAGCCGGCCGTTGAGGGACTGGACGACGGCCGGGTCGTGGTCGATGCCCAGCACGTCACGGCCGGAGGCCATGAGCTCGAGGGCGACGGAGGCGCCGAAGCGGCCGAGGCCGAGTACCACCACGGTGGAGCCCAGGGCGCCGGTGGACGGCTTGGCCGAGAACAGGGAGCGGAGCGGATCAGCCAATCAGGGGCCTCTCTTTCGGGAGTTCGTAGTGGCGCGTGCGGGTCTTGAGGGCCAGGGCGCCGGCCACGGTGGCCGGGCCGATGCGCCCCACGAACATGAGCACCATGAGCACCAGCTGCGCCAGCGGCGGAAGCTGGGCGGTGATGCCGGTGGACAGCCCCACGGTGGCGAACGCGGAGACGCATTCGAAGAGCACCTGGTCGGTGGTGAAGGACGTCATGCCCATGAGCAGGACCGTCCCCGTGATGACCGCGGCGGCCGAGAGCATGATGACCGTGATCGCCTCGCGGTGCGTCGAGCGGGACAGGCGGCGGCCCATCACGTTCACGGCCGCGTCGCCGCGCAGCTCGGTGACGACGACGGCGCCCAGCACCACGGCCGTCGTGATCTTCACGCCGCTCGCCGTGCCGGCCGGGCCGGCGCCGATGAACATCAGCAGGTCCGTGGCCATGAGGGTGACGGGGTGCATCTGCCCGTAGTCGAGGGTGTTGAAGCCGGCGGTGCGGGTGGTGACCGACTGGAAGAACGCGGCGAGGACGCGGGGGGCCGGGTCCAGGGCACCCAGCGTGCGCGGGTTGTTCCACTCCATCACGAGGTACATCGCGGTGCCCGCGGCCAGCAGCGCCACGGTGCCGACCACCACGATGCGCGCCGTGAGCGGCCAGCGGCTTGGCCTGCGGAAGTGCCGGACGAACGTGACGTACACGGGCAGGCCCAGGCCGCCGGCGATGATCGCGGCGGCGATCGGCAGGCACACGAACGGATCGGCCACGAAGTCCATGAGGTTCGCCGAGTGCAGGGCGAAGCCGGCGTTGTTGAAGGCGGAGACGGCGTGGAAGAGCCCGTGCCACGCCGCGGTGGGCAGCGGCAGGCCGTGGCCGAGCCAGAACCGCAGGGTCAGGCACGCCGCCACGCTCAGCTCCACCGCCGCGGAGACCGTCACGAGAAGGCGCAGCACGCCGGGCAGGTCTCCGATCCCGGAGGTGCGCGAGGAGGCGGCCGCGTCCAGCCGCTGGGTCAGCCCGAGGCGACGCATCACCAGCAGGCCCATCAGGGAGGCGAACGTCATCACGCCGAGGCCGCCGAGCTTGATCAGGCACAGGATGACGACCTGGCCGAACCCCGTCCAGAACGTCTCGGTGTCCACCACGCCGAGGCCCGTCACCGTGGTGGCGCTCGTGGCGGTGAAGGCCGCCTCGAGGAGCGTGGGCGCGCGGCCGGCATAGGACGCGGGCAGCCGCAGGGCGACGGTGCCGAGCGCGATCACGACGAGGAAGGACAGGACGAGCGCCTGCACGGGACGTAGCCGCGGACGGCCGGGCATGCGTGGCGCTGAGGGCATGGGCACGAGCCGGGAATCTACACCCGCGTGGGGCGCCACGCGGAGCACTCCCGCGATTCCCGGCGCGAGGCGTGCGACACAATGGTGCGATGCCGCACGACGACGGGGACCACCGCACCGCGTATGAGGTCCTGGGCGTGCCCCGGGCCGCCACGGAGGAGGCGGTCCGCCGCGCCTACCGCCGCGCGGCCCGGCAGGCCCATCCCGACGTCGGCGGGGACCCCGCGGCCTTCCGCGCGCTCACGAGGGCATGGGAGACCCTGGGGGACCCCGAGGCCCGCCGGCGGTATGACCTGTCCCTCCCGACGGACCCCGCGCGGGGCGCCGCCGGGCCGGGGGCGGGAGCGCCGTCTGCGCGCGCGGCCGAACGGCCCGGCACGACGCCCGTCCGCTACGACCCGCCGCCGGGCGAGGCGTCCGCGGACCTGGCCGTGCTGGACCTGGCCCGATCGAGCCAGCGCGTGCACGGCGCGCCCCGGCCCCGGGGCCTCCTGCCGGACGAGCACCGCGTGCTGCGTCAGGCCCGGACCCTGGACCTGCTGATGCGCCACGTCCTCGACGCGCTGCCGGCCGCGCGCATCCTGACGGGCCTGCGCCTGGCCGGCCGCTGGGGCCGGCCCCTGGACGTGGACCACGCGGTGCTCTGCGGGCACCGCCTGGCGCTGATCGGATCGGTCCAGGTGCCGGACGGCGTCTACACGTGGGACGGCACGGACCTGCGGGCCGGGACCCGCCCCGTCGCGCCGCCGCTGCTGAGGCCGGCCATGATGGCGTGGCAGCACGCCCTGCCGCACGTCACCGTGGGCGGCTTCGTGCTCGTCATGACGGACCGGGACGCCATGCACACGCCCGTGATCCGGCACGCCCGCGGCGCGGACGACCCCGCCGCGCAGGAGGACCTCCTCACCGAGCCGCCGGCCGCGGGCAAGACGTTCCTGCGGGACCTGCTGCTCTTCCTCGGCTCGGGCGAGCACCGCGACCTCGTGGACCGCCGGGTCCTCGGCGCGCTCGTCGCCCGGCTGCACTGACCGGGCCCGGCACTACCATGGGCGGGTGCCCGATCTCCCCGCATCCGCGCCCCTCAACCCCCACGCCGCAGCGGAGCGGGGCCCCGCCCCCGGCACGCCCGGGTTCCGGATCCTCCTGCACTCCCCGGAGATCCCCGGCAACACGGGCAACGCGATCCGGCTCGCCGCCATCACGGGTGCGGAGCTCCACCTCGTGGAGCCGCTCGGCTTCGGCTTCGAGGACGCCCACCTGCGCAGGGCGGGCCTGGACTACCACGACCTCGCCGTCGTGACCGTGCACCCGGACCTCGAGGCGGCGTTCGCCGCGCTGGGCCCCGCGCGGGTCTTCGCGTTCACGGCCCGGGGCGGCGTGCGCCACGACGAGGTGGCCTACGAGGCGGGGGACGTGCTGATGTTCGGGCGCGAGTCCACCGGACTCGACGCGGAGGTGCTGGCCCACCCGCGGGTCACCGCCGCGGTCCGCCTGCCGATGCAGCCGTCCCGGCGCTCCCTGAACCTGGCCAACGCCGTCTCGGTCGCCGTGTTCGAGGCGTGGCGGCAGCACGGCTTCGCGGGCTCCGCGGCCCCGGACGGCGATTCCCTACACTGAGGTCACCATGGACACGACTGACGCGCACGAGACCCCCGCCCCCGCGCTCGAGGAGGAGGGCGGGCGCTCGCCCTCCGACCCGCTCACGGTGGACGCCCTGCTGCGTCAGAGCGCCCGGGGGGACCGCGCGTCCTTCTCCGCGTTCTACGACGCGACCGTGCCGTGGGTGCACGGGATGGCGGCGGCCATGTTCCGCTCCCCGCGGGACGCGGCCGAGGCGACGCTGCAGACCTACCTCGCCGCGTGGGAGGCGGCCCCCGAGGCCGAGCTGGACCTGAGCGAGAAGGACGACGCCGCTCACCGCGAGCGCCTCGTGTTCGCGTGGCTGGAGGTGCTGGCCCACCGTGTCATGACCGGACTGCTGCGAGAGGAGGCGGAGCCCGGTCGGGGCCGCCTCCCCGACGGCGCCGGGCCGGCCGCCTCCGACCGGCACGCACCTCCGGAGGACCTCAGCGGGCGGGTCGATCCCGCCGCCTTCGAGGCCGTCCGCGGTGCGTGGCTCGGCGGCCTGACCGACGCCCAGCTCGCCGAGCGACTGGGCCTTCCGCGCGACACGGCCCGCACCCTGGTGCGCACCGGCGTCCGCCAGCTCACAGCCGCGCACCGCACGCTGGCCCGCGGACTCGACCAGCCCGCCGACGCGGACGCGGCCCGCACGACCGACGTCCCCCTCGGCGCCACCACCGCCGAGGACCTCGAAGCCGGCCGCGGCGCCCAACTGGCGGACCTGGCCGCCCTCCATGCCCTGAGCCCCGAGGACCACGCCGCGGCCGTCGACGCCGTGCGCCGCCGCGGCGGCGGTGACCTGGCGGTGTGGCGATCACGCGTGGACGGCGCCCGCCGCGCCGTGACATGGGCCTTCCGCGGCGTCGTGGCGGAGCCGCCCTCGGCCCTGCTGGACGACCTGCTCCACCGCCTGCCCGCTCCGGCGGCGGAGGACGCGGCCGGCAGGCCCGTCCGTCCGCCCCGGGACCGGCGGCGACCGCTGAAGATCGCGCTGCTGACCCTCCTGACGCTGCTCGTGGTGGCCGCGGGCGCGTGGGTGGCCTGGGACCAGTTCTCCCGTCCCGGGATCGTGCACCGTGTGGAGTCGGCCCAGGACCTCTACACCACATCCACGTATCCGGGGCGCCAGGGCGGGACGCTCCAGGCGTTCCTCTCCACGGATCAGAACAGCGGGTTCGTCACCGTCAACGGCATGCCCCGGCTTCCCGAGGGCAGGGCCTACCAGGTGTGGCTCTACCCGAAGGACGGCTCGGCCCCCTCCTCGCTCGGGCAGTACGGCTCCGGCGACTTCGGGGACCCGCTGGCGTTCCGCGGCCTGGACCGGTTCGCCGCGCTCTCCCTCACCGAGGAGGCGGACGACTCTCCCGCCGTCCCCACCTCGAAGCCCCTCGTCAGCATCAGCCTGGACCCTGGCTCGCACACCGGGCCCCAGTACGGCGGACGCCCCTCCGGCCACGGCTGAGACGCACCGACCCGCATCGATCGCGGCCCCCGCTCCTCTCGGGCGGGGGCCGCGGCCGTCAGAAGCCGGCGATCGTGCCGGGGCCGTTGACGGTGACGAGGTGGAAGGCCTCGGCCGAGCCCGCGGGGCCGGCCGGGCCCGCGGCGGCACGGTGGTTCTCCGCCAGCATCCCCCGCACGTGCCGGCGCATCCCCTCCAGGTCCGGGTGCTGGGAGAGGTGCGCGTCGAGGGCGCGCAGCTTCACGTCCTCCAGCCCCGTGACGTCCACGGCGAGGTTCCTCCGCTCGGCGGGCGCCGTGTAGAGCATCAGGTGGCGGATGCGGAACGCCTCGAGGCCGGCCTCGGCCAGCTCCGGGTAGGCGTACGGGTTCTCCACGGCGGGGTACGCCGCGCGGACCACCGCCTCCCCGCACGCGAGATGGTCGGGATGGGCGGCCTGCATGCGCTCCCAGTCCCGCTCGGGGTGCGGGGAGAGGACGACGTCGGGGCGCACCTCGCGCATGAGGCGCACGAGCGCCCTGCGGACCCGGTGGTCCGGCTCGAGGTGGCCGTCCCGCTCCCCCAGGAACCGCACGTCCTCCACGCCGATCGCGGCGGCGGCCGCGCGCTGCTCGGCATGCCGGCGGGCCGTCATGGCCTCGGGCCCCGCGGAGTCGAAGCCGCCGGCGTCGCCGTCGGTCACCACGCACAGGACCACGCGCAGCCCGGCCGCGCAGAAGCCCGCCAGGGTCGCCGCGGCGCCGAAGTCGAGGTCGTCCGGGTGGGCGCCCACGGCGAGGACGGTGCGCCAGCCGTGCTGCCGGGCGAGCGCCGCGGGGGTGACCAGGGCGGTCACGGCCGCGTCCGTCGCGGGCGTCACGCGGCGCCCCCGTCCGCGAAGGTGACGTCCGCGGTCCTCTCCTCGCCGCCGCGGCGGTAGTGCACGGTGGCGGTGTCGCCCACGCGCTGCTCACGGACGACGGCGGTGAGGGACTGCGCGTCGGAGACGGCGCGCTCCCCCACGGCGGTGATGACGTCGCCGGACTCCAGCCCCGCCTTCGCGGCGGCGGAGTCGGCGACGACGTCGCGCACCCGCGCGCCGGCGCTGAACACGGCCGCCGAGTCCTCCGATCCGCCCTTGGCCTGCGCAGGCTCGGGGGTGACGCTCACGCCGAGCATGCCGTGGGTGGCCTCGCCGTCCTCGATCAGGTCCTGCGCGATCCGGTGCGCGTAGTCCACCGGGATGGCGAAGCCCACACCGATGTTGCCGGCCTCCCCGGAGCCACCGGCGCCGCCCGCGGAGGCGATCGCCACGTTCACCCCCACGAGGCGGCCCTGGGCGTCCACGAGGGCGCCACCGGAGTTGCCCGGGTTGATGGCCGCGTCGGTCTGCACCACGTTGATGTACACCTCGCCGTGCTGGGCCTGCTGCGCGGAGTTCGGCAGCTCGAACCGGAAGCGCTCCGAGCCGGGTGCGCCGGCGGCGGCGTCCTGCTTCGGGGCCTCCGAGGAGGCGACCGCGATCGTGCGGTCCAGCGTGGAGATGATGCCGTCCGTCACCGTGTTCGGCAGGCCCAGGGGCGCGCCGATCGCGATCGCGTCGTCGCCCACCTTCAGGTCCTTCGAGGAGCCGAGCTCGATGGGGGTGAGCCCCTCGGCGTCGATCTTCAGCACCGCGAGGTCGGAGAGCGGGTCCGTCCCCACCACCGTGGCGGCGTACACCGTGCCGTCCGAGGTGCGGACCGTGAGGGACGGGTCGGCCGCCTGCCCGCCCAGGGTCACCACGTGGGTGTTGGTCAGGATGTGGCCCTCGGCGTCGAGGATCGAGCCGGAGCCGGACCCGGAGCCCTGGGGCGAGGTCGCGGAGATCGTCACGACGGAGGGCAGCGCCTTCCCGGCGGCCTGCCCCACCGCGGTGGCCCCCGTGGGCGGGACGGAGCCGCCGGGCGTCGCGCCGGCCTGGGCCTGCTCTCCCTGCCCCGCACCGCCCTGGCCCTCCTGGGCGGTGCCGGCGACGGCGGCCGGGGCGTCGTCCGCGAGGCGACTCACGCCGGCGCCCACGCCGCCGCCCACGAGCCCGGCGGCCAGCACGGCCGCGGCGAGCGCGCCCATGCCCACGCGGCGCGCCGGACGCACGGCCGCCGCGCCGGAGCGCGTGCCGGCTTCAGGCTCATGATGGGGGGTGGCACCCTGGTGGAGGGTCGCGTCCTGGAGGGGGGCGGTCTGCGGCCCCCGCGTGGTCTCGTCCACGGCGTCCTGCCTCTGCTGCTCGTTGCCTGGAGGCCCGGTGCGGGCCACGCTCTGCGAGCGGACCCGGGCCCTCCGCGCGTCGGTCCTGCCCCGGCGGCGCCCCCATCGTTCCCCCTCCGCCTGGACGTGTCCTGAACGTCTCATCCACATGCGGGACGAAGCAGGGCGGGGCGGACGGGACCCCTGGTTCCCCCGCCGGGCGGCCCCTACACTCGAGCGCAGGTTCCCCCGGGCGCCGCCCTCCTGGCGGCGTCCGCTCCGCACGCCCACCGAAGGAGCGCCTGCATGGCCATCCCCGCCCCCACCACGCACGTCGGCCGGCTCAGCCGCGCCGTGACCGCGGGAGGCGTGGGCCTCGGCCTCGCCGCGCTGGCGGCGCCCGCCGCCCACGCCGTGGTGGCCGTGCCGCCGGGCGTGCAGGTGGTGGACGAGGCGGGCGTCCTCTCCTCCTCCGAGGAGCAGCGCCTCACGCAGGACATCCAGCAGATGCGCCGCGAGACCGGTCAGAACCTCTACGTGGTGTACGTGGACCAGTTCGGCGCCGGGGGCTCCCAGGGAGTGGTGGAGGACGTCAACGCGTCCCGCCCCCTGGGCTCGAATGACCAGGTGCTGGCGATCGCGGTGGAGGAGGGCCTCTACGGCTTCGACGCCGGCAGCGCCCTCAACCGGATGCAGGGGGACATCACCTCGGCGTACATCGGTCCCGCCCTGCCGACGTCGGACCCGGCCGACTGGCTCGCCCCGGCCGAGGCCGCGATCGCGGGCGTGGACGACGCCGCCGACGGCGCGCTCGACGGCCGGGGGGCCAGCGGCACGCAGCTCGATCCGGGCGGCCCGCTCCCCGCGGGCGCCGGGGCCGGCGGCGCCGCCCGGCAGGACTCCGGGCAGCAGGACGCCGCCCCCTCCGACGGCGCGGGCGGCGCGCTGACCGGCCTGCTCGGCGCCGGCGCGGTGGCCGCCGCGGTGGCCGGCGGCGTCGCGGTGGCCCGGGGCCGCAAGCGCAAGGACGGGGGCGAGGCCCGCGGCCGCGAGGTCGCGGCCGGTCCCGCCGCTCCGCGCGACCCCCTGGACGCGCTCCCGGTGGAGGAGCTGCGCACGAAGGCCGGCTCCAAGCTGGTGGCCGCGGACGACGCGATCCGCTCCTCCGAGCAGGAGCTCGGGTTCGCGATGGCCTCCTACGGGGAGAAGTCCGTGGGGACGTTCCGCGAGGACCTGGACAAGGCGAAGGAGCACATGCGCGCCTCCTTCCAGCTCCAGCACCAGCTCGACGACGAGATCCCGGACACCGAGGCCGAACAGCGCTCGTGGCTCAAGGAGATCATCGCGCGCTGCGACGAGGTCGGCGCGGCGCTGGCCGCCCACGAGAAGGAGTTCAACTCCCTGCGGGACCTCGAGAACCGCGTGCCCGAGGCACTGGAGGGCATCGCTGCCAAGGTCCCGGCGGCCGAGGAGCGCGTGCAGCGGGCGGAGTCCGCGCTCGTCGCCCTGCACGGCTCGTACGCCGAGTCCGCCCTCGCCGAGGTCAAGGACAACGCCGCCCAGGCACGCCAGCGCATCGACTTCGTCCGCACCGCGGAGGCGAAGGCCAAGGAGGCCTGGAACTCCGGGGATCGCTCCACCGCCGCCCTGGCCGTGCGCGCCGCAGAGGAGTCCCTCGCCCAGGTGGACACGCTCACCGCGGCCGTCGACGGTGCGGACCAGTCCCTGCGGACGATGCTGCAGAACGTGCACACCGGCATCGCCCAGTCCGAGCAGGACGTGGCCGAAGCCGAGGCCGTGGTCCGCTCCGGCGCCCACGCCGACCTCGCCGGCCCCGTGGCCGGCATGAAGCAGACCCTCACCACGGTCCGCTCCTCCCTCGCCTCCGGACGACCTGACCCGCTGGACCTCCTGCGCCGTCTCGAGGCCGCGCACCGACAGCTCGACGTGCCGCTCTCCAGCGTGCGCGACGGCCGCGAGCAGGCCCGCCAGGCCGCGCAGATGCTCCAGGCGGCGATCGCCCAGGCCCAGGCGCAGATCGACGGGACGGCCTCCTTCATCGGCGCTCGCCGCGGCGCCGTGGGATCCGAGGCGCGCACCCGGCTCGCGGAGGCGGACCGCGCCCTCCAGACCGCCATGCAGCTGGGCGGCTCCGACCCCGTGACGGCCCTGCAGCACGCGCAGCGCGCCTCCCAGCTGGCCGACCGCGCGAGCGAGCTCGCGCAGGAGGACGTGAGCGGCTTCGGCTACGCCGGCGGCATGGGCACCATGGGCTACGGCCCCGGCATGGGCTACCAGCGCAGCGGCGTCGGCGGCGGCTTCGCGGGCGGACTCGGCGGCGCGCTGCTCGGTGGCATCCTCATGAACTCGATGCTCGGCGGCGGCCACCACGACTCGTGGGGCGGCGGCGGCTTCGGCGGATTCGACGGCGGCGGGCTCGGCGGCGGCGACTTCGGCGGCTTCGGCGACATCAGTGGCGGAGGCTTCTGATCGCCCACGACTCCGGCGTCGACGCGCCGGCCCCGGCCCGGTCCTGACCGGCACGGGACCCGTCCGCCCTCGGGCCGGCCGGGACGCACGAACCACCGCGGGCCGCCGGCCCGCGGGAAGTGGAACACCGACGAAAGGCAGACATCATGGTCAAGCAGTCCATCCTCGGTCGCATCAGCACCCTGGCCAAGGCCAACATCAACGCCATGCTCGACAAGGCGGAGGATCCCCAGAAGATGCTGGACCAGATGGTCCGGGACTACACGAACAACATCGCGGAGGCCGAGGCCGCCGTCGCCCAGACCATCGGCAACCTGCGCATGATCGAGGACGACTACCGCGAGGACCAGGACGCGTCCCGCAGCTGGGGCCAGAAGGCCCTCGCCGCCTCGCAGAAGGCCGACGACTTCCGCAGCAGCGGCGACACCGCCTCCGCGGACAAGTTCGACAACCTCGCCAAGGTCGCCATCGAGCGCCAGATGGACGCCGAGCGCCAGATGAAGTCGGCCGAGCCGACCATCACCTCCCAGCGCGACATCGTGGAGCGCCTCAAGACCGGCCTCGACCAGATGAAGGTCAAGCGCCAGCAGCTGGTCTCCAAGCGGGACGAGCTCACGGCCCGCGCGAAGTCCGCCCACGCCCAGTCCGCCGTGGCCGACGCCGTGAAGTCCATCGACCTGCTGGACCCCACCTCCGAGGTCAACCGCTTCGAGGAGAAGGTCCGCCGTGAGGAGGCCCGCGTGCGCGGCCAGCAGGAGCTCGCCTCCTCCTCCCTGGACGCCCAGTTCGAGTCCCTCGAGGACCTCGGCGAGCAGACCGAGGTCGAGGCGCGCCTCGCTGCCCTCAAGGCCGGCCAGTCGCCCGCCCAGATCGAGTCCTCCGCCGCCGAGGGCCAGAACCTCCAGCTGGACTACGCCGAGGACGAGACGGCCACCCAGGCCCAGGCCCAGGCCTGATCGCCTGCGGGACGACGCCGGCCGCGCCGCGGCCGCGTCCGCCCCTCGACGACGGCGACGTCGAGCACCCCTCCCGGGTGCCCGGCGTCGCCGTCTTCGCGTCTGCGGGGGCGGATTGCTAGGGTCCCCCAGTCCCCCGCATCCCTCGGGGGATCCTCGTTCCTCCCTCGCACCCGACAGGGGTACCTCCACATGCAAGACCAGTTCACGGCGTGGTCCGTCCTGGTGGACGCGGGCCTGATCGGCGCGCTGCTCGCCGTCGGCACGCTCGGCCGCGCCCTCATCAAGCCCCTCCAGACCCTGATGATCCCCGCCTCGGTGATCGCCGGCATCCTGGGGCTGGCCCTGGGCCCGAACGGCGCCGGATGGCTGCCCTTCAGCTCCCAGCTGGGCACGTACGGCTCGATCCTGATCGTCATCGTGTTCGTGTGCATCGCGCTCACCGACGACTTCGACGTCCGCAAGATCGGCCGCCCCGTGGGCGCGTTCGCGTCCTACGGCGTGCTGATCTACGCCTCCCAGGTGGCCATCGGTGCCCTCATCACACTGGTCCTGCTGCAGCCGCTGTTCGACGCGCCCGACTCGTTCGCCGCCCTGCTGTTCGCCGGCTGGGCGGGTGGCTTCGGCTCCGCGGCGGCCGTGGGCCAGGCGTACGCGGCCAACGGTGATGCGACCGTCACCTCGCTGGCCTACACCTCCGCCACGGTCGGCATGATCGTCGGCGTGGTGGGTGGCATCATCCAGGCCAAGATCGGCGCGCAGCGCGGCCACGCGCGGGAGTTCGCGGGCCTCACCTCCATCCCGGAGGAGCTGCGCACCGGGGTGCTGAACCAGGTGGAGGAACGCCCGGTCATCGGCCGGCACACCTTCTCGGCGGCCTCGGTGGAGTCGCTGGCCTTCCAGGTCGGCGTCGTCGCGATGATCGCGGCGGCCGCGCACGGCGTCGTCACGTGGATCACCGCCGTGTGGCCGCAGGTCGTGGGCGAGGGCGGGCCCCAGCTGATCATCCCGGCGTTCGCGATCGCGTTCATCATGGGCCTGGTCGCGCGCGTGCTGTTCCAGGCCACACGGACCGCGAAGTTCCTGGACTCCGCCTCGCTCAACTCGGTCTCGGGCACCGCCACGGACATCCTCATCGTGTGCGGCATCGCCTCGATCGCCCCCACCGTGGTGGTCGAGTACTGGCAGCCCCTGCTCGTGCTCTTCGTCGTGGGCCTGGCCCTCGCGCTGGCGCTCGGCACCTTCGTGGCCCCGCGCGTCATGACCGACTCGTGGTTCGAGAAGCAGCTGTTCACGTGGGGCTGGGCCACCGGCGCGGTCGCCACCGGCGTGGCCATGCTGCGCATCGTGGACCCCAAGCTGAAGTCCGGGACCATGGAGCAGTTCGGCGTGGCCTACATTCCCGTGGTGCCCGTCGAGATCGCCGCCGTGTCCTTCGTGCCGCTGCTGCTGATCGCGGGCCTGGCCTGGTCGGTGGTGGGCATCTGGGGCGCGATCGCCGTCGCCGCGATCCTCGTCTCCATCTGGCTGCGGCGCACGGATCCGGCGCGCCGGGCGGCCGTGAAGGCGTGAGCCTCCCGCACTCCGACGGCGGCGTCGAGCGGTCCCCCACCACGAGCGGTGGAGGTCCGCCGGACGCCGCCGTCGTCTCAGCCGGGGTCCTCCCGGACACGCACGAAGGCCCCCAGCAGATGCTGGGGGCCTTCTCTCGTTGCGGGGGCAGGATTTGAACCTGCGACCTCCGGGTTATGAGCCCGGCGAGCTACCGAACTGCTCCACCCCGCGGCGACTCGTATGACTATACACACCCGGAGCAGTGCGTTCAAATCGAGGACAGCCGCCCGTCACCTGACGGCCACGCCCCCGCCATCCGAGACGGCGGGGGCGTGGTCGGATCAGCCCGCGGGCTGGGGCTCGGCGGCCTCCTCCGCCCCGTCCGCGGGCGGGGTCCCGCGCAGGGCGTCGTCGGCCGCCGTCGCCCGCTTCAACGCCTCGTCGAGGCGCTTCTGCTGCTCGCCGTAGGCGGCCCAGTCGCCCGCCGCCATGGCCTCCTGGCCGCGCGCGATGGCGTCCTGCGCCTCCGCGAGCGCGGCGCTCAGCTCCTGGTCCGCGGGCTTCGGCTCCCCGGGCTCACCCTGGCCGGGCTCGCCCTCGCCGTCGCCCTGGTTCTCCTCCGGGGTCACGGCCCCGGAGTCGCCGCCGAAGACCTGGTCCAGGGCCTCCTGGAGGGTGTCGGCGAAGCCCACCCTGTCCCCGAAGGAGACCAGCACCTTGCGCAGGGTGGGGTAGGACGTGGCGCCCGAGGAGCGCACGTACACGGGCTGCACGTAGAGGATTCCGCCCGCCACCGGGAGCGTGATCATGTTGCCGTTGAGCACCTCCGAGGCGCCCTGGCGCAGCAGGTTCAGCTCCTGGGAGACGCCGGCGTTGGAGTCGAAGTTGGCCTGCGCCTGGCCCGGCCCGGGGACCGTGGTCTGGCGCGGCAGCTCCAGCAGACGGAGCGTGCCGTAGCCCTCGGCCCGCTCACCGTCCCTGCCCGTGCCGGCGTCGCCGCTGGCCGAGAGGAACCCGTAGAGGACGTTGCGCTGCTGCGAGCCCTCGGTGATCTGCGGGATGTAGGTGGTGGTCAGCGAGTACGCGGGCTCGTCCTGGCCGGGCACCTGCAGGGTCATGTAGTACGGGGGCTGCTTGACGTTCGGGTCGTCCTGCGTGGGGTCGGCGGGCACGGACCAGGCGTCGTTGTTCTCGTAGAAGTCGTCTGCGTCGGTCACGTGGTAGCGGCCCAGCAGCTCGCGCTGCACCTTGAACATGTCCTCCGGGTAGCGCACGTGGTCCAGGAGGGCGGCGCTCATCTCCGAGTAGGGCTTGAGCGAGGACGGGTACACGCCCTGCCACGCCTTCAGCAGCGGGTCCTCCTCGTCCCAGGCGTAGAGCTCCACGGAGCCGTCGTAGGCGTCCACGGTGGCCTTCACGGAGTTGCGGATGTAGTTCACCTGGCCGGTCAGCAGCGCCCGCTGGTCGCGGTTCAGCGCGTCCTGCGTGGCGTCGCCGAGGCGCTGCGACGTGGAGTAGGGGAACTGGTCGGACGTCGTGTAGGCGTCCACGATCCACTTCACGCGCCCGTTCACGATCGCCGGGTAGGCGTTGGTGTCCACCGTCAGGTACGGGGCCACCTTGCGGACCCGCTCCTCCGGATGGCGGTCGTAGAGGATCTGCGAGGCGCTGTTCACATCCGAGGAGAGCAGGAGCTCGGGCGAGCCGAACTTCACGGCATAGGCGAGCTTGTTGAAGAGCCCGCCCACGGCCGGGCCGCCGTCGCCGGCGAAGGTGTAGGCCGTGTCCTCCCCGGAGTCCGCCGTCTGGGGGCGGTCGCGCTCGACGGCGGGGGCGCCCTCCGGCGCGCCCACCACGGAGTACTCGGGCGAGTTGAGCCCGAAGTAGATGCGCGGCTCGTACTGGGAGTCGTCAGTGAGCGGGCCCCGCGAGGGGATCTCGGAGAGCAGGAAGGAGGGACGGCCGCCGGCCGCCACCTCGGAGGCGTCAGCCATGACCATGCCGTAGCCGTGCGTGTAGATGGCATGGCGGTTCACCCAGGACTGGGAGTCCTCCACGTTCACGTCGCGCGCGGCGAGGATGGTGTCCCGGGACTCGCCGTCCACCTCGTAGCGGTCCACGTGCAGCGTGCCGGGGAACGAGTAGTAGGGGCGGAACTGCTGGAGCTGCCCGAAGGTCTGCGAGATGAGGTTCGGGTCCATGAGGCGCACGTTGGCCGTGTTGGCCTCCTCGCCGGCGAGGGCTCCCTCCTGCGCCTCGACGCTGCCCTCGTAGGTGGTGACCTGCACGTCGTCGAGGCCGTAGGCCTCACGGGTCATCCGGATGTTGCGGTCGATGTACTCGGCCTCGAGCGTGCGCTCGGAGGGCTGCACCTGATACTGCTGCACCAGGTACGGGTAGGCCGTGCCCACCACGAGGGCGGTGATGACCAGCACGGCGGTGCCCACCAGCGGCAGGCGCCACTGTCCGGAGAACACGGTCCACACGAACAGCGCGGCCACGATCAGGGCGGTGACCGCGAGGATCGCAGAGGTGGGGATCACGGCGTTGACGTCCGTGTACATGGCGCCCGCCCACGAGCCGGTCTGTGACTGCGTGGTGCGGTACCGGTTGAGCCAGAACGTGACGGCCTGGAGGAGCAGGAACAGCGCCAGCGTCACCGCGATGTGGACCCGCGCGGAGGGCGTGACGGACAGTCCCCCGGAGTCCTCCACCCGCACGGAGCCGTACAGGTAGTGGATGATGAGGCCGGCGATCCCCGCCACGAGCACCACGGAGACGAGGTACCCGACCACGAGGGTGAGGAACGGGAGCGTGGCCAGGAAGAACATGAGGTCCAGGCCGAACTCGGGGTCCGTCTGGCCGTAGGGCACCTGGTGGAGGAACAGCTGGACGGTCGTCCAGCCGTTCATGGCCGCCGAGCCCGCGAAGAGGCCCAGGATGACCGGCACCGCGAGGAACACGAGGCGGCGCATGGGCTCGAGCTGGCGCTGGGCCTGGCTGAGCGAGTCGCGCGCGTCGGCGGGGGCGTCCTGCCGGCGGTGGCGCCACGCGAGCCGCATCGCCAGCCACACGGCGGAGCCCATCAGGAGCGCGCCGATCAGGAACAGGGCCGCCTTGGTGAGGACCTCGGTCCAGAAGACGTCCTCGTAGCCCACCTGGGAGAACCAGAGCACGTCCGTGTACACGTTGGTGAACAGCACGAACAGGCCCACCAGGATCGCCACGGAGACGATCGTGAGCACGAGCGCACTGGGGCGGCCGGGGGTCGCCGGCCGGGGCCGGCCGGCCGCCGAGCTGCCGTTGCCGTCGCCGGGCCCGCTGGGACCGCCGCTGCCGGGGCTCGCGGGCCCGCCGTCGCCCGGGCCCATGGGGGCGCCGCCGAAGGGGCCGAAGCCGCCGAAGGGGCCGGAGCCCCCCGCGCCGGCGGATCCGCCGCCGTCACGGGGCGGGCCGCCGAAGGGCCCGCCGCTTCCCTGTCCGAAGCTCACTGTCTCTCCTCTCCCCGCCGGGGGCGGGGTCTGGGGTCGGCGCCGTGCCGGGCGGCACGGGCGTCTGGGGTCCGGGGTCGTCCGCCGCGGCCACGGAGGGGACGCGCGGGATGTCGAAGGGCGGGGGGATCACCCACAGGTGGGCACCCCGTCGGGGGTCTCGCCGCGGCCCACGGCCTCGACCACGCCGCGCGCGGTCGTGAGGGTGTCCACGGCGTAGACGGCGATGCCCTCGGGCACGCGGCCGTCGAGGTCCGCGCAGTTGGCGGCCGGGGCCAGGAACACGGCCGCTCCGGCGTCGGCGGCGCCGCGCACCTTCTGGGCGATGCCGCCGATGGGACCGACCTCGCCCTCCTCGGTGATGGTGCCGGTGCCCGCGATGTGCGCGCCGCCCGTCATCGCGCCGGGCGTGAGGCGCTCCAGGACGGCGAGGGCGAACATGGTGCCCGCGGAGGGGCCGCCGATGTCCTCGAGGCTGATCTCCACGTCCACCGGGAAGTCGTACACGGTCTCGAGGTACACGCCGATCTGCCACGCCTGGCCCGCGCCCTCCGGCGCGGCGCGCACGGGGACCTCCACGTCCGTCTCGACGCCGTCCCGGAGCACACGCAGGGCGACCGGCCCGGGGCCGGCGGCGTCGACCGCCGAGCGCAGGGCGGCGACGTCGTCCACGGGCGTCCCGCCCGCCGTGAGCACCTCGTCGCCGGCACGCAGCACGTCGCGGGCCGGGCTGTCCGGGGCGAACTCCCGCACGGCGAGCCCGCGGCCGTAGTCGCGGCCGAGCTCGTGCAGGGCGGCCGCCGTCGCCAGGTCCTGGGAGGCGGTCATGGCCCACGCGTTGGACTCGCTCACCTGGTCCGCGGACACGCCCGTGGGGTAGACCAGCTCGCGCGGCGTGGTGTCGCGTCCCGGGTCCACGAGCGCGCCCGCGAGCTCGAGGACGGAGGTGGAGCCCGTCGGCGGGCCGGAGACCATCACGGTGGTCATGTCCAGGGCGCCCTCCCCCGGGTCCACCCGGGAGGCGCCGTCGACGGTGAGGACGGGGTGGCCGTCGGCCTCCCCCAGCACGTCGATGGCCGGGCCGGGCCCCTCCAGCAGGTACGGCGCGGGCAGCGCCAGGGCGGTGGCCGCCGAGGCGGCGGCGATCCATCCGGAGACCGACGGGCGCGCGGCGCCGCGGCGGCTCCTTGCGCGGGGCACTGCGGGCACGCGACACCGACTTTCCTGCCGTGGTCCTGGATCAGGGGCCGTCGCCGCAGGCGCGGACGCGCTGGCGGGGGGACGGTCGCACCAGTCTACGGGGCCGCCGCGGCCGGGGCCGGGCCGGAGCGCCGTCGTGCGCCCTGCGCGAACCGCGGCGCCGCGCCGTCCATCCGTGGGCCTGGCGCGAGGCCCGCGGATACGCTGTTCGGCATGACTGACCACCCGCAGACCCCCGGATCCGACGACGGCCGCGACCCCCTGGAGGACATGCTCCGGCAGATGTTCGGCGGGCAGGCCCCGGACGTCGAGGAGATCCGCCGCGCCATGCAGGGCATGGGCGGGACCGGCGGCATGCCCTTCGACCCCTCCCGGCTGGACCCCGCCATGATGCAGCAGGCCATGGCGCAGTTCCAGGCCATGATGAACCCGGGCGCGGGCTCCGAGGGCCCGGTCAACTGGACCCTGGCCAAGCAGGCCGCGCGCCAGGCGGTCGCCGGCGAGGACCCCGCCGTGGGCTCCTTCGCCCGCCGCGAGGTGGACGAGGCCCTGCGCCTGGCCGAGCTCTGGCTGGACGGCGTGACGGACACGGAGTCCACGGGGCAGATGGGGGCCGCGTGGTCCCGCGCCGAGTGGGTCGAGGCCACCATGGAGAACTGGCAGCGGATGACCGGCCCCGTGGCCGTCTCGCTCGCGAACGCGATGTCCGCCGCCATCGAGCAGCAGCTGCCCGGCCAGCTGCCCGAGGGCATGGACCCCTCGATGCTGGGCGGCCTGCAGCCCATGCTCAAGAACATGGGCGGCACCATGTTCGGCCTCCAGCTCGGCGGCGCCGTGGGCGCGCTCGGCAAGGACGTGCTCTCGGGAACGGACATCGGCCTGCCGATCGCCGGCCACCGCCTGGCCCTGATCCCCGTGAACATCGAGGAGTTCGGCGACGGGCTCAGCGTCCCGGACGACCAGGTGCGCCTGTACCTCGCGCTGCGCGAGGTGGCCCGCATGCGCCTCTTCCTGCACTCCCCGTGGCTCGAGCGGGACCTGTTCGCCGCGATCGAGCAGTACGCGGCCGGCATCCGCCTGGACGTGAGCGGGATCGAGCGGGCCGCGGAGTCCGTGGACCCCATGGACCCGGAGTCCATGCAGGCCGTGTTCGACGGCGCCTCGTTCATCGCAGAGCCGGATGCCACCCAGCGCGCCGCCCTCGAGCAGCTAGAGATGCTCATCGCCCTCGTGGAGGGCTGGGTCGACGTCGTCGTCGCCGAGGCGGCCACGCCGCTGGAGTCCGCGAGCGCGCTGCGCGAGACCATGAACCGTCGGCGCGCCTCCGGGGGACCCGCCGAGCAGGCGTTCGCCGCCCTCGTGGGCCTCGAGCTGCGCCCGCGCCGCCTGCGCGAGGCGGCCGCGTTCTGGGAGCACGTCACGGCCGAGCAGGGCAAGGAGTACCGCGAGGCGATCTGGCGCCATCCCGAGCGCCAGCCCACGGGCGAGGACCTCGACGACCCCACGGGCTACGCGCAGCGCCGCACGGCCGCGGACGCCTCCACGGACGCCCTCGACGACGAGCTGCAGCGGCTACTCGACGGCGGCTTCGGTGAGGCCCCCAAGGAGGGCTGAGCCCCGCGCCTGCCTCAGCCCCCCTCGACGTCGTCGCCCCAGCCCGGGGCGGCGACGTCGTCGTCTGCGGAAGCGGGCCCGGCGGCGAGGCCGCGACCCTGCGCGTAGGTGACGCCGGCGAGGAACGCCATGGCCTCGGCGTAGCGGGGGTGGCGGGCGACGAGCCTCTGGAAGCGGGGCCCGTGGCCGGACTCGAGCAGGTGGGCCACCTCGTGCACCAGCACGGCCTCCACCACCCAGTCGGGCATGCCGCGCAGCTGCGCCGAGAGCCGGATGGTGCGCCGAGCCGGGGTGCACGATCCCCAGCGGTGCCGCTGCCGCGTGGACCACGTGACGCTCACCGGATCCGCCTCGCCCCCGTAGTGCTCGGCCGAGACGCGGCGCGCCCAGGCCAGCAGGGCGGCGTCGCCCGGGGCGGAGGCCCCGGGGTCGGGCCTAGCGGGCGCCGGGGCCGCGCCCGCGCGCTCGACCATGCGGGAGATCCATTCCCGCTCCTCGGCGCGGGAGAGCCGGGCGGGGACGGAGACCTGCAGGCGGCCCTCGCGCCACACGGCGGACACGGTGCGCGTGCGCGCGGTGGAGCGCACGAGCCGCACGGGCGTGCCCTCCCAGTCGAGGTCGACGGTCTCGCGGACCGGGCGGGAGGCGGGGCGACGCGGCGGCATCGCTCCATTGTGCGCGACGGCTCCGCGGATCCCTGTGGATGAGGCCCCCGCGGCGCCTCCCTCGTGACACCGTGGGGCCACGTCGAGCGATCGGAGACCTCCATGCCCCGCCCCCTCCCGCTTCCCGACGGCGAAGGCCGTCCCACCTCCTCCGCTCCTCCCCACGGCCCGCCCGCGGACTTCCCCGACGGCGTCCACGTCACGGGGCTCGGCCGCACCGGGCTGGCGATCGCCCTGCTCCTGGCCAGCCGGGGCATGGGCCCGCTCGCCCTGTGGGATCCCACGCCCGTGGGGGCGTCGGACCTCGGCACGGGCTACCGGCCGGCGGACCTCGGCCGGCCCCGTGCCGTCGCGGCCGAGCGGCGGATCCGCGAGCTCCACCCGCGCGAGCGGGTGTTCGCCCACCACGGGCCGGAGGCCGTGCTCATGGGGACGGCCACCGTCTCGGTGACGCGCGGGCGGATCGACGAATCGCTCGTGGCGCGGGCGCTGGCCGCCGAGCACCCGCTCCTGCCGGTGGTCGTGGACGAGGAGTCGGCCGTCGGGCCCTGGACGAT
This sequence comes from Micrococcus sp. NPDC078436, assembly GCF_040702705.1. NCBI lineage: Bacteria > Bacillati > Actinomycetota > Actinomycetes > Micrococcales > Micrococcaceae > Micrococcus > Micrococcus sp. NPDC078436. The sequence goes on along the minus strand of NZ_JBFBLX010000008.1, from coordinate 26,196 downwards.
CGCCGGATCCCCCGGGTGCGCCCTGTGCGAGCACGTCCGCCGCCCGGCGGAGGAGGCCGCCACCGGCCGCAGCCGCGACGCGGCGTGGGAGGACGGGCCGGGCGAGGAGGATCCGGAGAGTGTGCTCGGGGCACTGCGCACCGCCGTCCTCGTCCACGACCTGCTGATCGCGGGCTCCTCCTCCCCCGCATGGCAGGGCGTCGTGCGCAGCTGGGCCTATGCGCTGGACGAGACCACCGAGGGCGTCCGCCCGCGGCACGGGTGCCCGTGCGACCCGGACGGGATGGCGGCGGACCTGGCCGCGCTCACCCGGGAGCTGAGCGGGGAGCTGCACCAGGAGTTCGGGGTGCTGCCCGGCTTCGGCGGGCCGCCGGACCTCGGGGAGCCTTCGTCGGGGGCCTGACCCGGGCGCGTGATCCGACCCCCCGGCATCTCAGGCGAGCATGGTGCCTCAGGCGGACCTGGTGACTCAGGCGGGCGCGGTGCCGTGGAGCAGCTCGAGCACGTCCGGGCCGTAGCGGTCCAGCTTGGCCTTGCCCACGCCCGGGACCTTGATGAGGTCGAGGGGGGTGGCCGGCATGGCCTCCGCGATCGCCACGAGGGTCGCGTCCGTGAACACCACGAACGCGGGCACCTTCCCCGCGCGGGCGGTGCTGGCGCGCCAGTCCCGCAGGGTGTCGAGAACGGCCTCGTCGTACGTGGCCGGGCAGTCCAGGCAGCGGCCGACCTTGCGCTCGGCGCCCGTCTCGAGGGCCTTGCCGCACGTGCGGCACGTGGCCACGGTGGCGCCGCGCCGCCGACCGCGGGGTGCGCCTGCCCCGGACGCGGCGGCGGGGGCGTGCTCGCGGGTGCCGCCGAGGGTCGGGTCGATGTCCCGCAGGAAGCGGGAGGCCCGCCGCGAGGCGCGCCCGCCGGTGCCGCGGGAGAGCGTCCACGTCAGCGACAGATGCTGGCGGGCGCGCGTGATGCCCACGTAGAGCAGGCGGCGCTCCTCGTCGATCTCGGCGGGCGTGTCCGCGAAGGAGATGGGCATGAGCCCCTCGGACAGCCCCACCAGGAAGACCGCGTCCCACTCGAGGCCCTTGGCCGAGTGCAGGGAGGCGAGCGTGACGCCCTGCACCGTGGGGGCGTGCTGGTGCTGGGCGCGCTCGTCGAGCTCGGCCACCAGCTCGGTGAGCGTGAACTCGGCTCCGCGGGCGGCGGCCAGCTGGTCGGCGAGGTTCACGAGCGCGTGCAGCGACTCCCAGCGCTCGCGCGCCGCGCCCGTGGCGGCGGGCGGCTCGGCCGAGTACCCGAGGGAGGCCAGGACGTCCCGTGCACGGGCGGTCACCTCCTCCCCCGTGAGACCCGGGTCGGCGCGTGCCGCGGCGCGCAGCTGCAGGATGCCGTCGCGCACCTCGCGGCGGGAGAAGAAGCGCTCGCCGCCCCGCAGCTGGTAGCCCAGTCCCGCCGCGGACAGAGCGGTCTCGAACGCCTCCGACTGGCCGTTCGTGCGGAAGAGGACCGCGATCTCGGCGGGCGGAGTGCCCCCGTCCACGAGCTCGCGGATCCGCTGGGCCACCCAGCCCGCCTCGGCCTCGTCGTCCGTGCACTCGGCGAAGACGACGTCGGGCCCCGCGGGGCGCTGCGAGGTGAGCTGGAGCGGCTCGGGCCAGTGCGGGAGCCGGCGGTCGCGCTGCCCCTCCGCCGTGCGCGCCGCGAGGAGCCGGTTGGCGGCCTCCACGATCTGGGGGCTCGAGCGGTAGTCGCGCACGAGCTTGACGACGGTGGCCTCCTGGTGGCGCTCGCGGAAGCCTGTGAGGAAGCGGGAGGTCGCGCCCGTGAACGAGTAGATCGTCTGGGATGAGTCGCCCACCACGCACAGGTCCGCGCGGTCCCCGAGCCAGAGGTCCAGGAGGCGGTGCTGCAGCGGGGAGACGTCCTGGTACTCGTCCACCACGAAGACGCGGTACTGGTCCCGGATCGTGGCCGCGATGCGCGGCTCCGTGGAGAGGATGCCCACGAGGATGAGCAGCACGTCCTCGAAGTCGATCATGTTGCGGGCGGTCTTGGCCTCCTCGTACCCCGTGTAGAGGCGTGCCACGGTGGTGGCGGTCCAGCCCGAGGGCATCTCCCGCTCCTTGGCCGCCTCGGCGTATCCCTCGGGAGCGTGGAGGGAGACCTTGGCCCACTCGATCTCGCCGGCGAGGTCGCGCAGCCCGGCGCGGTCCACGCTCATGCGCATGCCCTGGGCCACCTGGGTGAGCAGGCGCACCTTGTTCTCCACGAGCGTGGGCATCGGACCGCCGACGGCCTGCGGCCAGAAGTACTGCAGCTGGCGCAGCGCGGCGGAGTGGAACGTGCGGGCCTGGACGCCGTCCACCCCGAGGTCGCGCAGGCGCGTGCGCATCTCCGCGGCCGCGCGCGCAGTGAACGTCAGCGCGAGGGTGCGGTGGGGGTCGAACACCCCGGAGGCGACGCCGTAGGCGATGCGGTGGGTGATGGCGCGGGTCTTGCCCGTGCCGGCACCGGCCAGGATGCACACGGGGCCCCGGAGGGCGGTGGCGGCCTGCCGCTGCTCGGCGTCGAGCCCGCGGAGGATCTCATCGGGAGTGCTCATGCGGGACGAGTCCTCCTCGGTGTCCAGGGTCTGCGCGTCCGGCGACGTCCCACCGTACCAACCCGCGGACGCCGGTGCGCCCCACCGCGCTCGGGCGTGGGCGCGCATAGGGTGGACCCCGTGCACCGTCAGTCCCTCCACCTCGCAGCCCTGGCCGCCGCGGCCGTCCCCGGCCTGACCCCGGTCTCGGTGGTCGCCAGCCCGGACGACCCCGCGGACTTCTCCGCCGCCGTCGTCGTGGACGCCCAGCGCCAGTGGTGGCGCGTGCGCTCCCCGCGCACCCCGGAGGCGGGGATCCGCCTGGAGACCGAGCTGCAGGTGCTCGCCGCGCTCACCCCGCGCGTGCGCGCGGCCCTGCCCTTCCGCACGCCCTCCGTAGCCGGCGCGGTGCGCCTGGGTGGCCTGCGCACCTTCGTGTACCAGGACATGCCGGGCCGTCCCCTCCCCCTCGAGGACCTCGTCCCGCTCGGCGAGCCCGCGGTGCAGGACGTCGGCCGCGTCATCGCGGCCGTGCACACCCTGCCCTCCTCCGTGGTGGACCTCGCGGACCTGCCGGTCTACACGGCGGAGGAGGTGCGCAACCGCCGGCTGCATGAGCTGGACCAGGCCGCCACCACGGGTCGCATCCCCCCGGTGCTGCTGCGCCGCTGGGAGGAGGCCATGGAGGAGGAGGCCCTGTGGTCGTTCTCCCCGGTGCCGGTGCACGGAGACCTGCACGAGGACAACCTGCTCGTGGAGCGCGGCCGGGTGGTCGGGGTGACCGGCTGGACCGACCTGCACGTGGGCGATCCCGCCGTGGACCTCGCGTGGCTGGCCGCCGCCGAGGACCCCGACTTCGCCGAGCGCGTGCTGGACGCCTACCGCGGGCGGCGCGCCGACGCCGGAGCCGGTGACGACGGGGACGAGCACCTGATGCGCCGCGCCTCCCTCCTCGCGGAGTTCGCGCTGGCCCAGTGGCTGGTGCGTGGCGTGGACCGCCACGACGCGGACATGATCGCCGAGGCGGAGGACATGCTGGCCGAGCTGGCCGACGCCGTCCGGGGCCGCACGCACGGGAGCGCACCGGAGCACGCCGACGGCGAGGCGGCCGACGGCGAGCCGGCGGGCGACGCGGTTGATGCCGACGACGAGGACGCCGACGGTGACGACGCGGGCCGCGAGCGCGAGCCGGACGAGGCCGACGAGGCCGACGACCAGACCGCCGCCCTCACCGTGGTGCCGGCTCCGGGCCGGGAAGCGGACCGGGCCGCCGCCCGGGGTGCTCGCCGGGCGCAGAGCCCCGGCGACGGGATCACGGGCGGTTCAGCGCCTCGGTGACGATGCGCTCGAGCTCATCCTCCCCCGGCAGGTGGGCGAGCGAGCGCTCGACGCCGTGCGCGACGTAGACGAAGCTCGCCCTGATGTTCTCGAGCGGGATCCCGTGCAGGCGTGACCACGCGAGCCGGTAGACCGCCAGCTGCAGGCCCTTGACCTCGAGGTCGCGGTCCGACGGCACCGCGCCCGTCTTCCAGTCCACCAGCTCCCACTCGGCCTCGGGATCGAGGGGCATCCCCTCGCGGGCTCCCGAGCAGTAGATGGCGTCCACGCGCCCGCGCAGGGTGATCCCGGCGACCGTGGTCTCCACCGCCGCCTCCACGAACGCGGGGGTCCGGTCCGCCCAGCGCGAGGACCGGAACCACTCCTGCATCGGGGCGAGGTCCAGGGCGTCGTCCACCCACTGGTCGGCGGCGTCCGAGGGGTCCTCGATGTCCAGCATGCCCGTCGCGCCGAACCGGTCCTCGAGCCAGGCGTGGAACGCCGTGCCGCGGCGCGCCGCGTGGGCGGGCGGACGCGGCATGGGCCGGCGCAGCTGCTCGGCCACCGCCTGCGGGTCCGCCGCCAGCTCACCGTAGAGCGAGACGGAGACGTGGCTCGGCAGCGCCACCTGGCCCCCGGTCCCGGCGATGTCCCGGCGCCGCAGCAGCACCCAGGCGAGCTCCCGGGCGATCTCCGGGTCCGCCTCAAGGTCCTCGGGGGCCGCGTCTCGGACGCGCGCAGCCGCGGACTCGACCGCGGCGCGCCGCGGCCGGGAGCGGGACGGGAGCTTCTCCCAGCGGTCCTCGTCCTCGGGGTCCTCCGGGTCAGCGACGGCGACCTCCGGCCCCGTCAGCGGGTCGAACGGCCACCAGGCGGCGAGCAGGCGGCCGGCCACGGGGTTCTCCTCCGTCAGCTCGGAGGGGTCCGGCTCGTGGCCGATCTCGATCCCGGGGAACGAGCCGGCGAGCGCGGCGACCTCCTCAAGGAACTCGGACGGCGCCGCGGGGTTCTTGTTCGTCCCCTTCCAGCGGGTGGTGCTCAGCCACAGCCGGCTCCGCGCGCGGGTGAACGCGACATACGCGAGCCGCCGCTCCTCCCGCCTCCCGTGGGCGTCCACGGCGATCTGGTAGGGCTCGGGCAGCCCCTCGGCATCCTTGGACGTGTAGGTCCTGCCGGCCGACTGCGCCCAGTCGCGCATGTTCTCAGCCCATCCGGCGTCCCACTGCGGCAGTGAGGCCGCGTCACCGCGCAGGGCCCACGGCAGCGCGCCGTTCGCGGGCGCGGTCCAGCGGTCGGACCGAGCCGAGGGGAACGAGCCCTCCATGAGCCCCGGCACCGCGACGACGTCCCACTCCAGTCCCTTGGACGCGTGGGTCGTGAGCACCTGGACCACCCCGGGAGCGGGCTCCCCGGCCTCGATGCCGAGGCCCTTCTCGTGCTCCTCCACCGACGCCGTCCAGGCGAGGAACGCGGAGAGCCCCGCCGCCGCCGTCGTGCCGGCGGCGAAGCCGCGCGCCGCGTCCTGGAACGCGTTGAGGTGGCGGCGGGCGGAGGCCCCGGACGCGTCGGGGCGCAGGGCCACCTCCACGTCCAGGCCGATCTCCCGCTCGACCTCGGCGATGAGCTCGGCGGGCTCCGCGTCCGCACGAGCGGAGAGGCGCCCCAGGAGGCGGTTGGCCTCGCGCAGGCGGCGCAGACCCTCGTCCGAGAAGCCGCGCCCGCGGGAGCCGGTCCAGTCGAAGCCCTCCCGTGGCAGCGAGTCGAGGGCCTCCAGCAGGGCGGGGGCGTCGGTGTCCTCCTCGGGGCTCACGTCCGCGGCCTCGACGTCCGCCGCCCCCTCGGCTCCGGCGGCCCGCAGGCGGGAGACGAAGCGGGCGCGTTCGTGGAGCACCTCGAGGTCCGCGGGGCCGATGCGCCACCGGGGGCCGGTGAGCATGCGGACCACGTGGTCGTTGCGGGAGGGGTCGGCGAGGACGTGGAGGACGGCGAGCACCTCGGAGACCTCGGGAAGGGAGAGCAGTCCCGAGAGGCCGAGGACCTCGTAGGGCAGGCCTGCCTCGTCGAGGGCCGCGAGCACCGGCACGAACTGCGCGCGCGTGCGGCACAGGACCGCCCGCGTGAGGCGGGTCCGGCCGTCGGCCGCGACGTCCGGCAGCGCCGCCAGCCGCTCCGCGAGCGCCCTCGCCTCCTCGTCCTGGGTGACGTGCCGGTCGATGCGCACCTCCCCCTCGCCCGCTCCGGGGCGGGGGCGGAGGGGTCGCAGCTCGATGGGCGAGCCTGCCCCCGCCTCCGCGTGGACGACGAGCGGAGCCGCCACTGTGTTGGCCGCCTCCAGCACCGCCTCGTCGTTGCGCCACGCGACGGTCAGGTGGGAGACGTCCGCGTTGACGCGCCGAGCTCCGCCGTCGGGGAGCGCCTGGACCCGCGGGAAGGTGCCCGGGAAGGCGAAGAGCTGGCCGGCGGAGGCGCCGCGGAAGCCGTAGATGGACTGGTGGGGGTCGCCGACGGCCGTGACGCAGTGCCCGAGCCCGGGCGCGTCCGCCTCGGGGCCGGTGGGGCCGAAGAGCCCGGCGAAGATCTGCATCTGGGCGTGTGAGGTGTCCTGGAACTCGTCCAGCAGGACGACGGGGAAGCGACCGCGCTCCTGCTCCCCCGCACAGGGCACCTCCCGGGCGATCCGCGCGGCGTGGCGCAGCAGGTCGCCGAAGTCCATCGCGTCGCGCTCCTGCTTGGCCTCGTCGTAGCGGGCCACGAGGTCGGCCATGAGGGCCCGGTCCTCGAACGCCTCGATCAGCTCGAGGATCACGCGGGAGGGCTCCTTCATGCGGGCCGGGAGCGGGAGCCCCTGGCCCTGGGCGACGAGCGCCTCCAGGTGCGCACGGACGTCCTCGGGGGCCACGAGGTGCTCCGCCATGTCCCCCGCGAGGCGCAGCGCCTGGGAGATCAGCGTGGAGGGCCGGACGCCGAGGCGGTCCGCCACGATCGGATGGGACTCCACGACGCCGGCCATGATCCGGTGCGCGTCGGCGTCGCCGAGCAGCACGGCCTCGGGCTCCACGCCGATGCGCAGCCCGTGGTCGCGCACGAGCGCGCCCGCGTAGGAGTGGTACGTGGACACGGCGGCGCGGCCGAGGTCCTCCGGCTCGCCGTCGAACCCGGGGATCACGAGCCCGGAGCGCAGCAGGGCGTCCACCTTGTCGTTGATGCGGTGGGCCAGCTCGCCGGCGGCCTTGCGCGTGAACGTGACGCCGAGGATCTGGTCGGGCCGCGCGTGGCCGTTGGCCACGAGCCAGACCACGCGGTCGGACATCGTGGCGGTCTTGCCGGAGCCGGCGCCGGCCATGACGAGCCGGGGCGTGAGCGGAGCGGTGATGACCTCGGCCTGCTCGTCCGTGGGCGGATGCACCTTCAGGCGGGCGGCGATGTCCTCCGGCGCGTGGACCGCGGCGGGGACGTCCATGTTCAGCGGTTCCATTCGGTGACCTGCCTTCCTTCGGCGCAGAGGGGACAGACGGACGGCAGGGCGCAGCCGGCGGACCCGTCGTGGAGGGCGAGGAAGCGGGGCCCGACGGTCCGGCGGGCGGCCGTGAAGACCTGGTCGAGGGCCCAGCGGTCCTCGTCGGTCAGCGCGGCCTGCTCCTGCACCTTCGTCTTCTGGGTGCCCGCGCCGAGCTGGACGAGCGCGGCCCCGGCCGGGGCGGACGGCTCCGCCAGCTGCGCGAGGGCGGCCCGCAGCGCCGGGTCGGCCTCCGGGTCATCCCGCAGCACCGCCACCCCGTGCGCGCGCAGGGCGACCTGGTAGGCGGCGAGCTGCGGCTGGCGGGGCAGCTCGGCCGCCGACGGCGCGCGGCGGCCCGTCTTGAGGTCGACGATGTACGGGCGTCCGGCCGCGTCCACCTCGAGCCGGTCGATGACGCCGTTGATCAGCACCGTCAGTCCCGCCCACGTGAGTTCGGCCCGCATGGGCACCTCCTGGGCCAGGGCGCGCCGCCCCGCGGCCCGCGCGACGGAGAGGTAGCCGAGGTAGGCCTTCGCCAGCTCGCGGGCCCGGGCGTGCTCGAGCTCGCTGACCCACCCCTCGGGCAGGCCCAGCTCCGGCAGGCGACGCTCGAGCTCGGCGCGCACGGCCTCGGGCGGGCCGTCCGGGTGGTGCTCGGCCACGGAGTGGACGAGGGTGCCCACGGACTGCGCCAGCGTCGCTCCAGCCTGGGACCCCACGTGGTAGAGCAGCCAGTTGAGGGGATTGGTCAGGGCGGTCTCCACGCGGGACGGCGAGAGGCGAACCGGGTGGTGGGCCACGTCCGTGAGGGCCTCCTCCGTGGACAGCGGCGCGAGGCCCCACCAGTGCGCGGGGTCTGCGGTCTCCACGCCGTCCGCGGCCAGCCGGGCGAGGGCCGCGGCGGCCGCCGCCGGATCCACGGCCCCCGCGCCTTCCTCCCCCTGCTCGAGGGCGCGGCGGAGCCGCGCGACGAGCGCGCCGGCCGTCAGCGGCGGCGCCACCTCCGTGAGGGGGCGGACGCCGCTCTCATTGACGCCGGGTTCCGCGGGGGCCAGGAGGTCGAGGAAGTCGGAGGGCATCTCGTCCTCGTTCCGCACGGCGGTGGCGAGGACGCGGCGGCGCGCCCGGGAGACCGCCGCCGCCAGCATGCGCAGCTCGTCCTGCCGCGTCTCCTGCAACCGGGTGCGGTGGTCCGTCGGCCACGCGGAGGGGTCGGGCGCGAGCAGCAGGTCCGCGAGGTCCGTGGCGCCGAGCAGCTGGCCGCGCAGCCGCGTGTTGGGCCAGACGCCGTCCTGCAGGCCCACGACGATCACGGTGTCCCAGTCGCGACCGGCGGCGACGGCGGAGGCAGGGGTCAGCACGTGGACGGCGTCCCCGGTCTCCGCGCGGCGCGCGAGGGTGTCCATCGGCAGGTCCTGGGACTCCATGTACCCGCGGAAGTCCTCGGGCGAGGATCCGGGGAACTGGTCCACGAAGCGCTCCGCCACCTGGAACAGCGCCACGACGGCGTCCAGGTCTGCGTCCGCCCGCCGCGCGTCCCGGCGGGTGTCCGCCCCGTCCACCCGCCCGAGGGCGATCGAGCGCCAGCGGTCGGCCCGGCCGGAGGCCGACCACAGGGCCCAGAGCACGGTCTCGGCCGTCGCCCCGGGGGCGGCGGCCGCCTCGAGGCCGGCGCGGAACATCCACGCCACGCGCCGCAGGGCACGATGCCGCCCGGCCTCCTCCCCCGCGAGCGCCGGATCCGCGAGGGCGGCCACGAGCAGCTCGTCCGACGAGCGCCGCCCGCCGCGCGCCCGCTCAGCCCGCAGCAGGTCCTGGCGCAGCCGCCGCACGTGCAGCGCCGTGGCCGCTCCGTAGCGCCCGGTCAGCAGGCCGACGAGCTCCTCAGGGTCCAGCACGGAGACGACGTCGGCCTCGGGGTCCCCCGCCAGGGTGGCGCAGGCGCCCAGGAGGGTCAGCAGCGGGGCGACCGCCGGCTCCTCCTTGAGCACGGTGCCCGACGCGTCGCGGGTGACCGGCACGCCCTCCGCCTCGAGATGCCGGGCGAGCGCCGCGACGCGGGAGCCGGAGCGGGCCACCACGAGGAGCCGGTCCAGCGACACGGACTCCTCGTGATGCACCCGCAGGACCCGCTCGAGGACGAACTGGTCCTCGTCCGCCCGCGAGCGCACGACGTGGCCGCGCACTTCTCCGCCCTCCTGTGCCGGCAGCGCCGTGCGCCGGGCCCGCTCGATCGGCTCGTGCCGCTGCCGGACCCGGCGGGCCACCCGCAGGTACCCCTCGAGCACGCCGGCCGCCATGCGGTGCCCCTGGGCCAGGACGACGGTCCGCTCCCCCGGCGCCGGCGACGCCGGGGCGCCCGGCACGGGAGCCGGGTCCAGGGCGGCGGGGTACTCGCGGACGAGGTCCGGGCGTGCGCCGCGGAATCCCTCGACCGTGGTGTCGGGGGTCGCCGTGAGGAGGACGTCCCTGCCGACGCCGAGGACGCGGAGGAGATCGTGCACGGCGGGTGTGGCCTCCTGGAGGTCGTCCACCACGAGGGCGCGCAGCCGGGCGCGTTCCGCCCGGGCGAACTCGACGGCGGCACGGTCCCGCTCCGGGTCCTCCGGGAACCGCTCCGTCAGGACGAGCACGGCGGCGCGGATGAGGCCGGCGGGGTCGAAGGCCTCCGCCATGCCCAGGTCCAGGCGGTCCCGGTAGTCCTGGACGAGGACGGCCGCCGCCTCCCACGCCGGCCGCCGGTGCACCTCGCCCAGCTCCTGCAGGCGGCCGGGCTCCACCCCGAACTCGCTCATGCGGTCCACCAGCTCGCGCACCTCGCGGCGGAACCCCCGCGTGCCCACAGCGGGGACGACGTCGGCCGGCCACTCCGGACCGGCCGCGTGGCCCTGGGCGTAGCCCTCCAGGAGCTCGGCGATCACCGTGTCCTGCTCCGCGCCGGACAGCAGCCGCGGGGCGTTCGCCAGGTGCCGGAGGGGGCCCGTGACGCGGGCGCGGCGGAGCAGGTCGAACGCGTAGGACGCCCACGTGCGCACCGGCGTGACAGCGCGCGTGCCGTGCCCCGTGGCCTCGAGGCGCTCGGTCAGGGCGTCGCGCAGACGGGCCGCGGCGTCCCGGCTCGGCGCGAGGACCAGGAGGGACTCGGCATCCGTCCCCGCCTCGAGCCGCCGCGCGGCGTACTCCACGGCCACGGTGCTCCGCCCCGTGCCGGGCGCACCGAGCACGAGGACGGCCCCGTGCCCGGGGGCGAGGCCCGCCACGGCCTCCTGCGCGGGGGTGAGCTCGACCGTCTCCTCCCGCTGCCGCCCTTCGCGGACGAGGAGGGCGTGCACGGGCGGCGCAACGGGCTCCTCGGCCTCGTCCGCCGCGAGGATCGCGGCCTCCTCGAGCGCCCCGTCCGGGGCGGCTGCGGCGTGCTCGTGTGCGCTCATGGGGTCATCCTCCCATCGGCGCGGGACAGGTTAAGGGGTGCGCCCGCTTGCCGGGCTGATGCTCCCGCGGCCGTGGTCCACGCGCGCCGCGAGGTCGGCGATCGCCGCGAGCGCGGGGCCGTCGCCGTCGTCGTGGGGATCCCAGGCGGCACGGGCCAGGTCCACACGCGGCAGCCCGCCGGCGGCCGGGCGCAGCGGCGTGCCCTCGCGATCGCGCTCGGGCGCGGCGCGGGCGGCGAGGTCCTCGGGCAGGGACCCGTCGGCCCGCACGACGCGCCACCACGGGGTGCCCGGATCCGCCTCGGCCATCGCGCGTCCGGCCAGTCGCGCGCCGCCGCGGCCCAGGATCCGCGCGAGCGCCCCATAGGACACGGCACGCCCCGGGGGCACGAGGCACGCGACGGCGGCGAGCGCCTCCGCCACCGTCAGCGGACCCTCGGGTGGCGCGGCGGGGAGGGGAGGAGCGCGGCGCGGCGGAGCGGGGCGCGGGACGGCGGCGGAGGACACGAGCCCATCCTGCCCGCCCGCCGGAGGGTGCTTCACGCGTCCGGCTCCGGCGGTAGCGTGGCGGACGTGAATTGGCATGAGCAGATCCGAGCCGGGTTCGACCTCGAGACCACGGGCAGAGACCCCCAGCAGGCGTTGATCGTGACGGCCACCATCGTGATGGTGGACGCCTCGGGCGCGGCCGTGTCCGCCGCCGAGTGGCTCCTGGACCCGGGCGTCCCGATCCCGGACGAGGCGGCGCAGGTGCACGGTGTCACCACAGAGCGGGCCCGCGCCGAGGGCATGCCCGCGGCGCAGGGGGTCATCGAGATCACGGAGACGCTGCGGGACCTCTTCGCTGCCGGCATCCCGGTGATCGCGTTCAACGGGGTGTACGACTTCACGGTCATGGACCGTGAGGCGCGGCGGCACGGCCTGACCCCGCTCGACGCCGCACCCGTGATCGACCCCTACGTGCTGGACAAGCAGCTGGACCGCTACCGCAAGGGCAAGCGCACTCTCACCGCCGTCTCGGAGCACTACGGCGTGCAGCTGGAGGACGCGCACACCTCGGCCGCGGACGCGCTCGCCGCCGTCCAGGTCGCGGACCACCTGGCCCGCAAGTACCCCGCAGTCCAGATCGAGCTGTCGGAGCTGCACGCGAGGCAGGCCCAGTGGAAGGCCGAGCAGGCCGCCAGCTTCGAGGAGTACCTGCGCCGGAAGGATCCGGCGGCCACGGTCTCGCGGGAGTGGCCGGTCGAGCCCGGCACCTGACCCTCGGAGCTCGGACCGCTTTCAGCCCTGCGGCGTCGCGGCCGCGGCCGCCCTCACCGCGCCGGGAAGGGCCTCGAGGACCGTGCCGATCGCGGCGTCGTCGTGCGCCGCCGAGACGAACCAGGCCTCGAAGACCGACGGCGGCAGGTACACGCCCGACTCCAGCATCGACTGGAAGAACGGGGCGTAGCGGAACACCTCCTGGCCCTGCGCGTCGGCGTAGTCCTTCACGCCGCCCTTCGACGTCCCGAACGCCACGGAGAAGAGCGTCCCGGCGCGCTGGATCGAGTGGTCCACGCCCTCCGCGTCGAGCGCGGCCACGAGGCCCTCGCGGACCGCGTCGGAGGCGCGCTGCACGGCGGCGTACACGGCGTCGTCGGCGCTGCTCAGCGTCGCGTACCCGGCGGCCATCGCCACCGGGTTCCCGGAGAGCGTGCCCGCCTGGTACACCGGGCCGAGCGGGGCCAGGTGGTCCATGATCGCGGCCGAGCCGGCGAGCGCGGCGACGGGCATGCCGCCGCCGATCACCTTGCCGAAGCACCAGATGTCCGGGGTCCAGCCCTCGGGCTCCCCGCTGAGGCCCCACGCGCCGCGGCTCGTGGCGCGGAAGCCGGTGAGGACCTCGTCCCAGATCAGCAGCGCACCGTGACGCTGCGTGATCTCGCGCAGGAACGCGTTGAAGCCGTCCTGCGGCTCCACCACGCCCATGTTGCACGGCACGGCCTCGGTGATCACGGCGGCGATCTCGGACCCGCGCTCGGCGAACGCCTTCTCCAGGTCCTCGCGGGAGTTGTAGGTGACCACGAGCGTCTCGGAGGCCGCGGCCTCGGTGACGCCCGCGGACCCGGGCAGGGCCGCCGTCGCGACGCCGGAGCCGGCGGCGGCCAGCAGGCCGTCGGAGTGGCCGTGATAGCAGCCGGCGAACTTCACGATGAGGTTGCGGCCGGTCACGCCCCGCGCGAGGCGCAGGGCGGTCATGGTGGCCTCCGTGCCGGTGGACACGAAGCGCACGCGCTCCACGGGGACCTTCGAGGCGATCAGCTCGGCAAGCGCGGTCTCCGACTCGGTGGAGGTGCCGAAGCTGAGGCCGCGGTCCACGGCGGCGTGCACGGCCTCCAGCACGGCCGGGTGGCCGTGGCCGAGCAGCATGGGACCCCACGAGCAGACGAGGTCCACGTACTCGCGGCCCTCGACGTCGTAGAGGTACGGCCCCTGCGCGCGCTCCATGAAGCGGGGCGTGCCGCCGACGGAGCCGAACGCGCGCACCGGCGAGTCGACGCCGCCGGGGATGACGGTCTGGGCCGCGGCGAACGCGGCGGCGTTGGTGGTGCGGGGGGTGCGGGTGCTCACAGGGAGCCCTCCTTCATCCAGCGGCCGAGCTCGGCCGCCCAGTAGGTCAGCACGGTGTCGGCGCCGGCGCGCCGGATGGAGAGCACGGACTCGGTGATCGCGGCGCGGCGGTCGATCCAGCCGTTCGCGGCGGCGGCCTCGATCATCGCGTACTCGCCGGAGATCTGGTACGCGGAGACCGGCACGTCGGCCATCTCGGCGACATCGCGCACGATGTCCAGGTAGCTCATGGCCGGCTTCACCATGACCATGTCCGCACCCTCCTCGAGGTCCAGGGAGACCTCCAGCAGCGCCTCGGTGCGGTTCGCGGCGTCCATCTGGTACGTCTTGCGGTCGCCCTGCAGGGCGGAGTCGACGGCGTCGCGGAAGGGGCCGTAGAACGCCGAGGAGTACTTCGCGGCGTAGGCGAGGATCGCCGTGTCCGTGTGGTCGGCGGCGTCGAGGGCCTCACGGACCACGCGGACCTGGCCGTCCATCATGCCGGAGGGGCCGAGCACGTCCGCGCCGGCCTCGGCCTGCGCCACGCCCATCTGCGCGTAGATCTCCAGGGTGGCGTCGTTGTCCACGGCGCCGTCCTCGCGGAGCACGCCGCAGTGGCCGTGGTCGGTGAACTCGTCCAGGCAGAGGTCGGACATGACGACGAGCGCGTCCCCCACCTCGGCCTTCACGTCGCGGATGGCCTTGTTCAGCACGCCCTCGGGGTCGAGGGAGGCGGTGCCGCACGTGTCACGCGTCTGCGGCACGCCGAACAGCATGATGCCGCCCAGGCCCAGCTCGGCGGCCTCGGCCGCGGCCGCCTTGAGCGAGTCGGTGGTGTGCTGCACCACGCCCGGCATGGACGCGATGGGCTGCGGCTCGGCCACGCCCTCCTTGATGAAGGCCGGCAGGATCAGCTCGGCCGGGTGGAGGCGGGTTTCGGCGACCAGGCGGCGCATGGCGGCGGACTGGCGCAGACGGCGGGGGCGCTGGTGGGGGAATGACATGGCCTCGAGTCTAGGCCGTGGGCCCGACGCGGCACGGGTGCGCGGTCCCCCTCAGGACGCCGCCCGGGCCGCCGACGGCGAGGGCGCGCGTCACCGGCGGGGCAGGGCCGCCAGCGCGTCGCGCAGCGCGGCCGCGCGGGTGGTCGTGTCGATCACGGTCCGGGGACCGTCGCGGTCGACGTCCCACGCCACCCAGCCGTCCGCCTGGACGTCATCCCAGGTCGGGACCCGGTGTCCGGGGATGTCGGCCGCGCGCGTCTCGACCCGGCGGCGATGCTCCCGTTCGTCCGGCAGGACCGTCTCCAGGACCACCAGCCGCGCGCCCGCCCGCGGCGCGGTCCCCGCCCAGCCGGCCCGGGAGGCGGGGACGGGATGGACGGCGTCGACGACGACGTCGTGGCCCAGCAGCAGGTTGGAGACCGCGAGCTCGTGCACGACGGCGTAGCCCGCAGCGCCCACGTGGTCCTGGACCCGCCCCAGTGCGGTCTCGACGGCGTCCACCCGCAGACAGCAGGCGCCCGTCGCCCGCGCGAGCGCCTGGGCCAGCGTGGTCTTGCCCGTCCCGGCGCGTCCGGCGAGCACGCACAGCCAGGGCCGGTCGCCTCCCTCGATCACCGTTGCCATGGGGCCCATGGTGCCGGTGACGACGCCGGCGCGCCCGCCGACCCGCCGGGGCGGTGTTGACATCCGCACGCCGACCCGATCCCGTGGGGCCCATGACTCCCCCGATCCACCTGCGCCCCCTCCGCCCGGACGACGCCGACGAGATGGTCGTCGTCCTCTCGGATCCGGCCCTGTACACGTTCACGGGCGGCGAGCCTCCCGCCCGGGAGGGCCTCTCCCGCCAGTACGCCGTCCATGCCCGCGGCCACTCCGACGACCGCAGCGAGACATGGCTCAACCACCTGGTGGTACTCGACGACACCGGGGAAGCCGTCGGCTACGTGCAGGCCACCGTGCCCGTCTCGGGCGGGCCCGCCGAGATCGCGTGGGTGATCGGCGTCCCCTGGCAGGGCCGGGGCCATGCGACCGCCGCGGCGCGCCTGCTGCTCGACGAGCTCGCCCGGCGCGGGGTCCCCGAGGTCGTGGCCGACATCCACCCCGACCACGCTGCCTCGGCCGCCGTGGCACGGCGGCTCGGCCTGCGCCCCACCGGACACCTCGTCGACGGCGAGCAGCGCTGGGAGGGACCCGTCGCCGTCGCGGACGGGGCCGCCCCGGCCATGAGGAGAGGAACCCCGCGCCCACCGACCTGCTAACCCTCCACCTGTCGCCGGCGCGGCCTGGCGAGCACGTGCCCGGCGGCCTCGAGCTGCGGGGCCTGGAGGTCGAAACGGCTGACGAGCTGGCCCGGTGCTACTTCGCCAGCTACCCACCGGGCGTCGCCGCCTCCGACCTGGCCGAGGCGCGCGAGGAGATGGACGCGACCTTACGCGGCGACTACGGGGAGCTGCGCGCCGACGCGAGCGCCTCAGCGTGGGTGGAGGGCCGCCGGGCCGGGGCGGTCATGGTCGTCACGCACTCGATCTGGGACGCGGACCTCGCGGGGCCGTTCATCATCGACCTCTTCACCGATCCCGCCGCGCGCGGGAAGGGGGTCGGGCGCGCCCTGGTACAGCACGCCGTCGACGCCTGCTCCGCCGCCGGCGACCCCGCCCTCAGCCTGCGCTTCGGCGAAGGCACCTCCGAAGCGGCCATGGGGATCTATCGGCGGCTCGGATTCCGACCCGTTCGGCAGGGGGAAGTCGGTCATTCCTGGCCGAGCCGCTTCGCGCCATGACGCTGGGCATCGAGACGGAGCGCGTGGGCATCCCGAGCGCCCTCGCCGCCGACCCCTGGCGCCCTGCGTGCGGCGCCGAGCGTTCACCCGTACCAGGTGGCTCCCGGTTATCGCTCCAGCAGCCACGCCGGCTCTGCGCCGGACGCCGTCCTGCCCGGCGCGCTCGACTCATGGACCTGGCCTCGCAACACGTCCATGAGCACCGCCTCAAGATCGCCCGGGCATCTCGTAAGCAGTCGGCTCAGGTCCGTCCGCTGCCCGATCACCCGTCCCGGGTCCGCCGGTGGCGGCCGCCCCTGCCAGGGCACCACCGTGAGGACCCCCGCGATCACGTCAGCATCCAGGAGCCACGCACAGCGGTTTCGGCTGAAGTGCCGCCGCTCCAGCTCGACGACAAGCCTGCACACCGCCTCCATAGAGGGCATCGATCCGGAAGAGGACGGCCTGCGGGTGCTCACCTCTCCCCCTTCTGAGTACGGTCACCCGCCCGTGCCGGCCCCGCGGAGCCGATATCAGCGGCAGTCGCGCGGCGGATCCATCCGCCGCCGGGCCCACGGTGCCAGCTTTGCCTGGGCTCGTCCGACTCGCGCACCGTGTCGGTGAGCCATACGGTGGTGTCCGGGCCCCACCCGGCGAGGACCGTGGCCGCATCAGCGTCTACGGACAGCGCCCGGGTGGCTGAGCTGAGATAGCCCATGGTGGTCAGATGCACCGCGTCCCACTCCGAGGCGACCTGCTCCCAGTCCGGTATGACCCAACGGCCGGACCGGCCCGTCACCCGGTACCAGTCGTGCCGGCGTGAGGCACTCACCTCCAGAGGGAACTCCCGGCACAGCCGCACCCAGTCACCGGGGGCGTGGATCTCATACGTCCTCCCCGCCCCCTGCACCGGGATCACCGTGGCCGCCTCCGCGCCGAGAGCGTCCTCGACGAGGTCCAACCCGGTGGGGATCTGCCCGAAGCCAGCAGTGACTCCCTGAGGGATCGACCACCAGCTCCCGGACCAGTTCGCCGTGGGGTCGGCCGGGCGTTCGACGGTGGCGCGAGCCTCCTGCAACCGCTCCTCCTGGGCCCATTCCGACAGGACGCGACCCGGGTGACGGGTCAGCCGGGTCGGATCCTCGAAATCCCGCCAGTCGGCGACCCACTGCACCGGCTGGCGTGGACGTCCCCAGGGCCGGGACGCGGGTGAGGCCACGACGGCGGCGGCCACGGGTGCCAGGGCGGCGCGGATGACCGACTGCCCAGCCAGCACGTCCTCCCCGTCGGGCTCCTGCCAGTACCTGGCCGATTCCACAGCGCTGACCAGAGCCGACTGGACCACGTCGTCCGAGAGGCCCGAGAGGTCGAGACCGGTCAGGGCCCCTGCCACCTCGTCCGGGGATACCGTCGGAGGCGAGACCGGGACGCGGCGGCCCTCGTGGACAGCCCACACGAGACGGGCGCCGCCCCGATCCGGGTCCAGCTCTTGCCCGAGCCAGAACACCAGGTCCGCGACCCGCGGGCTGAGCGCCCTCGCCGCTTCGAGACAGAGACGCCGCCCCCGCGGACCGGCCAGCAGTGCCTGTGTGCTCGCTTCCATCGGACCATCCTCCCCCGACCCCCACGACTCGTCGAGGGCCACCTCCGCCCCCGTGGCCCCGTCGTGCTGGAACCACAGCGTCGCCTCGGTCCGAAACGGTCTTGCCTGTCGCGCTCGGCTCGCGCTGGATGTGCTCACCTTTGACTCGCGGCGAGGGTCTGCCGTGAGTTTGGTTGACATCTGATCTGTGGTCCCGGGAGGGGCTGCTGGAAGGATGTCCTCATGCCCGCTGCATACCCCCGAGAGTTCCGCCAGGACGTGGTCAGCATCGCCCGCAAGGGCCAGATGCCGATCGCGCAGGTCGCGAAGGACTTCGGCATCACCGAGTCCTGCCTGCGTCGCTGGCTGGCCCAAGACGATGTCGAGGCCGGGATCCGGCCCGGCGTCACCAAAGCTGAGAACGAGGAGCTGAAGGCGCTCAAGCGCCGCAACCGTGAATTGGAGATGGAGAACGAGGTCTTACGCCGCGCCGCCGCGTATCTGTCGCAGGCGAACCTGAAATTGGGCCAGTCCCCGAAATGACCTATCCCGTCGTGAAGGACCTGGCCCGCGACGGGATCCCCGTGAAACTCTCCTGCCGGGTCCTCGGGTTCACCCGTCAGGCCTACTACCAGTGGCTGGCCGAACCTGTCAGCGCGCGGGAATGGTCCGACGCGCATGCCGCCAATGCCGTCCTCGACGCCCATGCTGATGGCCCGGAGTTCGGATACCGGTTCCTGGCTGAGAAGCTCCGCGACCGTGGCCTAGACGTGTCAGACCACCAGACGTTGAAGGCCTGCCGGCTCGTGCGTGTCCGCTGCTGCCACTGGTTCCGCCGCGGCTCGGGCAAGCGTCCTGGCCCTGCCGTTCATGATGATCTGGTTCGTCGTCAGTTCCGCGCTGAGAAGCCGAACCAGTTGTGGCTCACGGACATCTCAGAGCATTGGGCCGGGGACTTGCAAGCTCTATCTCTGCGCGGTCAAGGACGTGTTCTCGAACCGGATCGTGGGCTACTCGATCAATCGGCGGATGAGCTCGCAGCTGGCTGTGGATGCCCTGCAGATGGCTCTGGCCCGGCGTGGAGGCAAGGCCGAGGTGCAGGGTTGCCGTGTGCATTCGGATCGTGGGTCGCAATTTCGATCCAGGCGATTCGTGGAGACGCTGCGGGTCAACGGCTTGGTCGGGTCGATGGGCCGGGTCGGTGCTGCTGGGGACAACGCGGCGATGGAATCCTTCTTCGCGCTGTTGCAGAAGAACGTGCTGGACCGGCGTCGCTGGCAGTCCTTTGCCCAGCTCCGGCTCTCAATCGTGAGCTGGATCGAGCGGACCTATCACCGGCGTCGTAGGCAGGCCCGTCTCGGCAGGCTCACCCCCGTCGAGTTCGAGATGGTTCAATCAGTCCAGGCGGATGCCGCCGCCTGATAACTCGTGTCAACCAAACTCACGGCAGACCCGCCCTAAGGGATGGCCCTCCTGCCGTCGAAGCAGGGGCCGGCCTCACCCAGGGCGGCCCATCATCCGCTGACGGCACCACACCTCCAAGGACGGCCCGTCCACCGAACGGGCCCTCCTTGGGATTGTGGTGCGGCGATGCCGGTCAGGTCGCGGGCAGCTCCTGAAGCATCTGTTCCATCTCGGTGATCTCGGCCTGCTGGTCCGCGACGACCTTTTCGGCCAGGGCCACGGCCTGCGGGGTCTGCCCGCCCTCGACCTCGTCCTGGGCCATCTCGATGGCGCCCTGGTGGTGGGCGGTCATCTGCTCCAGGTACAACCGGGCAGCCTCGGTGCCCTGGGCCTGCTCCAGGGCGGCCATGTCCTCCTCGGACATCATCCCGGACATCCCGCCGTGGTCCATGCCCTCCATACCGCCCATGTCTCCCATGTCCACGGGGTCTTCACCCCAGGCGGTGAGCATGGCGTTCATGCGCTCGATCTCCGGGCCCTGGGCGTCGATGACCTTCTGGGCGAACTCGGCCACCTCGGCCGGGATCTCATCCTTGGCCAGCAGCATCTCGCTCATCTCCACCGCCTGCTGGTGATGCGGGATCATCATCTGAGCGAACATCACGTCCGCGTCATTGTGCTCGGCGGAGACCTCCTCGGCCGAACCGGTGGCCGAGCTAGTAGCCGATTCCGTGGCGGACGGTGTCGCGGTGTCCGTGGCCGCAGGGGTGGCGGCGGGGGCGGAGCCGGTCGCGGTGGCCGAGGCCTCAGCGCCGGCGTTCTCGTCCTGGGCCCCGGTGCCGCAGGCGGTCAAGGTCAGGGCGGAGGCCAGGGTCAGGGCGGTCAGCGTCATGGTGCGTTTCATGGTGGGTCCTTTCATGGTGGGTTGAGGGTTCACATCAGGGTTCACGCCAAGGGGCGAGATCAGGAAACCGCAGCCGGCTGAAGGGCAGCCTGCGACCGGGGGTGCTCGAGAGGAGCCAGGTGCTCCGGGTCCAGGTCGGTGCGGCGCAGCAGCTGGGCGTTGAGGGCCACCACGATGGTGGAGACGGACATCAGGATCGCGCCCACCGCGGGGGAGAGCACGAAGCCGATCGGGGCCAGCACGCCGGCGGCCAGCGGGACGGCGAGCACGTTGTATCCGGTGGCCCAGACCAGGTTCTGGATCATCTTGGTGTAACTGGCCTTGGACAGGTGGATCATGGATAGCACGGCACGGGGGTCATTGCCGGCCAGCACCACGCCGGCCGATTCCATGGCCACGTCGGTGCCGGCGCCGATGGCGATGCCGACCTCGGCCCGGGCCAGGGCCGGGGCGTCGTTCACGCCGTCCCCGACCATGGCCACGGACAGGCCCCGGGCCTGCAGTTCGGTGACCTTGGTGTCCTTGTCCTGGGGAA
This sequence comes from Micrococcus sp. NPDC078436, assembly GCF_040702705.1. Taxonomy (NCBI): domain Bacteria; kingdom Bacillati; phylum Actinomycetota; class Actinomycetes; order Micrococcales; family Micrococcaceae; genus Micrococcus; species Micrococcus sp. NPDC078436. The sequence goes on along the minus strand of NZ_JBFBLX010000008.1, from coordinate 5,594 downwards.
GGACCTCGGCGAAGACCTCGTCGATGCCCAGATCCCGCGCCACGGCCTCGGCGACCTGGCGGGCGTCGCCGGTGATCATCGCGACCTTGACCCCCCGGGCGTGCAGGGCGGCCACGGCGGCCCGGGACTCGGGGCGGATCTTGTCCTCCACGGCGACCGCGCCGATAACGGACCCGTCGCGGACCACATGCAGCACCCCGGCCCCCCGATCCGTCCAGGCCCGGACATCGGCGGCCAGTGCCTCGGGGGTGTCCAGGGTGAGCTCGCGCAGCATGTTCGGCCCGCCGACGAGGACCTCGGCGCCGGCCACGGTGGCCGTGACCCCGCGGCCGGTGGCGGCCTGGAATCCGGTGCCGCGCAGGCCCAACCGGGCGGCCTCGGCATGACTGGTGGCGGCGGTGACGATGGCCCGGGCCACCGGGTGCTCGCTGTCGGCCTCGGCCGCGGCGGCGTAGGCCAACAGCTCGGCCTCGGAAATGCCGGGCGCCGCGGCGACACCGGTGACGGCGTGGGCGCCCTCGGTCAGGGTGCCGGTCTTGTCAAAGAGCACCACGTCGATGGTCCGCATCTTCTCCAGGGCCATCCGGTCCTTGATCAGCAGCCCGGCCTTGGCGGCGCGTTCGGTGGAGATCGCGATCACCAGCGGGATGGCCAGGCCCAGGGCGTGCGGGCAGGCGATCACCAGCACGGTCACGGTGCGGGTGACCGCATCGGTGGGCTGACCGATCACGGTCCACACGATCGCGGTGATGATCGCCGCCCCCAGGGCGAACCAGAACAGCAACGCGGCGGCCCGGTCCGCCAACGCCTGGGCCCGGGAGGAGGACTCCTGGGCGTCGGCGACCATCCGCTGGATCCCGGCCAGAGCGGTGTCGGCGCCGACGGCCTCGATGCGCACCCGCACGGTGTTGTCGGTGGCCACGGTCCCGGCTACCACCCGCTCCCCGACGGTGCGGGCCACGGCCCGGGATTCGCCGGTGATCATCGACTCGTCGAACTCCGCGGCGCCTTCCAGGATGGTCCCGTCGGCCGGCACGCGGGCCCCGGAGCGCACCAACACGGTGTCCCCGACCGCCAGCTCGCCGACGGGCACGGTCACGGTGTCTCCGTCCACGATCTTCTCGGCCTTCTCCGGCAGCAGCGCGGCCAGGGCGTCCAGGGCGGAGGATGCCGCGCCGAGGGCGCGCATCTCCATCCAGTGCCCGAGCAGCATGATGGTCACCAGCAGGGCCAGTTCCCACCAGAAGTCCAGCATCAGGTCCCCGATGCCCAGGGAGGTGATCCAGGAGGCGACGAAGGCCACGGTGATGGCCATCGCGATCAGCAGCATCATCCCCGGCTGGCGGGAGCGCACCTCGGTGAGTCCGCCCTTGAGGAAGGGGGCGCCGCCGTAGAGGTAGATCACGGTGCCCAGCACCGGGGCGATCCACGTCGAACCGGGGAACTCAGGGACGTGGTAGCCCAGCAGTTGTCCGACCATGTGGCTGAAGAACACCACCGGGAGTGACAGCACCAGCGAGACCCAGAACCGGTTCTTGAACATCGCGGTGGAATGCCCGGCGTGCTTGCCGTGGTCATGGACCTGGTGCTCCTCGTCCAGGGCCGAGTGGGCGTGGCCCTGGGGCATGGCCTGCCCGTGGGTGGCCGCGTCCGCGGGGTGGTGGGCGGCATGGTCGGTGTGGTTGGCGTGGCCGGCGTGGGGGTTCGGGTCTGGGTGTTCGGCGGTCTGGTCGGTGGGGTGATCGTGGTGGTGCGGGGTGCTCATGGTGTTCCTTCTGCTCGGCGGTCTGTTCGGCGACCGGCTCAGCGGTGGGGCGCCGACCTCGAGGGGATGGGTCGGTTAGATCCGGACGCGGTAGCCGGCCGCTTCGATGGCCGTCCGCACGGAGTCCGCGGAGGCGGGCCCGGTCACGGTGACGGGGGAGGCCCCGCCGGCGACCAGTTCGACCCGGACATCGTCCACCCCGTCCAGGGCGCTCACGGCCTCGGTGACGGAGCCCACGCAGTGTCCGCAGGTCATGCCCTCCACCTGGTAGGTCGCGTCGCCGGCGCTCGTCCCGGTTGGGTCGGCACTCTGGCGCCCGGCGGGGGCGGTGGCGTCGGCGGCTGGGGCGCAGCACGAGCAGCCGTTGGTGGCCCCCGGCAGCGGGGTGCGGGCGGATTCGGTCATGACGGTCTCCTTCAGGTCTGAGGGCGGCGCCGGACGGCGCCTCTCCTCTTGGTATATACCCCCCGGGGGTATCATTCAAGGGGTGGAGCGCCGGTGTTCACGGTGGATAAACGGGTGCGCCGGTAGGTGGGCTGGTCGGGGGGCTGCTTGGTGGGCAGGTCGATGGTGAACGTCGCCCCGGCCGTGGTGGAGGTGGCGCTCAGGGTGCCGCCGTGGGCCTGGATGAGAGCTCGGGAGATGGCCAGGCCGACCCCGGAGCCGCCGTGGTCACGGTCGCGGGCGGTGTCCCCGCGGTAGAAGCGTTCGAAGACGTGCGGCAGGTGCTCGGGAGAGATCCCCTCCCCGGTGTCGGTGACGCTGAGCGTGACCCCGGACGGGCTTTGTCGGGCCTCGAGGGTGACCCGGCCCCCGGCCGGGGTGTGGCGCAGGGCGTTGGTGAGCAGGTTGCCCAGGACCTGGCCCATGCGCTGGCGGTCCACGTCCACGGCCAGGCCCGGATCGGCGTCCATGGTCAGGGCCACGCCCTTGGTGGCGTAGGCCTCCTTGTGGGCCTCGGTCGCGGCATGCAGCAGCCCGCTGACCCCTTGGGGGCTGCGGTCCAGTTCGATCCGGCCCTCCTCGGCGCGGGAGACGTCGTTGATGTCCTCCACCAGCCGGGTCAACCGGGCCAGCTGCTCGCCCATCAGCTCACCGGTGGGCTCGTCCCAGTGGGACACCCCGTCTTGCAGGGCCTCGTGGTAGACGGTCAGCACGGAGACGGGGGTGCGCAGCTCGTGGGCCAGGTCCGAGAGCATCCGTCGACGGGTGTCCTCGGTGCGCTGAAGCCGTGCGGCCATGGTGTTGAAAGACCCTGCCAGCTCCTCCACCTCGGTGCCGGCGCCCATGGCCGGCACGCGGGTGTCGTACCGTCCACCGGCCATGGCCTTGGCCGCCTGGGTCAGGGCGTTGATCGGACTCTGGATCCGGCGGGCGACATGCCAGGTCAATGCCAGACAACAGATCAAGGCCGTGGCCAGGGCCACGCCCAGGGTCCAGAAATTGGCGTCCCGGTAGGCCTGCTCCACGTGCAGCACCTGGGCTGCATCGTGTCCGGCCCCGGCCTGTTCCAGGTGCTCGTGGAACAGTGGTGGGCCGGCCAGGGAGGCCACCACCACCGCGGCCAGCACGCTGGCCCCCACCACCAGCAGCTGGGCGAGGAAGAACCGGGCCGCTAATCCTTGGTAGCGCCGCCGGCCGGTCATTGCTCCGCCATCCGGTAGCCGACCCCGCGGACGGTGTCGATATAGCGGGCCGGGTCCGCGTCGAGCTTGCGGCGCAGGTTCTTGATGTGCACGTCCACGAGCCGTTCATCGCCCACCCAGGCCGGGTCCCAGACGATATCGATCAGCTGGCGCCGGGAGAAGGCCTGGTGCGGGCGCCCCGACAAGGCGGCCAGCAGGTCGAACTCCGTGCGCGTTAGTTGCACCACCTGGCCCGACACGCGGGCCTCGTGGGCGGCCAGGTCGATGACCAGGTCACCGCAGACCCGTTCCGGTTCGGGGGCTGACACCGTTGTGCGCGGCCGGCGCATGACCGCCCCCACCCGGGCGACCAGCTCCCGGACGCTGAAGGGTTTGGTGATGTAGTCATCGGCCCCCACCGCCAATCCCTCCAACCGGTGGTGCTCATCGCCGCGGGCGGTGAGCATCAGCACATAGCACTCGGAGAAGGCCCGCACCCGCCGGCACACCTCGATCCCGTCCAGCCCGGGCAGGCCCAGGTCCAGGACCATCACGTCGGGCTCGTGAACCCGGGCGGCCTGCACTGCGGCCGGGCCGGTGTGGGTGAGGGCCACCTCGTAGCCGGCCCGCTCCAGGTAGGTGGCCACCATGCGCGCCAGCGGCTTCTCGTCATCGACCACCAACACCCGGCCGGCCGCCGGACCAGTCCCAGGGTCAGTCCCAGTGCCAGTGCCAGAGTTCATGGGTCCAGTCTCGCTCTGTCTCGCGCCCCGGCGGCTCAGAACGGTGCCGGGGCGGGGAATCTTCATCGAATCTTCAAGGCAAACCGCCCCATCCCGGCGCGTCACCGGCCGACAATGGTAGAAGCCCCGCCTTTTGGCCCGGGGCGGAAAGGCTCCATGACCCCCCTGACCCGCAGAACCCTGATCGCCGGCGGGCTGACCCTGCTCGGCGCTGGCACCCTCACCGCCTGCGCCGCGCCGAACCCCGCGACATCCCCGGCGGCCGGCACCGGCACGCAGGGCACCGGCACGGCCATCACCCACGTCCATGCCCTCACCCGGGACCCCGAGTCCGGTGAGGTGCTGCTGGCCACCCACCAGGGCCTGTTCCGGCTCCAGGACGGGGAGCTGACCCAGGTCGGTCCGGTCGTGGACTTCATGGGTTTCACCCTGACTCCCGAGGGCCGCTACCTGGCCTCGGGTCACCCCGCGCCGCGCACCGGCCTGCCCGAGCCGCTGGGCCTGGCCGAGTCCACCGACCGGGGCCAGAGCTGGACGGTGCTCTCCCGCGGCGGCGCATCCGATTTCCACGCCCTGGCCGCCGGCCCGAACGGGGTCCTCGGCTTCGATGGGCAACTGCGCGCCAGCACCGACGGCCTCACCTGGCAGAGCCTTGAGATCCCCGTCGCCCCGGCATCGCTGGCGATCTCCCCCCAAACCGGGACCGTGCTGGCCACCACCGAAACCGGCATGTTGCGCTCGACCGACCACGGCGCGACCTGGACCACCCTGGACACCCCCCAGCTGATGCACCTGGTCGCCTGGGCCGATGACACCACCGCCGTGGGCGCCGGCACCGAGGGACACCTGCTGACCAGCACCGACGCCGGCGACACCTGGACCGCCAGCGACCGCCCGGTCGGCACGGCCACCGCCCTGGGAACGGGCATCACCGACGACGGGCAGACCGAAGCACTGCTGGTCGTCGGCTCGACCGTGCTGTCCACCACGGACGGCGGGAACACCACCGAATCGCTACTGTGACCTCCTCCCGCCGCCCCCTGTCCGGCTGGCCCGCCCTTCGAACCGTTCTGGGCACCCTCGTGTTGATCCTGGGCCTGCTCGGGATGCACGCTGGTACGGGCACCAGCGCGGCTTGGGCCGCCACCGGTACGGCCGCCGCCACAACTGTTCATCACCTCGGGCCGGGGGCCATCGGTCCGGCCGGCATGGTGCCCGAGGTCGTGCTCCCGGCCGAGCCTGCCGGGGATGAGGCAGCCGACCCCGGGCTGCCGGTCTGTGCCCTGGAGGCCGTGGACGATACCTGCGCCTCGGCCCTGACCAAGGCACCTGTCGTGTCCCACTTGGCCTCCCGGGCCCTCCTGCCTAGGGCGTGTTGCTAAAGGATGGTGGCGAGCCAGTGCAGTGTCGCTGCGAGACTGAGCCCGGCGTGATAGTTCCGGGCGTACTTGTCCGAACGCA
>NZ_JBFBLX010000007.1:0-118035 GCF_040702705.1 Micrococcus sp. NPDC078436 | reverse complement strand
CCCGATACTGCATCGCGTGACTGCACTTCAGACGGGTCCACTACCGATCGGTATGCGGCCGCCATACCCACACTTCGTGACACCTCGTTCCGCCGGGGGGGGGGCACGGGGTCAGAGGACCTCGAACCGCTCCAGCCCGCCCACGTAGGGGCGCAGCGCCTCCGGCACGGTCACGGAGCCGTCCGCGTTCTGGTGGTTCTCCAGGATCGCGACGATCCACCGCGTGGTGGCCAGCGTGCCGTTGAGCGTGGCGACCATGCGAGTGCCGCCCTTGGCGCCGTCGTCGTTCTTCATCCGCTCGCGGATGTTGAGGCGGCGCGCCTGGAACGTGGTGCAGTTCGAGGTGGAGGTCAGCTCTCGGTAGGTGCCCTGCGTGGGGACCCACGCCTCGCAGTCGAACTTGCGGGCGGCGGAGAGGCCGAGGTCGCCGGCGGCGGTGTCGATCACGCGGTAGGGGACCTCGATGGCCGCGAGCATCTGCTCCTCCCACGCGAGCAGGCGGGCGTGCTCCGCCTCGGCCTCCTCCTGCGTGGTGTAGACGAACATCTCGAGCTTGTTGAACTGGTGCACGCGGATGATGCCGCGGGTGTCCTTGCCGGCCGAGCCGGCCTCGCGGCGGTAGCACGCGGACCAGCCGGCGTAGCGCACGGGCCCCTCGGAGAGATCCATGATCTCGTCCGCGTGGTAGCCGGCCAGGGCGACCTCGGAGGTGCCCACGAGGTAGAGGTCGTCCCGCTCGAGGCGGTAGATCTCGTCGTCGTGCTGCACGTCGAAGCCGGTGCCCTGCATGGTCTCGGGGCGCACGAGCGTGGGCGGGATGACGGGCACGAACCCGTTCTCGATCGCCAGGTCCAGGCCCATCCGCATGATGCCCAGCTCGAGGCGGGCGCCCACGCCCTTGAGGAAGCTGAAGCGGGCACCGGAGACCTTCGCACCGCGCTCCATGTCGATCGCGCCGAGCAGCTCGCCGAGCTCCAGGTGGTCCCGTGGCTCGAAGCCGTCCGCCGCGAAGTCGCGCGGCGTGCCGACCTCCTTGAGCACCTCGAAGTCGTCCTCGCCGCCGGCCGGGATGCCCTCCACGATGAGGTTGGGGAAGCCCCGCTGCAGGTCGGCCACCTGCGCCTCAGCCTCACCGGAGGCCACCTCCGCCGCCTTCACCTGCGCGGCGAGGTCCTTCACCTCGGCGAGCAGGGCCTGCTTCTCCTCGCCCTGGGCCTGCGCCACCTGCTTGCCGAACGCCTTCTGCCGGGCGCGCAGCTCCTCGAAGCGGGTGATCGCGGAGCGCCGCGCGGCGTCCGCCTCGAGGAGGCGGTCCACGAGGGACGCGTCCGCCCCACGGGCCTCCTGGGAGGCGCGGTACTTCTCGGGCTGCTCGATGAGGTCCTTGACGTCGATCACCCGCCCAGACTAGCGAACCCGGGCCCCTCTAGACTGGCCGCATGACCCTCGAGCTGATCCTGGCCGTCCTCGCCCTCGTCGCGGTGGTGGCCCTGGCCGTCGTCGTGATCGGCCACGTGGTCTCCGGCCGGCGCCGCGACCGCGAGATCGCCGCCCTGCGCGCGGACCGCCAGTCCCTGGCCGCCCGCGTCGAGGAGCTGCGGGAGCGCGTCGTCGCCACCGAGGAGGCCGCGGCGCCCTCCCACGAGGTGGCGCTGATCCTCAACCCCGTGAAGAACGACGCGGAGCAGGTCCGCGGCAAGGTGATGGACGCCGTGCGGCACTACGGGTTCGGCGAGGCGCTCGTGCTGGAGACGGCGGAGGACGACGCCGGCACCCAGATGGCCCGGGACGCGATCGAGGCGGGCGTCGGGCTCGTGATCGTGGCCGGCGGCGACGGCACGGTGCGGCTCGTGGCGGAGGAGCTCACCGGCTCCGGCATCCCGCTGGGCGTGGTCCCGATGGGCACGGGCAACCTGCTGGCCCGCAACCTCGACCTGCCGATCAACGACCTCGAGGAGTGCATCCGCATCGCCCTCCACGGGCGCCGCCGCGTGATCGACACGGTGGACATCCGCCTCACGGACGCGGACGGCGGTCAGCGCCGGGACACGTTCACGGTGATCGCCGGCGCCGGCTACGACGCGGACATCATGGGCGACACCCGCGACGACCTGAAGAGCAGGGCGGGGTGGCTCGCCTACAGCGAGGCGGGGCTTCGCCACCTGGGCGGCGCGCGCCACGAGGTCACCGTCACCCTCGACGGCGGCACGACCAAGCGCTTCAAGGTGCGCAGCGTGATGGTGGCCAACTGCGGCATGCTCACGGGCGGCCTGGAGCTGCTGCCGGAGGCCAAGCTCGACGACGGCCTGCTGGACGTGGTGGTCCTCTCCCCGAAGCACGCCCTCGACTGGGCACGGATCGCCGCCAAGACCCTGGTCCGCTCGAAGCGGCCCATCCCCGTGCTCGAGACGGAGCAGGCCACGCGGGTCTCGATCCGCCTCGCCGAGCCGATGCCCTCCCAGCTCGACGGCGACGCGACCGGCGACGTCGTGGCCATCGACGCCCGCGTCCAGCCGGACACGCTCACCGTGATGATCGGGAACGAGGAGCGCGCCTCGGTGGAGTGAGCCGGCGGACGAGCCGGCCTCGGCGTCGAGGACCCGGGTCAGCGCCCGCGCAGCCCCTCGACCCACTCCCGGCCGGCCCGATAGGCCTCGTCCGAGGTGTGCGGCGCCACGACGGCGGCCCGGTGCTCGGCCCGCGGGTAGGAGCCGAGGAACCGCACGCCCGGGAAGATCCGGTGCAGGGCGGCCAGCGCCGCCCCCACGCGCTCCTCGGCGAGGTGCCCCTCGAGGTCGATCGAGAAGAAGTACTGGCCCAGCCCCGTGCCCGTGGGCCGGGACTCGATGCGCGAGAGGTTGACTCCGCGCGTCGCGAACTGGTCGAGGATCTCCCGCAGCGCACCCGGGTGGTCGTTCGGCAGCGGCACCGTGAGGGTCGTCTTGTCCGAGCCGGTGGGCGCGGGCAGTGAGCCGGGCCGGGAGACGAGCACGAAGCGCGTCACGGCGCCCGTCACGTCCTCGACCCGCTCCGCGAGCACGGGCAGACCGGTCTGCTCGGCCACGAGCGGTGCGCACACGGCGGCGTCGAAGGCCGCGCCCTCCAGCAGCAGGCGCGCGCCCGCGGCGGTGGAGGAGGCGGGGGTGAACTCCGCCGCGGGCAGGGTCGCCTCCGCCCACCCCCGCACCTGGGCCCACGCGTGCGGGTGCGTGGTGATGCGGCGGACGTCCCCGAGCCCCGTGACCCCGGGCCGCCCCACGAGCACGAAGCTGATGGGGACGAGCACCTCGGCCAGGATCTGCAGCTCGTCGCCCAGGGCGATGTCGTCCAGGGTGGCGGAGACGCCGCCCTCGACCGAGTTCTCGATGGGCACCATCGCCCGGTCCACCTCGCCGGCCCGGACCGCGGCCAGGGCCGAGATCACCGACGCGGCGGGCACGAACTCCGAGCCCTCCTCATCCGCGACCCGGCGGAGCGCCGCCTCCGTGAAGGTGCCCTCGGGGCCCAGGAAGGCGTAGCGGGGACGCTCAGGGCTCACTTGACGGTCGGCTCGGCGTCGCCGTCGGCCTCCATGGGCTTGCCGGCCTCGAGCCACGCGCCCGAGCCGCCGGCCACGTTGATCGCCGAGTAGCCGCGGCCCACGAGGAACTCCGCGGCGCGCGCGGAACGGCCGCCCGTGCGGCAGATCACGTGGTAGTCGGTGTCCGGGTCCAGCTCCTCCAGGCGGTCCGGCAGCTGGCCCAGCGGGATGTGCTGGGCGCCGGCGGCGCGCCCCAGGGCCCACTCGTCGTCCTCACGCACGTCCGGGATGGGGGCGTCGGCGGGGATCTGGTCCACGGTCACGGTCTCGAAGTTGCTCATGGCTCCACCCTACGGCGGCGCCCGGACACCACAAGGCTGGCTACCCTCGTCCCCATGGAGAACTCCGCCGCCCGCACCGCCCGACTCCTCGACCGCTCCGCCGTGGAGCTGCGGGACGCGCTGGCCGCACGCGAGCTGTCCGCGCGCGAGGTCACCCGGGCCGCGCTCGACGCCGCCCACGCGAACGCCGACCTCGGCGCGTTCGTGGTCCTGGACGAGGAGCGCGCTCTCGCCCGGGCGGACGCGCTCGACGCCGAGTCCGCGCGCCGCGGCTCGCACGCCGCCGGCTCCGGCGCGGACGCCCGGCGCGCAGCGGGCGACGACGTCGTCCCCGCCTCCCTCCACGGCCTGCCGGTGGCGTTCAAGGACCTGGTCGACGTGGCCGGGCTGCCCACACGGCAGGGCTCCGCCCTGCTGGCCGACGCCCCGCCCGCCGCCGAGGACGACCCGCTCGTGGCCCGCCTCGGCTTCGCGGGGACCGTGACCCTCGGCACGACCACGGTCCCCGAGTTCGGCCTCGACTCGTACTCGGAGAACCTCGTGGACGCCCCCGCCCGCAACCCCCTGGACCCGGCGCGCACGCCCGGCGGCTCCTCGGGCGGCTCGGCCGCGGCGGTGGCCGCCGGGATCCTGCCGTTCGCCCCCGGCTCCGACGGCGGCGGCTCGGTGCGCATCCCCGCCGCGGCCTGCGGGCTCGTGGGCCTCAAGCCGGGCCGCGGCACGCTGCCCACGGACCGGTCGGAGGACACCGTCCGCAACCTCACCGTGGCCGGCCCCCTCGCCCACACCGCGGCGGACGCGGCCCTGCTCTTCGACGTCCTCGCCGGCACGGAGGGCTTCGCCGGCCGCGCCCTGACGGACGTGCGCAGCACCGTGGAGCGGGCGAGCGCGGGCGAGCTCGGGGACCCCCGGCGGATCGGGGTGACCATGGCCTCGCCCTTCAGCCCGGACGTGGAGATCACGCTGGCCCGCCCCGCGATCGCCGCCCTCACCCGTGCCGCGGCCGCCCTGGGCGGCGGCGGCCACCGCGTGGAGGAGTTCAGCCCCTACTACGGCGAGGACTACCACCGGGACTTCCGCACGGCGTGGACCTCGGGCCTGCTCGAGGCGCCCCTGCCCGACGGCGCCGAGGTGCACCTGGGCGCCGTCGCGGCCTCGTTCCTGCGCTCCGCGCGGGCGACGGGCGCCGAGGAGATCAGAGCCGCCGTCGCGCGCCTGGAGGAGTGGGCGCACGGGATGCGCGCGCAGTTCTCGGACGTGGACGTCGTGATGACGCCCGTGCTGGCCACGGCGCCGCCCCTCGTGGGGCACTTCCTCGCCATGGCGCCGGAGGAGAACTACGCGGCGCAGTGCGCCTTCACCCCCTACACGTCCATGGTCAACGTGATGGGCCTGCCCGCGGTGTCCGTGCCCGTGCTCACCGACGACGACGGCCTGAGCTGGTCCGTGCAGCTCATCGGCCGGGCAGGCACCGAGGGGGCCCTGCTGCAGCTGGCGGCGCACCTGGAGCTGCTGCTGGCGGGGTGAGCGGGGCCCCGCGGTCTCCGGTGATCAGGCGTCCAGGCCCTGGACGGCGTCGTTGTACACGGCGTCCATGGACATGCCCATCACCACGATCAGGAGGATGAACCCCACGACGAGCAGCGCCAGCAGCGCGAGGGAGATGTAGTTCATCACCAGCCCCGCGATGGCCATGCCGCGGCCGTTGGGCTCCCGCTTGAGGCCCATGTGGCCCAGCACCACGCCCACGATGGGCGGGAAGAACAGCATGAGGCCGCCGACCAGGGACACGATGCCGAGGATCATGGAGGACACGGACAGCCCTGTGCCCGCGGTCTGCCCCGGTGCGAGGGGCTGGCCGCCGTACGTGTAGGCGGGCATGCCGCCGCCGTACGCGCCGTAGGACCCCGGGGCGGTCCCGTAGGCACCCGGGGATGCGCCGTCGCCGCCCCGGCCGTAGGGTCCGGGCGCGGTGGTCTCCGGCCCACGCGTGGCGGAGGCGTCCGGCCAGCCGGCGGCGCTCGACCCGTTCGCGCCGTCGGCGGAACCGCTCCCGTACCAGCTCGGCTGGGACGCGGGAGCGCGGTGCGGGTCGGGCTGGGCGTTCGGCTCGGTCATGTCACCAGTCTAGTCGGCAGGGCCTCGCGCGCCCCAGGCCCGGGCACTGGCCACCGGACCCGCCCGCCGGTCACCGCGCTGCCGAACCTGCCCCACCGGACCCGCCTCCACGCGAGCTGGGCGCAGTACTGCCAGGCAACCTCGGGGGTTGCCTGGCAGTACTGCGCCCAGCTGAAGGGCAGGCGCGCCGGACAGGCGCTCCAGGCCGATGCGCCCTGGGCCCGATCACTCCCCGCCGGCCTCCCGCAGGAACCCGGAGAACCCTCCGGGGGTGCGGCCCACCAGGCGGGCCGAGGTGCAGACGCGCGCGCGGTCCGTGGCGATCACCCGCTCCTCACCGAGTGCCCGCACCGCCCCGGTGAGCTCCACGTCCTCGTGCTCGGGGACGGCCGGGAAGCCGCCCGCGGCCTCGTAGAGGGACCACGGCAGGCCCAGGTTGGCGCCGTGCACGTGGGGGTGCCCCTCGCCGTGGCGGTAGGCAACCCGCCAGGCCTCGAGCGCGGCGTGGCGGGCGGTGCCGGCGGCGCCCTCCGCCGCTCCGGAGCCCTCACCGGAGCCCGCGCCGCCTGCCTCCAGCTCGACGTCCACGGTCCCGAGCACGAGGGCCTCCCGCTCGCCCGCCGTCGTCGTCTGGGCGAGGAGCCAGTCGGCGGGGACGCGCGAGTCCGCGTCCGTGGAGGCGAGCCAGAGGCGCTCCGCGGGCACGTCCGGGAAGAGGCCGCGCGCGTGCCCCGCCGCGGCCCTGCGGGCCCGGCCGACGCCGCCCTCGCCGTCGCCGAGCTCGAGCACGTGGAGACGCGGGTCCGCGTGGCGGGCGCGCTCGGCGACCGACACGGTGGCGTCCTCGCACCCGTCCGCCGCCACGACGACGGCCACGGAGCCCTGCGCGTGGTGCTGCTCCCAGCGGTCCATGGCCGTGCTCAGCGCCGCGAGGCAGCCGGGCAGCAGGGCCTCCTCGTTCCGAGCCGGCACCACGACCACGGCGTGGGTGGCCGCGGCCGCGCGCACGTGGAGGCTGATCCGGAAGTCGTCCTCGGTGTGCTCGGCATGCAGGCGCCAACGCGGGTCGGCGGCCACGCGGGCGTGCACCGTGTCCCCGTCGAGGGGCCAGCCCTGGATCGGGTGGCGCCAGTGGCAGAGCAGCAGCTCCCCGCCGGGGGCGAGGTCCTCGGCCACGCGGTCGAGCATGGCGTCCAGCTCCTCGGGCTGCAGGAAGTAGCCGATCTCCGAGGCGATCACGAGGTCGGCCCCGGCCGCGTCCGCGGGCCACTCCCCCGGCAGCACCGCGCGGCGCACCTCGGCATCGGGCAGGCTCGCGAGCCGCTCGGCCGCCCGCTCCACCGCCACCGGAGAGGCCTCGAGCCCCACCACGCGCTCCGCCCGCTCGGCCACCTGCGCGGTGAGCACGCCGATCGACGCGCCCGCCTCCACCACGGTGCCGTACCGCGGGCGGGTCAGCATCGCCAGGGTGAGCGCGCGCTTGCGGGCCTCGTAGGGGGAGCTGAGGTATCGCCACGGGTCCGCGTGCTCCCGGTACAGCCGGTCGAACACGGCCGCGGCGCGGCCGGCGTCGGCGTCCTCGGGGCCGGAGTAGCGGTGCACCTCGAAGGGCCGCTCGTGGTGGGCCAGGACGTTCGGGCCGAGGATGGCCTCGTCGCCGGGCGCCTCGGACAGCGGCGCCACCTGGGAGGCGTGCGCGGCGAGGGAGGCGCGGCGGGCCGCCCGGTCCTGATCGGTGAGGGGCAGCCGCCGGTAACGGCGCGCGGGCAGGTCCGCGGGGTCGCCCCAGTGCCAGAACCAGATGGGGAACGCGCACAGCGGCAGGTCGCGCTCGCCGGCCAGGTCCGCGACGACGGCGCCCACCGCCTCGTGGTCCGCGTGCCCGTCCCCGGGGTCATGGGAGGCGAGGACGACGGCGCCGTCCGGGTGCGCGCGGAGGTGCTCCTCGATCGCCGCGACGACCGCCTCCCGCACCGCGTCCGCGTGGTCCGCGACGCCGGAGTCGGGCAGGCCGAGCGAGGTCCAGGTCAGCGCCTCGCGGCGGTCCCCGCCGTCCGGGCCGGTGCCGGCCGCGAGCGCGTCCATCGCGTGGTCCATCTCCCCGCGGCGGATCCGGACGAGGTCCTCCGGCGTGTGGGTCGGCGAGTCCGGGTGGGAGGCCTCGCCCGCGGTGGCCACGAGCACGCGCACGCCGGCCCCGCCCCGCAGCGCCGCGCGGATCAGGCCGGTGGCGCCGAGCGTCTCGTCGTCGGGATGCGCGACGGCGACCAGCAGCAGGGTGCGCGGGGTCCAGTCCGGCGGGGTCAGGGCGGGCAGCTCGGCGATGCCCCCCGCGGCCCAGGCGTCCTCGGAGGTGCCGGCGTCCAGGTGGGAGAAGCTCACCAGGCCCACGCACCGTCGGTGGTGGGGACCGGCGCCGCGTCCCGAGCGCCCCCGCGCTCCAGCAGGGCCCGGCCGAGGCGTGCGTCGTCGCGGTGGCCGTGGTGCTGGCGCAGGTAGACCTGCAGGTCCGCCACGGCGCGCGCGTGCCGCGCGTTCCCCGTGAGCGGGCCGGGACCGGTGGCCTGCCCGACGACGTCGAGCACCTCCGTGCACAGCTGCGTCACGGTGCCGCGGATGCGGTCGGCCTCGAGCACGCCGTCCCCGTGGTCGAGGCGCCCCGCGTCCACGTCGGCGGCCGCGCGCGCGAGGAGGGTGCCCATCGCGTGCAGGAGGCGGTCGACCCGGCCGAGCGCGGCCTCGCCGACCTGGTCCGGGCCGGGGCCCGCGCCCGCCGCCCGCCGCCGCAGGGAGTCCCGCAGGGTGCGCGCGATGCCGACGGCCCCGCCGAACCACACCGCGGCCACCCCGATGCCGCCCCACGCGAAGCCCGGGCGGGTCAGGTACCACTCGTCCTCGCCGACGGGCTCGCCGAGGACGTCCGCGAAGCGCAGGCCCACGGTGGTGATGGGGGCCAGGCCGAGGGCGGGCCACGCGGCGTCGGCCGTCGTCACACCGGGATCGCCGAGGTCCACGAGGAGGGCGTGGCGCACGCCGTCGCCGTCCTTCGCGGTGACGACCGCGTGGGAGCACTCGTCTGCGAGAGAGCACCAGGGCTTCTCGCCGTCGAGGCGCCAGCCGTCGTCGGTGCGGCGCACCGTCGGGGTCTGCCCGCCCGACTCGGATGCGTAGACGCCGAGCAGGCCCTCGGGGGCGGGGACGCCGGCCTGGGACAGGATCGAGAGCGCGTCCAGGTGGGGCTCGAGCACCCGGGCGGCGGAGAGGTCCTGCGCGGCCACGGAGGCGAGCAGCTCCCACTGCTCGCGGGTGGCGCCCTCGCCGGTCAGCGGGAGGTCGAGAGGGGCGTCGCCGTCGGCCGCGCCCTCCCTCAGCAGCGCCACCATCGGGGCGACGTCGCCCCCGCAGGCCGCAGCAGTGGAGAGGAAGGCCGCGTCGTCGCGGGGAAGCACGCGGGCGCCCGTGGGGAGCGGCCCCCGCTCTCCCCGTGTCGACGGCCGCTCCCCGGAGACCAGGGGGAGCCGGACGGGCTCGGGTGCGCTCATGACGGGGCCTTTCTTCCGCGTACGGCCGCGGTGCCGCACTGGGCGTTCACCCTAGCGAGCGGCCCCGGAGCGGGGGAACGGCCCGGGGCCGGGGCGTCACACGCGGAGACGGACGCGGCAGGGGCGGCTTTCTTGACAAGTTCCAGAAAAGGCGGTGACATGGGGCCCATGCGCCCGTCGTCGACAGCCCCGCTCCCCGAGCACGCGCTCCTGCGCGACGCCGGGCTGCGTGTGACGCGCCCACGGCTCGCGGTGCTGAGCGCCCTGCGCGCCCACCCGCACGCGGACGCGGCCGCCGTCCTGAACGCGGCGCGGGAGGCCCTGCCCTCCGTCTCGCACCAGGCGGTCTACGACTGCCTCCACGCGCTCACCGAGGCCGGGCTCGTCCGCTCGATCCAGCCCGCCGGCTCCGCCGCGCGCTACGAGATCCGCCGCCATGACAACCACCACCACCTCGTGTGCCGCGGGTGCGGCGCCGTGGTCGACGTGCCGTGCCACACCGGGTCCGCCCCGTGCCTGCAGGCGCAGTCGGACCACGGGTTCCTCATCGACGAGGCCGAGGTCTACTACTGGGGCCTGTGCCCCGCGTGCCGCGACGGGCAGGACGAGGCGGCCCCGCCGTCGTCGTCCGCCGCGGCCCCCTGAGCCCCCCATCCATCCCGCGACCCCACCTTCCGTCCCCGAAAGGATCACGCCATGAGCGCTGAAGAGAAGAACCTCCCGCACGGCGAGGAGAGCACCACCGTCGGCGAGATGAACGACACGGTCGCCGTCGGCCAGCCCACCGCGCCCCGCCACGACGCCGACGGCCCGGACACGGCCACCGACGCCGCGGCCACGAACCCGCAGTCGGACGCCGCCGAGGGCAAGTGCCCCGTCGCGCACGGCGCCCCGCTGGCGCACCCGACCTCCGGCGACGCCAACCAGCAGTGGTGGCCGAACCGCCTGAACCTGAAGATCCTCGCGAAGGACCAGCCGGTCCAGCGCCCCGAGGACGGCGGCTTCGACTACCCGGCCGCGTTCGAGAAGCTCGACCTCGCCGAGGTGAAGGCGACCATCGCCGAGGTGCTCACCACCTCCAAGGACTGGTGGCCGGCCGACTTCGGCAACTACGGCCCGTTCATGATCCGCATGGCCTGGCACTCCGCGGGCACCTACCGCGTGACCGACGGCCGCGGCGGCGCCGGCGAGGGCCAGCAGCGCTTCGCGCCCCTGAACTCCTGGCCGGACAACGCCTCCCTGGACAAGGCCCGCCGCCTGCTGTGGCCGGTCAAGAAGAAGTACGGCCAGTCCCTCTCCTGGGCCGACCTGATCGTCCTGGCCGGCACCGTGGCCCACGAGGTCATGGGCATGCCCACCTTCGGCTTCTCCGGCGGCCGCATCGACGCCTATGAGCCCGCCGACGACGTCTACTGGGGCCCCGAGACCGAGTGGACCAACGGCGGCGCCGAGCGCTACAAGGGCGACCGCGAGCTGGACAACCCGCTGGCCGCCGTCGAGATGGGCCTGATCTACGTGAACCCGGAGGGCCCCGAGGGCGAGCCTGACCCGCTGAAGTCCGCCAAGGACATCCACGAGACGTTCGCCCGCATGGGCATGAGCGCCGAGGAGACCGTCGCGCTGATCGGCGGCGGCCACACCTTCGGCAAGACCCACGGCGCCGGCCCCGTGGAGGGCAACATCGGCGCCGAGCCCGAGGCCGCGGACATCGAGCAGATGGGCCTGGGCTGGAAGAACGCCTACGGCGAGGGCAAGGGTCGCGACACCATCACGTCCGGACTCGAGGTCACCTGGACCTACCACCCCACCCGCTGGGACAACGAGTTCTTCCACATCCTCTACGCGTACGAGTGGGAGCTCATGGAGTCCCCGGCCGGCGCGAAGCAGTGGCGCCCCGTCAACGGCGGCGGCTCGGACATGGTCCCCGAGTCCGACTTCAAGGGCCGCCGCGAGCCCCGCATGATGACCTCGGATCTCGCCCTGCGCTTCGATCCCGTGTTCGGCGAGATCTCCCGGCGCTTCAAGGACGACTTCGCCGCGTTCCAGGACGCCTACGCCCGCGCGTGGTTCAAGCTGACCCACCGCGACATGGGCCCGATCGCCCGCCACTACGGCCCCGAGGTGCCCGCCGAGGAGCTCGTGTGGATGGACCCGGTCACCGCCCCGGCGCAGGTCCCCGGCGACGCCGAGGTCCAGGCCGTCAAGGACGCCGTGGCCGGCTCCGGCCTGTCCGTGACGGAGCTCGTGAAGACCGCGTGGGCCGCGGCCTCCTCCTTCCGCTCCTCGGACAAGCGCGGCGGCGCGAACGGCGGCCGCATCCGCCTCGAGCCGCAGCGCTCGTGGGAGGTCAACGAGCCGGCCGTGATCGGCCCGGTCATCGCGAAGCTGGAGCAGATCGCCGAGCAGACCGGCGTCTCCTTCGCCGACACCCTCGTGATCGCGGGCAACTGGGCCGTGGAGAAGGCGGCCGCCGATGGCGGCGTGCCCGTCTCGGTGCCCTTCACCCCGGGCCGCGGCGACGCGACCCAGGAGCAGACGGACGTCGAGTCCTTCGGCCACATGGAGCCCAAGGTGGACGGCTTCCGCAACTGGGACCCGCGCCAGGACAAGCGCTTCCCGTCCGAGTTCGCGCTCGTGGACCGCGCCAACCTGATCGGCCTCTCCGCCCCGGAGATGACCGTGCTCGTGGGCGGCCTGCGCGTGCTGGGCGCCGTGCACGGCAGCACCACGGACGGCGTGTGGACGGAGAACGTGGGCGTCCTGTCCCAGGACTTCCTCACCGCGATCACGGACATCGACACGCAGTGGGAGAAGGTGGCCGAGGGCCGGTACCGCGGTGTGACCGCCGAGGGCAAGGAGCTCTTCGGCACCCGCGACGACCTCGTGTTCGGCTCCAACTCGGAGCTGCGCACCCTGTCCGAGGTGTACGCCGCCGACGACGCCAAGGAGAAGTTCGTGCGCGACTTCGTGGCCGCGTGGGCCACGGTCATGGACGCGGACCGCTTCGACGCGCGCCGCGCCGCCAAGGAGTCCACGAACCAGGGCTGACGCCCCTGGGCCTCGGACGCCCGGACGCGCCGAGGTCCTGGCCGGACGACGACGGGCGCTCACCCTCGCGGGTGGGCGCCCGTCGTCGTGGGGGGGGTGGGTGCGTCAGGCCAGGACCGTGCGGCAACCGCGAGTTCTTCCCCCGCTCACCCGCGCGTGCCAAGGTGAGGGGCATGACCGAGAACGCCGCTCCCGTCCCCGCCTCCCAGCGCCCTGGCACCCCCGCACTGCCGGAGGACCTGATCGACGTCGAGGCCCTCCTCGAGGCCTACCGCACGGGCCACCCGGACCCGTCCGACCCGGCGCAGAAGGTCGTCTTCGGCACCTCCGGCCACCGCGGCTCCGCGTTCAAGACCTCCTTCAACGACGACCACATCGCGGCGATCACGCAGGCCGTGGTCGAGTACCGCGCAGAGAAGGGCATCACGGGCGCCGTCCTCGTCGGCCGTGACACCCACGCCCTCTCCGAGCCCGCGCAGGACACCGCGGTGCAGGTGCTGCTCGGCAACGACGTCGAGGTGCTCGTGGACGCGCGCGGCGGCTACACGCCGACCCCGGCCGTCTCCCACGCGATCCTGCACCTCAACGAGGGCCGCGACCTCACGCCGGCGGGCTTCTCCGCCGACGGGGACAACACCGGTCTCGTGGACGGGCTGGTCATCACGCCCTCCCACAACCCGCCCGCCGACGGCGGCTTCAAGTACAACCCTCCGCACGGCGGCCCCGCGGACACCGAGGCCACGTCCTGGATCGCGAACCGCGCGAACGAGCTGCTCGCCGCGGGCCTCGACGGCGTGCGCCGCGTGGGTGCGGACGAGGTCGCCGGCCATCCGAAGCTGGGCGAGTTCGACTTCCTGGACCGCTACGTCACGGACCTGCCCGAGGTGATCGACCTCGAGGCGATCCGCGAGGCCGGCGTGCGGATCGGCGCGGACCCCATGGGCGGCGCGTCGGTGGCGTACTGGGGCGAGATCGGCAAGCGGCACAGGCTGGACCTGACCGTGGTGAACCCGGAGGTGGACCCGCGGTTCGGCTTCATGACGCTGGACTGGGACGGCAAGGTCCGCATGGACTGCTCCTCCCCCCACGCGATGGCCTCGCTCATCGAGCGCATGACCCCGGACGCGGACGGGGTGGCCCCCTTCGACGTCGCCACCGGCAACGACGCCGACGCGGACCGTCACGGCATCGTCACCCCCGACGGCGGGCTGATGAACCCCAACCACTTCCTCGCGGTGGCCATCGACTACCTCTACCGCAGCCGGAAGGGGTGGCCGCAGGACGCCGGCGTCGGGAAGACCCTCGTCTCCTCGTCGATGATCGACCGCGTGGCGCGCGACCTCGGGCGCGACCTCGTGGAGGTGCCGGTGGGCTTCAAGTGGTTCGTGCCCGGCCTGCTGACCGGCACGGGCGTGTTCGGCGGCGAGGAGTCCGCGGGCGCGTCCTTCGTGACCTTCGACGGCGACGCCTGGTCCACGGACAAGGACGGCCTCCTGCTGTGCCTGCTGGCCGCGGAGATCATCGCGGTCACGGGCCAGTCCCCGTCCGAGCGCTACCGGGACCTCGTGGCCCTGCACGGCGCCCCGGCCTACGCGCGCATCGACGCCCCGGCCACCGCCGAGCAGAAGGCCCGCCTCAAGGAGCTCACCGCGGACGACATCACCGCCGAGACCGTGGGCGGCGAGCAGATCCTCCACGCCCTCACGACCGCCCCGGGCAACGGGGCGGCGATCGGCGGTCTCAAGGTGGTCACGCAGAACGCGTGGTTCGCCGCGCGCCCCTCCGGCACCGAGGACGTCTACAAGATCTACGCGGAGTCCTTCCTGGGCGAGGAGCACCTGGCGCAGGTGCAGCAGGACGCGCAGCGGCTGGTGGACGGCGTCATCGGCTGAGCGCGGAGGCGCACCCTGCCGCCGCCCAGCCCGCCTGGGTAGCGTGGGCTCCATGAGCAACGGCACCCCCGAGCAGCCCCGTCCCCGCCACGCGAGCGAGGAGCCGGACACGACCCGCACCGACGCCGCCTCCCCCCACGACGGCAACGTCACGGACACCGCGGACGACGCAGCGGCGACCGGCACCCCGGCCCTCCTGACGACGGCCGGGGCCCTCCCGGAGGGCCTGGCCGCGGACGTCGGCTGGGACCTCGGCGAGGACGAGCCCGAGGAGGAGACCGCCGAGCCCCTGCGCGAGCCGCTGCCCACCGAGGCCCTGCCGATCATGCCTGCCGGCACCCGACCCGAGGAGCCGCACGCCGCCGTCGGGAGGCTGCGCGCCGCCGCCCGCCTGCGCGCCGCCCACCCCCGCACCGTGCGCCTGCACCAGCTGCGCGGGCTGAAGCGGATGCTCACGGAGCAGCAGGAGCGGTTCGTGAACGCCCTGGGCGAGGACCTCGGCAAGGCGCCCACGGAGGCGCTGATGACCGAGGTGATCTCGGTGCGCTCGGAGGTGGACCACGCGATCCTGCACCTGAGCGAGTGGATGGAGCCGCGGCCCGCGAAGCTGCCGCTGACCCTGCAGCCCGCGAGCGCCGAGGTGCGGCCACGGCCCAAGGGGCTCGTGCTGATCATCGGCGCGTGGAACTACCCCGTGCAGCTCACGCTCGCCCCGCTGGTGGGCGCGCTGGCGGCGGGCAACGCCGTGGTCATCAGCCCCTCGGAGAAGGCGCCCGCCACGGCCCGTGCCCTGCAGGAGCTGCTGCCTCAGTACCTGGACTCCGCGCTGATCTCCGTGGTGGCCGGCGGCAGGGACTGCAACACCGCGCTGCTCGCGGAGCCGTGGGACCACATCCTCTACACGGGCGGCGAGCGCGTGGGGCGGATCGTGTACGAGGCCGCGGCCAAGACGCTCTCCCCCGTCACGCTGGAGCTGGGCGGGAAGTCCCCGGCGGTGGTGACGCCCGCGCGCAACACGGGGGCGATGGCCCGCCGCCTCGCGTGGGCCAAGTTCACCAACGCGGGCCAGACGTGCGTGGCCCCGGACTACATCCTCGCCGTGGGCGAGGAGGCCCACGCGCAGGTGGTGGCCGAGCTGCCGAAGGCGATCCGCGAGTTCTACGGCGCGGAGCCGCGCGAGTCCAAGGACTACGGCCGCCTCATCTCCGCTGAGCACGCCCAGCGCCTCGCGGACATGGTGGAGAAGGACGTGGCTGCCGGCGCCGAGGTGCTCGTGGGCGGCGAGGTCGACCCGGCCGCGCGCTACATGGCGCCCACCGTGGTCACGGGCGTGCAGCCGGACGGCGCGCTCATGCAGGAGGAGCTGTTCGGCCCCGTCCTGCCCGTGCTGACGGTGGGGGCGTTCCAGGACGCGCTGGACTTCATCGCCGACCGCCCGCACCCCCTCGCGGCGTACCTCTTCACGGACCGCCCGCGCCTGCACCGCGCGTTCGACGAGCAGGTCCAGGCCGGCGGCCTCGGCTACGACGTCGCCCTGCTGCACGCCGGCATCACCACGCTGCCCTTCGGCGGCATCGGATCCTCCGGCATGGGCGCCTACCACGGGCAGGCGGGCTTCGAGACGTTCTCCCACCTGCGCCCGTCCATCACGAAGTCGGACCAGGTGGACACGCTCAAGACCGCGTACCCGCCGTACGGCTGGATGAAGCGCAAGATGATCCCGAAGATGCTCTGACATGGACAGCCGGCTGCGCCGCCTGCCGCCGGCCCTGGTGATGACGGGCCTCCTCGCCGTCACCGGGTGCGGCGCCGGGCCGACGTCGGGAGGGTCATCGGAGGGTGCCGGCGCCGGGTCCCCGAGCGGGGCGACGCCGTCGCGCATCTCCGCCTCCGACCTCGCCGCGCCCGGCGCGGCTCGGGGCCGGGGCGGCGATCTGCCGGTCGGCACGCAGCCCCACGCGGTGACGTCCCTGGCCTGGGACGGGCGTCCCGTGGCGACGGGTCCGTGGACGAGCGTGGACGTCGACACGGGCGCGCCGTTCACGTTCACCGCTCGGGAACTGTGCGGGCAGCCGCGCGTGGACGTCCTGAGCGTGACGCCGGACGGGTGGCAGGCGCACCCGAGCGAGGGCCAGCCGGCCGTCGCGTGCCTGCCCGAGGACGAGACCGCCTCGGCAACCGAGGCGGTGCGTCGGCTCTTCGACGGCCCGGTGGCCGTGGACGAGGCGGAGGACGGCGCGCTCACCCTGACGCGGGCCGGCGTCGAGCTGGTGCTGGCGCCGCGACGGTGAGGCTCAGCGCTGCGGCCAGAGGCCGCGGCGCGTGAAGACCTCCGCGAGGACGTCGGCACGGTCGGTCATGACGCCGTCGACGCCGAGGTCCAGGAGTCGCTCGATCTCCTCGGCCTCGTCCACGACCCACACGTGCACGGGCAGGCCCGCAGCGTGGCAGCGGCGCACGAAGTCGGCCGTCACCACCCGGATGCGCCCGTGCCGGATCGGCACCTGCACGCAGTCGATGTCGAGGGCGTGGCGGCGCAGCCACCCCGTGAGGCCAAGCGGGCCGAGCAGGACGAGCGCGGCGATGGCGGCGGCCCCGCCCGACGTCGCGATGCGGTGCGGGCCGTGCGCGCGCTCGGCGTGGCCGAGGGCGGTGAGAGAACGCCGGAAGAGGCGGCGGCGGGAGTCGTGGAAGGACGCGACGAGCACGCGGTCCCACGCCTCGTGCTCGGCGAGCAGGTGGGCCATGGCGGGGGCGGCCGCGCGGTCCTTGAGGTCCACGTTGAGGCGGGCCTCGGGGAGTGCGGTGAGGAGGTCGGCGAAGCGCAGGAGCGGCTCGCCGCCGACCGTGACGGAGTGGAGCTGCTCCCACGTGACGTCGGAGATCCGGCCGCGGCCGGTGGTGACGCGGTCCAGGGTCTCGTCGTGGAAGACCACGAGCACGCCGTCCTTCGTGGTGCGCACGTCCAGCTCGAGGTAGGCGAAGCCCGCATCACAGGCCGACTGGAACGCCGCCAGCGAGTTCTCCCGCTCGTTCCCGGCGCCGCGGTGCGCGAAGCCGAGGGGCCGGCCGGCACGGCCGGGCAGGGAGTCCGCGAGGTAGGCGGGGGCGGGACGGGGTGTTGGCCGGGGCGCACGCAGGGAGCGCGCGGGACGGGCACACGGGGACGGCGACGGGCCTGAGGACGGCACGGTTCGGCGGGTCACGGGGTCAGGGTAGCGGGCGCCCGGAAACCTCCCGTTGCGAGTCCGACGGCGACGAGGGTGCTTCCTAGACTGGACCCACCTCGTCCCCGTCTTCAGGAGCCCTCCGTGCCCCGCACCTCGTCCCGCTCGCGTGGCCGGGCCGGGCCGTCCTCGCGCCCCGTCCACCACCGCCTGTTCTGGGTGGACGTCGCCCGCGGGCTCGCCCTGATCAGCATGATGATCGCCCACACCGCGCCCACCGGCGGCCCCGGCGGTGTCCTGAACCTCACCGAGCACCTCACGGCGGCCCTGTTCGCGGCGCTCGTGGGCGTCTCCGCCCGCCTCGAGGTCCAGCACCTGGGCATCGGCCGCGCGGCGGCCCGCGCGGTCATCCGGGCGCTCGTCCTCGCGGCGTGCTCCTGGCTCGTCGGCCTGTTCGAGGCGCAGGTCTACGACATCCTGGGCCACCTCGCCGTCGTCGCCCTCCTCATGGGCCTGCTCGCCGCGCTCCCGCTCGCCGCGCAGCTCGTCCTCGCCCTCCTCTCGGGGTCCGGCGGCGTCGCCCTCGTGGCCCAGGGCACGACGGCGGCCGTCGCCGCACTCCTGCCGCTGGCCGACGCGGTGGGCCTGCCCGCGGACCGCCTCGCGACGGGCGTGGCCACGATGCTCACCGACGCGCCCTACCGCCTGCCCCTGCTGCTCGCGTGGGCGCTGCTCGGAGCGGTCGTCCTGCGCACCCTGCACGGGACCCGCGAGGACCCGGCCCGCCGCATGCGCGTGGACGCGGTGTGGTGGGCGGTCGGCGGGGCGGCCCTGGCCGGCGTCGTCCTCGCGTCCTCCCGCGCGAGGACCGGTGCGATGCCCGTCCCGTACTCCGGCACCGTGCCCGAGGTCCTCGTGGACACCGGCCTGGTGCTGCTGGTGCTGGGACTGTGCGCCGCCGTCGTGCCGAACCACGCGAACCCCGCCACCGAGCTGCTCTCCATCCCGGGAGCGATGACCCTGTCCGTGTACGTGGCGCACCACGCCTACCTCGGGTGGGCGGCGCGCGCTGCGGGCCCCGGCCCGTGGCGCACGCCCGGCGGCGCGGACGACACGTGGTTCAACGTGGTCGTGCTGATCCTCGGCGCGATCGCGCTGCCGCTGCTGTGGCGCACGTACGTGCGGTCGCGGCCCTGGCGGGCGGGCCCGATCGAGGGCGTGGCGCGCCTCGTGACGGACCGGATCGGCGGCCGCTGATGGCCCGCCGCGCCGACCTTCCCGCGGGCTCGCTCGAGACGCCCGCCGTCGAGTTCCACCCCGCCACCGCCACCGCCCCGCGGACCGCGTCCGCCCCGCGGGGTAGCCTCGAGACCGTGAGCGAGCGAACCACCTACCTGCTGGTCGACGGCGAGAACATCGACGCGACCCTCGGCACGTCCATCCTCCAGCGGCGCCCCCAGTCCGACGAGCGGCCGCGCTGGAAGCGACTGCTCCACTTCATGCAGGACCACTGGAACCAGCCCGTCAAGGGCCTGTTCTTCCTCGCCATCGACGGCGAGATCCCGATCCCCTTCGTGCAGGCGCTCACCGCACTCGGCTACCAGCCGATCATGCTGCGCGGCGAGGGCAAGGTCGTGGACCTCGGCATCCAGAAGACCATGGCCGCGCTCCAGGCACGCGAGGACGACGTCGTCCTCGTCAGCCACGACGCCGACTTCGCCCCGCAGCTGGCCGACCTGGCCTCCACCCCGGGCCGCCGCACCGGCATCATCGGCTTCGAGGAGTTCCTCTCCGGCATCCTGCGGGCCATCCCGGGCGTGGAGTTCTTCGACCTCGAGTACAAGGTCGAGGCGTTCGACTCGTCCTTGCCGCGCCTGCGCGTCATCGACGTCGCCGAGTTCGATCCGCTCGAGTTCCTCTGAGCCACCGGCCCCCGTGCGTCAGCGCACCGGGCCGGGCTCCTCGAGGGGCAGCATCGGGCGGTGCTCGTAGAAGGTCTGCAGCACCACGGTGGTCCGCGTGTTCACGGAGGCCACGTGGCGGATCTCGTTGACGAGCGCCTCGAGCCCGCGTGGCGAGCCCACCCGGACGAACAGCATGTACGCCGCGTCCCCGGCCACGGAGTGGCAGGCCTCGATCGCGGCGATTCCCTCCAGGAGCTGCGGCGCGTCGTCGGGCTGCCGGGGGTCCAGCGGCGTGATCTCGATGAAGGCCGCGAGCGGCTTGCCGACCGCCTCGGGGTCCAGCAGCGCCCGGTATCCGGTGATCACCCCGCTCCCCTCGAGCTTGCGCAGCCGCGCTTGCACCGCGGACGAGGAGAGGCCGACCCGCTCCGAGAGCTGGGCGAGGGTGGCACGCGGATCGCGGGAGACCTCCGCGGCCAGGCGCACGTCGACGGGGTCGTCCATGGGCCGAACGCTAGCAGGCACGCCCCGTGTGCTTGACATCACACCCGTGAGGTGATGATTCTTCTGTCTACAGCCCGGATCGCGGGAGATTTACCGGCGACACAGCGACAGGAGGCGTTCATGACCACTTCTCTGCCCACGGAGCAGGCCATCATCGGCGAGCCGGAGGTCGTCGAGGACGCCCGCCACGCCGAGTCCCACCCGGCCTGGCTGCGGCTCAAGGCGGCCGCCACGGCACTCCAGGGACTCCAGGCCAAGGACGGCTCGGTGCCTGACCCCGTCGACCACCCCGCCGCCCGCGACCACGTCGCCGTGATCACCGCCGCCGTCGCCACGCTGGCCCCGCTCTTCCCGCACGACGCCGCCTACCTCGCCGCCCTGCCCCGCGACGTCGCGCGCTGGGAGGCGGACGGCTTCGGCGTGCCCGACTTCCTGGACTCCCTCGTGGCGTTCCAGCCCCAGGAGCACCGCGTGGACGGCATCCGTCACCTCGTGGTCTTCCCGATGTACACCCAGAACGGCTCGCCCGACCGACACGTCGAGGCTCTGATCGTGGAGGCCATCTGGCCGGAGTTCATCGCGGACCTCGAGGCCGGCGACTACGGCAACAAGCTCTTCCTGTCCCTGCGGCTGATCGACTTCACGCCGGGCTACGACACGAACTCAGCGGTGCTGTTCCCCGAGACCGTGGCGATGCGCGAGATCCCCACGTTCACGTGGGGCGCGATCTTCCAGGACCGCGAGGCGGCCCGCTTCCGCCGCGTCGTCGCCGCGGCCGCGGACATCACGAAGCTGGACCTGCCCGCCGACGCCGCGGAGCTCGTGGCGGACCAGGACCTCGCCGAGAGGACGTTCGTCATGTGGGACCTCATCCACGACCGCACGCACATGCGCGGCGACCTGCCCTTCGACCCGTTCATGATCAAGCAGCGCATGCCGTTCTTCCTCTACACGCTCGAGGAGATGCGCTGCGACCTGACCGCGTTCCGCGAGTGCGTCCGGATCGAGCAGGCCCTCACCGCCCGCGCGGAGGCCGGGGAGGACCTGAGCGAGACGGAGCAGGCGACCCTGCGTCACGCGAAGCTCGTGCACTACGCCGTGCTCTTCGACCGCGTCTTCCGCTTCGCGCTCACCGGCTCCCGCGTGCGCAACTACGACGGCCTCGGCGGCCAGCTGCTCTTCGCGTGGCTCCACCGCCGGCACGTGGTGGAGTGGCGGGACGTGAAGCTCAGCGTGGACTGGGAGGGCCTGGCACCGGCCGTCGTCGAGCTCGGCGACGCGATCGACCGGCTGTACTGGGAGTCCATCGACCGCCCCAAGACCGTGCACTGGCTCAAGGCCCACGAGCTGGTCGCGTCCGTGGTGGCCCCGCATCCGGCCTCGGCGTGGGCGCAGGGCCTCCCCCAGGACGTGCTGGCGGGCCCGCCGAAGGGGCTCACCGACCTCGTGCTCGACGACGAGTTCCCGCTCTCCATGTTCTTCGAGGCGCTCGAGAAGAAGATGCGGGGCGTCATCGACTCCACGGC
The DNA here is from genome assembly GCF_040702705.1 of Micrococcus sp. NPDC078436. Classification (NCBI taxonomy): domain Bacteria; kingdom Bacillati; phylum Actinomycetota; class Actinomycetes; order Micrococcales; family Micrococcaceae; genus Micrococcus; species Micrococcus sp. NPDC078436. The sequence continues at coordinate 96,473 of NZ_JBFBLX010000007.1, read as the reverse complement.
CGGCATCCGCGCCGCGGACGCCTGAGGCGCGTCGCACGATGACCACCCACCGGAAGGGGACCGACATGCAGAGGATCCACGACGCCGAGAGCCGCGGGTTCGCCTCGGACAACTACTCCGGGGTGCACCCGGAGGTCCTCGCGGCGATCGCCGAGGCCAACGGCGGCCACCAGACCGCCTACGGCGAGGACGCCTACACCGCCCGGCTGCAGGAGGTGGTCCGCGGGCACTTCGGCGAGCAGGCGCAGGCCTGGCCGATGTTCAACGGGACGGGCGCGAACGTCGTCGCCCTGGAGTCCATGCTGCCGCGCTGGGGCGCGGTGGTCTGCGCGGACACCGCCCACATCCACGTGGACGAGGGCGGCGCGCCGGAGAAGGCCGCCGGGATCAAGCTCCTGCCCGTGTCCACCCTGGACGGCAAGCTCACCCCGGAGCTGATCGACGCCGAGGCGTGGGGATGGGGGGACGAGCACCGGGCCCAGCCCCTCGTCGTCGCGATCACGCAGTCCACCGAGCTCGGCACCCTGTACACGCCGGAGGAGATCCGCGCGATCACCGAGCACGCGCACGCGCGCGGCATGACGGTGTTCCTGGACGGGGCGCGGATCGCCAACGCCGCGGCCGCGCTCGGCCTGCCGCTGCGCGCGTTCACCACGGACGCCGGCGTGGACGTGCTCTCCCTGGGCGGCAGCAAGAACGGGGCGCTCGCCGCGGAGGCGATCGTGGTGCTGAACCCGGACGCCGTGCAGGGCCTGGCCTACCTGCGCAAGCACCAGATGCAGCTCGCGTCCAAGATGCGCTTCGTCTCGGCGCAGCTGATCGCGCTCTTCGACGGGGACCTGCACCTGCGGATCGCCGGCCACGCGAACGCCATGGCCCGGCGCCTCAGCGACGCCGTGGCGGCCGGCATCGCGGACGGCTCCCTCCCCGGGGTGGCGCTGACCCAGAACACCGACGTCAACGCGGTCTTCGCGACCCTGCCGGCCGGCGTCGCGGACCGGCTGCGCCGGTCCTTCCGGTTCTACGACTGGGACCCCGCGACGGGCGAGGTCCGCTGGGTGTGCAGCTTCGACACCACGGAGGAGGACGTCGACGCGTTCGTCGCGGCCCTGCGCGAGGAGCTCGCAGCGGCGGGCTGACCCGAGGGCGACGCGCGCCGCGGCCGCGTCCGGGTGTAGAGTTCTGCGACCTCGAATCCGGGGTGGAGGCGCCCGACGTGCGCCCGCCCCCAGCGACGAAAGACCTCCGTGGACTCCAGAGACACCCCCGGCTCTGCCCTGCCGGCCGCCAGCACCGCCGCCCTTCCCGCCGCCAGCACCGCCGCCCTTCCCGCCCCGTCAGAGGCGCACAACGGCCTGCGCCGCACCCTGGCCGCCCGCCACCTGATGATGATCGCGATGGGCGGCGCCATCGGCACCGGCCTGTTCGTGGCCTCCGGCAACAGCATCGCCACCGCCGGCCCCGGCGGCGCGCTGCTGGCGTACGTCGTCATCGGCTTCATGGTGTTCCTGCTCATGCAGTCCCTCGGCGAGATGGCCACCTACCTGCCGGTCTCGGGCGCCTTCGAGGAGTACGCCACCCGGTTCGTCAGCCCCTCGTTCGGCTTCGCCATCGGCTGGAACTACTGGTACAACTGGGCGATCACGGTGGCCGCGGAGCTCGTCGCGGCCGCTCTGGTCATGCGCTACTGGCTCCCGGACGTCCCCTCGTGGGCCTGGTCCGCGCTCTTCCTGGCGATCCTCTTCGGCCTCAACGCGCTCTCCACCCGGGCCTACGGCGAGTCCGAGTTCTGGTTCTCGCTCATCAAGGTCGTCACCGTGGTGGTCTTCCTCGTCCTCGGCGTCATGATGATCGCCGGCATCCTCGGCGGCGCCGCCCCGGGCTTCGAGAACTGGACCACCGGCGAGGCCCCGTTCGTGGGCGGCGCCCCGGGCATCCTCGCGATCTTCCTGGTGGCCGGCTTCTCCTTCCAGGGCACCGAGCTCGTCGGCGTCGCGGCCGGCGAGGCGGAGGACCCGGAGAAGAACGTCCCGAAGGCCATCCGCACCGTGTTCTGGCGCATCCTGCTCTTCTACGTCGGCGCGATCACCGTGATCGGCTTCCTGATCCCCTACACCAGCCCCAACCTGCTGGGCAGCGGCGTGGAGGACATCTCGATCTCCCCGTTCACCCTGGTGTTCGAGAACGCCGGCGTGCTGGCCGCGGCCGCCGTGATAAACGCCGTGATCCTCACAGCGATCCTCTCCGCCGGCAACTCGGGGCTGTACGCCTCCACCCGCATGCTCTGGGCCCTGGCCGACTCGGGCAAGGCCCCGCGGTTCCTCGCCAAGGTCAACCGCCGCGGCGTTCCCATGAACGCGCTGCTGGTCACCACCGCCGTCGGCGCCCTGTGCTTCCTCACCACCCTCGTCGGAGACGGGGCCGCCTACGTGTGGCTCGTCTCCGCCTCCGGACTGGCCGGGTTCATCGTGTGGATGGGCATCGCGTGGAGCCACTACCGGTTCCGCCGCGCGTACATCGTCCAGGGCGGCCGCCTCGAGGACCTGCCCTACCGCGCCGCGCTCTTCCCGTTGGGCCCGATCGTCGCGCTGCTGCTGTGCACCGTGGTGGTCCTGGGGCAGGGGTACGGGGCGTTCGGCGAGGGCGTGGACCTGCTCGCCGCAGCCACCGCGTACCTCGGCCTGCCGCTGTTCCTGGCCCTGTGGCTCGGCCACAAGCTGGTCACCGGCTCGAAGCCGGTGCGCGCCGAGGACGCCGACCTCACCCGCGAGCGCTGGTGACCCCGGCGGGCAGGCCGGGCCGGTCGGCCGCGCCCGCCCGTCAGCCCTCCGGCAGCGCCAGCAGCTCCTCGATCGCCCCGGCCACGCCGTCGTCGTCGCAGGCCCCGACCACCGCGTCCGCCGCCGCGCGCAGGCTCACGTGGCCTGAGGCCACGGCGCAGCCGAGGCCCGCCCACGCGAGCATCTCGGCGTCGTTGGGCATGTCCCCGAAGGCGACGACGTCCGCCGGCGCGATCCCCCGGCTCGCCGCGAAGTCCGCGAGGGTGGCCGCCTTGTGCACGCCCGGCGCGGACATCTCCACGAGGGCCACGCCGGGCGCGGAGTGCGTCGCGCTGACGAGCTCCCCGAGCTCGGCGCGCGCGGCCTCCAGGAACGCGTCCGGCTCGAGGGCGGTGGAGCGGGCCATCAGCTTCACGACGACGGCCTCCGCGGGCAGCACGCCCTCGAGGGCAGCCGCGGCCGGCGTGGCGTCCTCGAACGCCGACGCCTCCGTGAACGCGGTCTCCCAGAAGAAGCCGTCCAGTGTCTCGGCGCCGAACGTGGCGGTGGGGTCCAGGGCCCGCAGCCGCTCGACGGCCGTCCACACCGTCCCCCGCTCCATCGGGCGGGACTCGAGCACCTCGCCGGTCGCGGGATCCACCACCACGGCGCCGTTGGAGCAGATCACCGGTCCGACGTCGCCCAGCTGGTCCGCGAGCGCGTCCAGCCAGCGCAGCGGCCGCCCCGTCACGAACACGACGACGACGCCCGCCTCGTGCGCCGACCGCAGCGCCGCGATGGTCCGCGGGGAGAGCCGCCCCGAGCGGGTGTGCGCGTAGCCGATGACGGTGCCGTCCAGGTCCGTGGCGACGAGCCGGGGGCGGCGGATCGAGGTCGGCAGAGGCATGCGTCGAGTCTAGGCGGGGTCCTCGCGAGGGGCGCGGGCAGTTGGCAGGATGAGCGCATGGACACCCAGAGCAGCGCCGCGCGCACCGCCCCCGCCCCCATGAGTGCGGCCCAGACCCCCCGCACCGTCACCGTCACCGGCGCGGCCGGCAACATCGGCTACGCGCTGCTCTTCCGGATCGCCTCCGGCGAGATGCTCGGCGCCGACGTCCCCGTGCGCCTGCGCCTGCTCGAGGTCCCGGCGGCGCTGCGGGCCGCCGAGGGCACGGCGATGGAGCTCGCGGACGCGGCGTTCCCCCTCCTCGCGGACGTCCAGGTCACGGACGATCCCGCGGTGGCCTTCGACGGCGTGCAGCACGCCCTGCTCGTGGGCGCCCGCCCGCGCTCGGCCGGCATGGAGCGCGGCGACCTGCTCGAGGCCAACGGCGGCATCTTCGGGCCCCAGGGCCAGGCGATCAACGACCACGCAGCGGAGGACGTGAGCGTCGTCGTCGTGGGCAACCCGGCGAACACGAACGCGCTGATCGCCGCCTCCCACGCTCGGGACGTGCCGGCCGACCGCTTCACCGCGCTCACCCGCTTGGACCACAACCGCGCGGTCTCGCAGCTCGCGGCGAAGGCCGGCGTCGCGGTGACCGACGTGGACGGCATCACCGTCTGGGGCAACCACTCGGCCACGCAGTTCCCGGACCTCACCCACGCGCGCGTGCGGGTGGGCGGCGCCGACGGCGGCTGGCGCCCCGCGCTCGAGGTTGTGGACGCCGGATGGGCCGCCGAGGAGTTCATCCCGCGGGTGGCCGAGCGCGGCGCGGAGATCATCAGCGTGCGCGGGGCGTCCTCGGCGGCGTCGGCCGCGAGCGCGACGATCGACCACATGCGCGACTGGTTCCTCGGCACGGGCGTGGGCACGGACGGGCAGGCCCGGCGCACCTCCGCGGCGATCGTGTCCGACGGCTCCTACGGCGTGCCCGAGGGCCTGATCAGCTCGTTCCCCGTGGAGTCCGAGGGCGGGCAGTGGCGGATCGTGCCGGGCCTGGAGCCAGACGCCGCTCTGCTGCCGGACGCGGCTGAGCGCCTGGAGAGGACCGTGGCCGAACTCGACGAGGAGCGGGAGGCCGTCACGGGGCTCGGGCTGCTCTGAGCGAGCCGGCTGGGGAACGGGCGGGCGCCGGACGACGGGACGCCGCCCGCCCCTCAGGGTGGTCACGACACGCCGTCTGGAGACATGGCACGCGGCGTGTCGTGACCACTCTGCGTCCGACGGCGTCCGCACGCGGCGTGTTGTGACCACTCTGCGTCGGACGGCGTCCGCCCGCGGCGTCGTCAGCCCGCGAGCTCGGCCCGCGTCGGCGGGTCGGCGCCCGGGCGGGACGCCGTGATCGCGGAGGCGCGGGAGGCGTAGATCAGCACGGACTCGACATCGGCCGGGTCCATGGCGTGCAGCCGCTCGCGGTGGGCCGCGCCGAGCAGGGAGCGGTCGTCGAGGGCGGCCAGGAGCGCCGCGGTGAACGAGTCGCCGGCACCCACGGTGTCCGCGACGTCCACGGGGACGATCGGGCGCTCGCGCACGCCGTGTGCAGTGACGGCCACGATGTCCTCGGCGCCGCGCGTCATGACCACGAACGCCGGGCCCATGGCCTGCCACGCCTTCAGGGTCTCGAGCAGCGGCCGGTCCGGGTAGAGCCAGGCGATGTCCTCATCAGAGGCGTGGACGACGTCGGAGAGGCGCACCGACTCCTCGGCGCGAGCACGGGCGAACACCCGGTCCGGGACGATGCTGGGCCGCACGTTGGGGTCGTAGCTGACGGTGGTCTCCGGGGAGAGCGCCTCGAGCAGACCCATGACCTCGGCGTCGCCGGGGGCGAGCATCGTGGCGATCGAGCCGGCGTGCACGTGCTTGAGGGACCCGCCGGCGGCCGCGCGGAGGTCCCGCACGAGGGCGGCGGCGGGCGGCAGCGTCCAGTCGAGGTCGAACTCGTAGCTGGCGGCGCCCGTCGGGTCCAGGCGCGCGGTGGCCTGCGACGTCGGGGAGGAGTCCGGCTCCAGGAGGCTGCGCACGCCGTTGCCCTCGAGATGGGCGGCGATCATGGCGCCGTACTCGTCCTGGCCGAAGCGGCCGGCGAACAGCACGGGGCGCTCCAGGCGGCTCACGCCGACGGCCACGTTCAGCGGGCTCCCGCCCACGTGCGCTCGGGGCGTGGCGGTGTCCGAGAGGACCACGTCCACCAGGGCCTCGCCGATCACTCCGAAGTACTCAGACACACCTCAAACGGTACCCTACAGACCGACGCGCGCCCCGAGCCGAAGCCCGGTCCGGCGCCCTCATCCACTCCTGAACGGCAAGGCGGCCATGGCCCACAGCACCCCCACCTCACCCGCTCGGCACGCCGACCCCTCCCGGGGGTTCGGCTGGCGCGTGCACGGCGACGGCCGCACCATCACGCCGGGCACCGTCGTCGCCCCGGACGAACGCCTCAGCTGGCCACGCACCGTGGGCATCGGCGTGCAGCACGTGATGGCCATGTTCGGCGCCACCGTGCTCGTTCCCGCCATCACCGGCATGCCCGCGACGACGGCGCTGCTCTTCTCCGGCATCGGCACCCTGCTGTTCCTCGTGATCACCGGCAACCGCCTGCCGAGCTACCTCGGCAGCTCGTTCGCGTTCATCGCCCCGCTCACGGCGGCCACCGCGCTCGAGGGCACGGGCGCCGCGCTCGGCGGCATCATGGCGACGGGGCTGCTGCTCGCGGCGATCGGCGTCGTCGTGCACCTGTCCGGCACCGGCTGGATCCACGCCCTCATGCCGCCCGCCGTGATGGGCACCATCGTGGCGCTGATCGGCCTGAACCTCGCCGGCGCGACGACGGCGGCCATGCAGGAGGTGCCCCTGACCACCTTCGGCACGGCGCTGGCGGTGGTGCTCACGGCGGTGCTGTTCCGCGGCCTCGTCGGACGGCTGTCCATCCTCGTGGGCATCCTGGCCGGGTACGTGCTGGCGCTGGCCCAGGGCCAGGTGGACTTCACCGCGGTCGGCGAGGCGGCCTGGGTGGGCCTGCCGCCGTTCCACGCGCCCGAGTTCAGCCTCCAGGTGCTGCCGCTGTTCCTGCCGGTGGTGCTCGTGCTGATCGCCGAGAACATCGGCCACGTCAGGACCGTCGGCCTGATGACCAAGCGGGACCTCGACCCGCTCACCGGCCGCGCTCTGATCGCCGACGGCCTCTCCACCACCTTCTCCGGCCTGGGCGGCGGTGTCGGCACCACCACGTACGCGGAGAACATCGGCGTCATGGCGAGCTCGCGGGTGTACTCGACCGCCGCGTACTGGGTGGCCGGCCTCACCGCGATCGCCCTCGCCTTCCTGCCCAAGTTCGGGGCCGCCGTCGCGACCATCCCGGCCGGTGTGGCCGGCGGCGCCGGCATCATCCTCTACGGCATGATCGGCGTGATGGGCGTGCGGATCTGGGTCCAGAACCGCGTGGACTTCTCCAACACCATCCACCTCATGACGGCGGGCGCGGGCCTGATCGTGGCGATCGCGGACCCGCAGCTGACGGCGGGCGGGCTGGTGTTCGGCGGCATCACGCTCGGCACGATCGCCGCGCTCGTGGTGCACCACCTCATGACGGCCGTGGCCCGCTGGCGCGGCACCGAGCCGGTCCCCGAGGACGAGGACGCCGAGCGGTACGAGGCCACCCAGGCCGGCCGCCTCGGCTGAGGTGGGCGGCGAGCCCTGCCGGGGCTCACCGCGTCAGCAGGTACGCCGCCACGGCCCAGCCGTTCATGATCAGGTGCGCCAGGATGTTCATCGCGATGTTCCGGTACCGCCACCACAGCAGGCCCAGGAACAGGCCCGACGTGCCCTGCACCGCCACGATCAGTGCGGCATCCCGGGCCAGGTCCGTGGACCCGTGCGTGCCGAAGTGCATGAGCCCGAACAGCACGCACGTCAGCGCGATGCCCGCCGCCGGCACCAGCCACACCTCCAGCCGCGTCTGCAGCCAGCGGCGGTAGAACAGCTCCTCGCCCACGCCCGCCGTCAGCGCCGTCACCGCCGCCCCGAGGAGCAGGAACGTCAGGTCGTGGCCGGAGAAGTCCGCGGCCGGCACCCACGGCGCCGCCTGGGACAGCCACGCCCACACCACGACGACGGCGAGCGGCGCCCACCAGCGCCACGCCCCTCCAGCGCGGAGCACTTCCACCCCGCCACGCCACACGAAGCGCAGCGCGAGGGCGGGCAGCACCATGAACAGCAGGGCCTTCGAGAGCACGAAGTCCACGTCGGACAGCGGCGAGAGGCCGAGCCCGATCGTGAGCACGGCCAGCCCGACCAGGAAGGCCGTGCCGTGCCGGAACGCCCGCGCCTCTCCCACCACCGCCGGTTGGGACGTCCGCCGGGGCGGCAGCAGGAGGGTCAGAGCGACACCCACCACGGGCGGCAGGAACACCTGCCACAGGGGCAGGGTCGGGGCGGAGGGGTCGGCGGAGACGGTCAGCCCGTTCGGATGGCCCAGGACCACTGACCCCACAGAGAGCGCATACGCCAGGGCGCACGCGGCCAGCACGGCCGTGCGCAGCGTCCGGGAGGCCCTCCCGCCTCGGCCGCCCCCGTCGACGACCCCTGCGCCGTGGGCCCCCTTCACCGCGGATGGGCCCCACGGCGCAGGGCTCGTCCTGTCGGCGGTGCTCGTCATGTCTGCCCGCCGGGTCATCGCGAGCTCCCGGGTCGCCGTCCCCGGCTCACGCCGACGAACGTCTGGACCAGCGGCGTGTCCGCCTCCTTGAGCCAGGCCAGGCCCACGTCCCAGCCGGGATGACGGGGGTCGCCGGCCTCGTAGGCGGCCCCCTCCGCGGACACCTCGCCCTCCATTCCCGTGTCCTCGACGGCGGCCTCGCCCTCGAGCTCCTGGAGCATCGCCTCGGCCTCGCGGTCGGCGCGGGACTTGCCCACGACGTCGTCCAGCGCGCTGGCCACGGGCAGCACCACGACGTCCTTGCGGCCGAACATGCGCGCCACGGACATCGGCAGCACGACGTGCCCGGTGCCGGACGCGGCGATCTCGATGGCCATGCGCTCGCCCGCGCCCGGCACCTCGGCCGGGTCCAGGGGGTCCTCGCTCGGGGCCGGGGCGAAGCGGGCGGGCTCGAGCTCCTCCTCGGGGTCGAGCTCGGCCATGGGCACGGGGCCGTCCGCGTCCACGTCCCACGCGGAGAGCAGGTGGTCCTTGCCGACGCACACCACGGGCAGCTCGGAGTAGGAGGTGACCGTGTGCACGTGCCGCAGATCGACGCCGGCCGCGGTCAGCACCTCGTCCAGGGTGCGGTCGCGGCGCCACCGCACGTACCCCAGCTGGGGCAGCGGGTGCAGCGGAAGCCCGTAGGCGTCATGGGCGAGGTGCGCGAACTGCGCCGACTCGTCGTGGTTGACCAGCTTCACTACGCGCTCGCGCGAGCTGAACCGTCCGACCCACGTGGACGGCGTCGCCCCGGGGATGGTCGCCAGGAACAGCGTCTCGGGCGGGTTCTCCGCGACGTCGAAGCGCACCTTCGCCGCGGGGGCGTCGCGACGGCGGCCGGCGCCGCCCTTCGCCCCGCCGGCCTTGCCCGCACCCGTCTTGCCGCCGGGCCGTCCGGGCCGCGCGCCTCCGCCGGAGCGGGAGGGGCGGCCGCCTCGTGCGGGGCTCAGCGGACCTTCTCCTTCAGGAAGGAGACCGCGCGGCCCCAGGCGAGCTTCGCTTCGGCCTCCTGGTAGTTGCCCGCCGGGTTCTCGTCGTTGTGGAAGGCGTGGTCGGCGTCGTAGTAGAAGTACTCGACCTCCGCGCCGGACTCCTCGCGGATCTGCTGCTCCTGCTGACGGGCCTTCTCCACGGGGAACATCTGATCGCGCTCGGCGTAGTGGCCCTGGACCGCGGCGCGGACGCCGGAGAAGTCGCCGGGCACGCCCTGGCCCACGCCGTAGAAGGGCACGGCGGCGGAGACCCTCGCGCCCTGCTGGTTCGCCAGGGCGAGCACGAAGCCGCCGCCCATGCAGAAGCCGATCGCGCCGACGGTCTCGGAGGTGACCTCGTCGCGGGAGAGGAGGTAGTCGACCGCGCCGGCCAGCTGGCGGGCACCCTCCTCGGCGGGGAGGTTCTCCATCATCTCGCCGGCCTCGTCGCCGTCATGGGCGATCCAGCCGCCGTAGAGGTCCGGGGCGAGGGCCACGAAGCCCTCCTCGGCGAGGCGGTCGCACACGTCCTTGATGTGGTCCACGAGGCCCCACCACTCCTGGATCACGATCACGCCGTGGCCCTGGCCGGACTCGGGGAGGGCAAGGTAGCCGTGGCCCTGCTGGTCGCCGTCGCGGGAGGCGTCCTTCGTGGGCAGGTTGAACGAGACGTTCTGGTGCGGGGTCTTGGAAGCCATCATGCGCCCCACCCTACGGATCGCGCCCGGGGTGCGGCGAGGGCTGGTCGCACTCCGCGCTGTGGTCACGACACGCCGCGCACGCTCCGGGGCGGACGGCGTGTCGTGACCACAACGCGCCGGCGCGCCGGAGCGCCGAAGCGTCGGAGCGTCAGCGCTTCAGCACCTCAGCGCTTCGGCAGCAGGTGCGCGATCCGCTCCGCGAGCGCCGAGCGCTTGAGCTTCTGCGTGGGCGTGAGGAGCGCGGCGAGCTCCTCGGGGTCCGGCAGGAGCACCTTGTAGGAGCGCAGCCGCTCGGGCACGGGGACCTTCGCATTGGCGGCGTCGATGGCCGCGCCCACCGAGTCGCGGATCCGCTGCTCGGAGACCTCGATCATGCGCCCGGCCTCGTCCCTGAACCGCTCCGCGGTCTCGGCGCCGTCCCGCAGGCGGGCGGACACGGCGTCGGGCACCTGCCAGTCCGGCAGGTGACGCTGCACCCACGCGGCGAGGGCCTCGCGGTCCAGCAGGATCATGGCGGTGGGGTGGTCCAGGCCATCGCCGATCACCACGGCGTGGCCGACCGCGGGGTGCAGCTCCACCTCGCGCTCCCACGCGGCGGGGTTGATGGTCTTGCCGTTGGCGGTGACGATCACGTCCTTGACGCGACCGGTCACGGTGAGCCGGTCGTCGTCGTCGAGACGGCCGAGGTCCCCGGTGCGGAACCACTCGCCGTCGAACGCGGCGGCGGTCTCATCCTCGTCGGTGTACCCGGCGAACACGCCGGGGCCGCGCATCTGGATCTCGTCGTCGTCAGCGATCCGCACGGACATCCCGGGCAGGGGCAGGCCCACGGTGCCGGGGACCACGTCCCCCTCGCGATGGCCCACGGCGGGGGCGGTGGTCTCGGTGAGCCCGTAGCCCTCGAACACGGTCAGGCCCATGCCGGTGAACAGGCGCAGCAGGTCCGGGTCGAGCTTGGCCGCGCCGCACAGCAGGTGGGTCACCCGGCCGCCGAGCAGGTGCCGCACCCGGCGGTAGAAGAGCCGCTCGTAGAGGGCCAGCTGGGCGCGCACGGGCACCAGGAGCTTGGGGTCCTCGCCCAGCACCACGCGCCCCTTCGCGACGGCGGCCGCCCGGGCGCGCTCCCAGAGCACGCCCACGGAGAGCGGGCCCACGCGGGTGCCGCGCGCCTTCTCCTCCACGCCGAGCACGATCTTGGACAGCACGCCGGGGACCACCATCACGAAGGTCGGGCGGATCTGCCCCATGGACGGCACGGCGGCCTTCGGGTAGCCCACGTGCGCCACGGACATCCCACCGTGCAGGCAGATCATCTGCACGGCGCGGGAGAGCACGTGCGCCAGCGGCAGGAACAGCACGGTGGAGCCGCCCGGGTGCACGAACCCCCGGTAGGCCTCGGCCACGTTGAGCACCTGGTGGACGAAGGACCGGTGCAGGATCCTCGTCCCCTTGGGCTCCCCCGTGGTGCCGGACGTGAACACGATCGTGGCGACGTCGTCCAGGCCTCGGGCCGTGCGGGCCGCCTCGAGCGCCCCGTCGGTGACGTCGGCGCCGAGCGCCTCGAGGGCGCGCAGGTCGCCGGCGGGGGCGCCGTCGGCGTCGGCGTCGTCCAGGGTCCACACCGCGGACCCGTGGGGGCCGCGAGCGGCGCCGTCCCGCGCGTCGAGGGCCTCGCGCAGCGTGGCTGCGGCGGCCCGGGAGCCGGCGAAGGCGGCGCGCACGCCCACGACGTCGGCGATCGCCGCCATCTGCGTGGCCGGGGCGGAGTCGAACATGGGGACCACCACGGCGCCCGCGTAGAGGCAGGCGAGGTCCATCAGGGTCCACTCGTACCGGGTGGCGGAGACGATGGACACGGCGTCCCCCGGGCGGATCCCCAGCGCGATCAGGCCCTTGGCCAGCGCGCGCACCCGGGCGTGGAACGCGGCCGTGGTGACCGGCTCCCACGGGGCGTCGAACGGCGCGGCGGGGTGGCGCACCTGGAAGGCCACCACGTCGGGGTGCCCCGCGACGCGGCGCTCCAGGACGTCGGTGATGTTGCGCAGCTCGGCGGCGTCGGCGAGGGCGGGCATGTCCACCTGGCGGCGGGGGACCGGGGAGGCGGACGGGGCGGCGGGGACCGGGGAGGCGGAGTCCATGGTGACGATTCTCGTGCATCCGCGGCCCGCTGACCTGCACCCGGTCCGGCCACGGCGACGCCGGCCGCCCCGGAGTGGGGGCGACCGGCGTCGTGGGGTGTCCGGGGGGGGAGACGATCAGCCCCGGACGTCTGCGGGTCCGGCGGGCCGGGCCCGGATCAGGCCTGGACGAACTCGGCGTCGATCTCGATCTTCACCTTGTCGCCCACCAGCACGCCGCCGGCCTCGAGCCCGGCGTTCCAGGTCAGTCCGAAGTCCTTGCGGGAGATCTCGGTCTTGGCCTCGAAGCCCACGCGGGTGGTGCCGAACGGGTCGGTGGTCTGGCCGCCGAGCTCGACCTCCAGCTCGACCTGCTTCGTGGTCTCGAGGATGGTGAGGTCGCCGACCAGGACGAACTCCTCGCCGTCGAAGCCGCGGACCTCGGTCGAGCGGAAGGTCATGGTGGGGTGCTTCTCCACGTCGAAGAAGTCCTCGCCCTTGAGGTGGCCGTCGCGGTTGGCGTCCTTGGTGTCGATGGACTGCATGTCCACGGTGATGTCCGCGGAGGAGCGGGCGAAGTCCTCGGCGACGGTGAGGGTGCCGGAGACGGCCTGGAAGGTGCCGCGCACCTTGGAGATGCCCGCGTGGCGGACCGTGAAGCCCACCTCGGTGTGGGAGGCGTCGAGGTTCCAGGTTCCGGGGGTGACCTGCGTCATGGGGATGCTCCTTCAAGGATGTTCGGATCTGCGGTCACAGGGTGCTCCCCCGTGCTTGTTTCAAATCTAAACATCTCTCTCCATCGCGCGTCCAGGACTTGCACGTGAAAGTCAGAAACACTCCGTCACACTTCACGTGTGAACCGCGGAATCTCGTCGTTCGCGCGCCGGGGGCGCGGGCATCGTCGTCGCGACCGGTGTCCTGTAACCTAGGCCACACGTGCCGCCCACCCGCGGCCGCTCCCGGCGCCGACCCGCGCCGACGACGACGGGCCCCCACCTGGTCCTCCCCGTCCGACCGATCCGCGTGAGGCACCCCGCCCGCGGACCGTCCGACGACGACACCAGCCCCGGCGACCCGCCCCCGCGTCGCCCTCCCGCCTGAAGGAGGCCCAGCCATGACCGTCACCCTCTCCCCCTCGCCCACCCAGCCGTTCTCCCCCGTGCCCGGCCAGCGGATCGACCCCGAGCTCGCCCGCTCCTGGCTGCTCGTGAACGCCGCGCAGCCCGGGCGCTTCCAGCCCGCGGAGGACTCGGCCGCGGACATCGTCATCCTGGACGTCGAGGACTCCGTGGCCCCCGCGGACAAGCCCAAGGCCCTGCAGGACACCGTCGACTGGCTCACCTCGGGCCACACCGCGTGGGTGCGCCTCAACGGCTACGGCTCGAAGTGGTGGGAGGACGACGTCGCGGCGCTCGCCGCGACCCTGCCCGCGCACCTGGGCGGGCCGGTCGCCGAGGGCGGCCTGGCCGGCGTCGTGCTGGCGATGGTGGAGTCCACCGACCACGTGAACGAGACCGCGAAGCGGCTGCCGGGCGTGCCCGTGGTGGCGCTCGTGGAGACGGCACGCGGACTGCAGCGGATCGACTCGATCGCCGCCGCGAAGGGCACGTTCCGCCTGGCGTTCGGCATCGGCGACTTCCGCCGCGACACCGGCCTGGGCGAGTCGCCGATGGCGCTGGCGTACACGCGGTCCCAGTTCACGATCGCGGCGAAGGCCACGGGGCTGCCGGGCGCGATCGACGGGCCCACCGTGGGCTCCACCGGCGTGAAGCTCGCCGAGGCGACGGCGGTGACCGCGGAGTTCGGCATGACCGGCAAGCTGTGCCTCGCGCCGGAGCAGTGCGCGGCCGTGAACGAGGGGCTCAGCCCGTCCCAGGAGGAGCTGGCGTGGGCCCACGAGTTCCTCGCGGACTTCGAGGCCGACGGCGGCGAGATCCGCAACGGCTCCGACCTGCCCCGCAAGGCGCGCGCGGAGAAGATCCTCGGGCTGGCCGCCGCGTTCGGGGTGCACTCCACGCGGTACCCGGACCAGGACAACGCGATCACGGCGCCGTCGGACACGTACCACTACTGAGCGGGGCCGTCGCCCACCAGAAACGCGGGTTGAGTTGTCACGGGTGCGGAGGCCGCACACCGGTGACAACTCAACCCGTGTTGCCTCGGGGGGCGCGGATCCCGCCTCCGCTCAGACGTCCCGGCGGGTGCGGCTGACGACGGCGGCACGCACCGAGAACGCCAGGACGACGGCCAGGATCCCGTAGATCACCCACGTGATGGGGCTGGAGACCAGGATGGCGGGATCGCCCACCGAGCTCAGCAGCGCATCCCTGAGGCTGGTCTCGGCGAGCGGCCCGAGGACCATGCCGATCATGAGCGGGGCGAGCGGGTAGCCGTAGCGGCGCATGAGGAAGCCGAGCACGCCGAGGGCCAGCAGCATGAGCAGGTCGAACACGGCGCCCGTGGTGGCGTAGATCCCGAGCCCGCAGAACAGGGTGATCCCCGCGTACAGGTAGTGCTGAGGGATGAGCAGGAGCTTGGCCCACAGCTGGGCGAACGGGAGGTTGATGGCCAGGAGCACCACCATGGCGATGAAGAAGCTGGCCAGCAGCGCCCACACGAGGTCGGGCGAGCGGTCGAACAGCAGCGGGCCGGGCTGCAGGCCGTACTGCCGGAACGCCGCGAGCATGATCGCGGCGGTCGCCGAGACGGGCAGGCCCAGCGTGAGCAGGGCGCCCATCGCCATGCCGGTGGTCGCGTTGCCCGCGGCCTCCGGGGCGGCGAGGCCGCGGATGGCGCCCTTGCCGAACATCGGGACCCGGCGGCGCCTGTCCAGGCGGCGCTCCGCGGAGTAGGCCAGGAACGTGGGGACCTCGGAGCCGCCGACGGGGACGATGCCGAACGGCAGGCCGATCGCGGTGCCGCGCAGCCACGCGGGGGCGGCCTCGCGGAACTCGGCCCCGGAGAGCCACGGCCGGCCGGTGCGGCGGATCCGCAGGTCCCTCCGCTCGCGGCGCACGCGGGAGGCGACATGGAACACCTCGCCGAGGGCGAGGACGGCCACGGTCACGGTCACCAGCGGGATCCCGTCGAAGAGCTGCGAGGAGCCCATCGTGAACCGCTCGGTCCCGGTGACGCCGTCGATGCCCACCACGGCGATGCCCAGCCCGAGCACGAGCGATGCCAGGCCCCGAAGCACGGAGTCGGCGACCACGGAGGAGGTGGCCACGAAGGCGAACAGGGCGAGCGCGAAGTACTCGGCCGGTCCGAAGCTCGTGGAGAACTCGGCCAGCACGGGCGCCAGGAACACCACGCACACCGAGGCGATGATGCCGCCGATGAACGCGCCGATCGCCGCCGTCGCGAGCGCCTGGGCCGCGCGCCCGTCCTGGGCCATGCGGTGGCCCTCGAAGGTGGAGGCGATGGCCGAGGCCTGCCCCGGGGTGTTCATCAGGATGGCCATGGTCGAGTCGCCGAACAGGCCGCCGAAGTACACGCCGGCGAACAGGATGAACGCGGCCGTGGGCTCGAGCGCGAACGTCATGGGCAGCAGCAGGGCCACGGCCATGGACGACCCGAGGCCGGGCATGACGCCCACGGCGGTGCCGAGCAGACAGCCGAGCACCACCCACAGCAGGTTCATCGGGGTGAGGGCTCCCGCGAAGCCCTCCATCAGAAGACCGAGCGTCTCCATGTCAGAAGCCACCTCCCAGGATGCCCGAGGGCAGGGTCAGACCGAGCACGACCGCGAACGCGAGGTACGCGAGCGAGGAGACGAACAGGGCCACGAGGATGTCGAACACCGGCCGCGGCGAGCCGAAGGCGCGGGCCACGGTCCAGAACAGCAGGGCGCCGGCCAGGATCCAGCCGAGCCACGGCAGCAGCAGCGAGAACGCCAGGAAGCCCAGGAACACCCACGCCAAAGCGGAGAAGTCCGAGTGGAAGCGGGTGAGGGAACCGGCCGGCTGGCCGACCTCGCCGTCCGCGTCCGCCTGGCCCTCCGGGGACTCGCGCGTCACCACCACCTGGGCGGCGAGGGCCACGGCGAGCACCAGCCCGACCGCCGCGAGGATCAGCGGGAAGAACGAGGGGCCGGGGAAGTCCATCCCCTCGGTGTCCATGCGGAGCGAGCCGATCAGCAGGTAGAGGCTGAACGCCGCCAGCACGCCGGGCATGACGAGGGCCGAGAGGCCGGTGGCACGCCCCCAGCGGGAGCGCTCGGGCGAGACGGCGGAGACGGTGGTCGAGTCGCTCATCGGATCTCCTCCGTCAGCCTCTGGATGCGCTGGACCTCGTCGTCGATGAACGTCTCGAGCTCCGGCCCGGTCAGGGGCACGAGGTTCCAGTAGTTGCGCTCCACCGCGTCCGCCCACTCGGGGGTCTGCAGCGCCTCGGTGACGAGCGCCTCGAGATCGGCCCGGTCCTCGGTGGAGATCCCGGGAGGGGCGAAGAGGCCGCGCCAGTTGGTCAGCGTCACGTCGTAGCCCTGCTCCCGCAGCGTGGGGATGTCCTCGACGCCCGTGAGTCGCTCCGGGGCCACCACGCCGAGCGCCCGGAGGCGGCCGCCCTGCACCTGGGGGTACATGTCGGCGAAGCCGCCCGCCGTGGCTTGGGCGGTGCCGTTCAGCAGGGCCTGGATCGCCTCTCCGCCGCCGTCGGAGTTGATGTAGGTGGTCTCCTCCACATCGATCCCGGCCTGCCCGGCGAGGTCCGCCATGACGAGCTGGTCGAAGGATCCGCCGCCGGTCCACGCCACGTGCGGCGGATCCGCACGCCATGCCTCGATGAGCTCGTCCATGCTCTGGTACGGCGAGTCGGCGGGGACCACCACGAGGTTGTACTCCTCCACGGCGCGGGCGATCGGCGTGACGTCGGACAGCTGCGGTCCCGCCCCCCGGGCCGCGTGGGTCGCGATGTGTCCCGTGCCGCCCACCATCAGGTTGTTCGGCTCCTCCAGCGTGCTCAGCTGGCCCAGGCCGATGGTGCCGCCGGCGCCGGGGATGTTCACGACCTGCACGTTGTTCACCAGGCCGTTCACGCGCATCGCCTGCTGGAGCTCCCGCTGGAACGAGTCCCAGCCGCCGCCGGCCGCGGCCGGGGCGATCAGGGTGAGGTTGGTGCGGACGTCCGTGCCGCCCGAGGCCGAGCCGATGGAGAACGCGCTGGCGACGATGACGGTGATCACCGCCACCACGGAGAACAGGAGGCGACCGAGGCCGCCGCGGCGAGGCGGATCGGCCGTCGAGGAGGAGGGCATGCTGGGGTCCTTCTGACGAGACCCGGCAGGGCGGAGACATCCGCGCCGACGGGTCTTGGTGCGAGTGGTGGTGAGACGGTATCAGCGATGTGGGTCACATTCGATCGAGGGCGCCACATGTCTCCTGGAGGGGACAAACGCCCGACCCATCGCGCACAGTGGACCCCATGACTATCGTGATCGCCGGCACCGGTTCCCCCGAGAGCGCCGCAGCCCACCGGGCCGCCCTGAGTGAGGCCGCCCTGCGCGGCGAGAACCTTGTGTACTTCTCCCTCGACGGCACGGAGCCGGACCCGTCCGAGGCGGGGAACGCGGGCGTCGAGGTGTCCGTGGAGCATGCCCAGGAGCGCGGACGGGACGCCGTCGGAGATCTGCTGGACCACGCCGAGCGCATCGGCGCGACGCGGATCGTGGTGGGCGTGAAGCACCGCTCCCCCGTGGGCAAGCTCCTCCTGGGCTCCGCCGCCCAGCAGCTCATCCTCGAGGCCCGCGTGCCCGTGCTCTGCGTGAAGCCCTGACCCGCACCCCGGTGACGACGTCGGCCCCGCGCCTCCGAGGGGGAGACGCGGGGCCGAGGTGCAGTGCACAGGCGCCCTCAGGCGCCCCCGATCACGGGTAGAGGCCGCGCAGCAGGTGCGCGTCGGCCACCCGCTCCACCGCGGTCACGGTGGCGGCCTCACGAAGGGTGAGGCCTCGCTTCTGGCTGGCCTCCAGGAGCGCGTCCCACGCGGTGACCATGCGCTTCTCGAGGCGCTCGTCCACCTCCTGGCGGGACCACCAGTAGGCCTGGTTGGCCTGGGCCCACTCGAAGTAGGAGACGACCACGCCGCCCGCGTTGGCCAGGATGTCCGGCACCACGAGGACGTCGTTCTCGGTCAGGATGCGGTCGGCGGCGGAGGTGGTGGGCCCGTTGGCGCCCTCCACCACGATCCGCGCCGTCACGTCGCCCGCGTTCTCCTCGGTGAGCACACCCTCGACGGCGGCCGGGACCAGCAGGTCCACGTCCATCGTCAGCACGGCGGCGGCGTCCATCGGCTCGGTGTCCGGGGCGTCCACCACGCTGCCGGTCTCCAGCATGTGCGCCAGCAGCGAGTCGTAGTCCAGGCCGTTCGCGTTGTGCACGGCGCCGTACTGGTCCGAGACCGCGACGACCTTGACGCCGGCCTCCGCGAGGAACTCGACCGCGCCCGCACCGACCTTGCCGAAGCCCTGGACCACCGCGGTGGCGCCCTCGGGCTTGATGCCGCGGTGCCGCAGGGCGGCGAGCGCGACGTGCACGACGCCGGCCGACGTCGCCGACGCGCGGCCCAGGGAGCCGCCCAGGGCGACGGGCTTGCCGGTGACCACGCCGAGCGTGGTGTGGCCGCGGCTGGTGGAGTAGGTGTCCATCATCCAGGCCATCATGCGCTCGTCCGTGCCCACGTCCGGGGCGGGGATGTCCTGGTCCGGGCCGATGATCGGCAGGATCTCGGAGGTGTAGCGGCGGATGACGCGCTCGAGCTCGCCGGCCGAGTACTGGCGCGGGTCAATGCTGACGCCGCCCTTGGCGCCGCCGTACGGCACGTCCAGGAGGGCGCACTTCCAGGTCATCCACATGGCCAGCGCGCGGACCTCGTCGAGCTCCACGTGGGGAGCGAACCGCACGCCGCCCTTGGCGGGGCCGCGGGAGAGGTTGTGCTGCACGCGGTAGCCGCGCAGCACCTCGACCTCACCGGAGTCGCGGCGCAGCGGGATGGCCACGGCCATCTCGCGGCGGGGGGTGGCGAGGAGCTGGTGGAGCCCCTCGTCGTAGCCCAGCGTGGCGACGGCGGCGGCAAGCTGGTCCTTCGCGTCGTCCAGGGGGGAGCGGGGCGCCGGCGCCGTGGCGGCGCCGGTCGGGGTGGTCGTCATCGTTGAACGTCCTCGGTCGGTGATGGGGGTGGTCACCGGCCGGACCTGAGCGGGCGTCCACGTCAGTGGGGAGGCCGGTCCGGACGGATTCACGCCCGCGCCGTCAGGTGGACGGTCAGCGGGCACCCGGCCAGCGTAGTGGCCGGAGGCGCCACACCCCAGGGACGGGCGACGGCGGCCCGCGTCACACCCCACGACACGCGCCGGACCCGCCCCTGACATGGGGGGACGACCCCCGCCGATAGGGTGGAACGCTCTCCTTCCCCGATCCGGCCCCCGCACCCGCGCCGGATCGTCCCGCTGACCCCGAGGTGCCCCCGCGGCCGCCCGCACCCAGGAGGGCCGACCGCGGGACAGCCGTCCGCCTGGGGACAGACCGGACCCTTCGCATGCCCCTCCCCCGCTCCCGCGCCCTCGCCGCGCTCACGGCCGCCCTCGCGCTCCTCGCGTCCGGCTGCGTCCCCCCGGACAGCACCGCCTCCACGCCGACGCCGGACCCGAGCCGGGCGGCCGCGTCCGTCACCCGGGCGGCCGAACCCACGCTGCCCGCACCCGAGGCGGCCTCCAGCCCTACGACGACGGCCGGGCCGCCGTCGGGGTCCGCGACGCCCGAGGCGACGATCCCTCCCGAGCCCGCGCCGACGTCGTCGTCCGCGCCGGAGGCCCAGGGGCAGGCCCGATCCGGGAGCGCCCTCGCGGCCCTGGAGCGGCTGGAGGTGAAGGGCCGCGCGCCCAAGACGGGCTACGACCGCGCGGAGTTCGGCCCGGCGTGGACGGACACGGACCACAACGGCTGCGACACGCGCAACGACGTCCTTGCCCGTGACCTCGTGGACGAGACCTTCAAGCCGGGCACGCGGGACTGCGTCGTGCTCACGGGTGTCCTCGAGGACCCGTACACGGGCACCCAGATCCACTTCACGCGCGGGCAGGGGACGTCGGAGGCGGTGCAGATCGACCACGTCGTGGCGCTCTCGGACGCGTGGCAGAAGGGCGCCCAGGGGCTCTCCGAGGCCCAGCGGACGGCCCTGGCCAACGACCCGCTGAACCTGCTGGCCGTGGACGGCCCGTCCAACCAGAAGAAGTCCGACGCCGACGCCGCCTCGTGGCTGCCCCCGCGGAGCGCGGCGCGGTGCCCCTACGTGGCGCGGCAGATCGCGGTGAAGATGACCTACACGCTGTGGGTCACCGACGGGGAGAAGGGCGCGATGGAACGCGTACTCGAGTCCTGCCCGGACCAGGAGCTTCCCGACGGCGGCGCGTCGCCGGGGGCGATGAGCGAACCGCAGGCAGCGCCGGAGCCCGTGAGGAGCAGCGCGGCGCCCGCCCCCGCCCCGAAACCCGCACCGACCAAGGCCGCGCCCCGGCTGGCGACCACCGAGCCCGAGGCGGCCGCACCGGATGAGGCTGAAGCCGAGGAATCCGCGACGGACCCGCGCTTCAGCAGCTGCAAGAAGGCCAAGGACGCCGGGTACGGCCCCTACGCGTCCGGCTCGGACCCCAAGTACGCCTGGTACCGCGACGGCGACGATGACGGGGTCGTCTGCGAGTGAGGCTGGAGTGCATGATCACCACATGAATTCAGAAAAGGACCGCCCGAGTGTCTGGATCGTCCTCCAGGATGAGACGCCGGACAACACCGTCTTGGGCGTCTTCGAATCCCGCTCGGCGGCGGCAGCGTTCTCCGACGAGGTGAGCTGCCTCTTCCCGCGCCGTGTTCTCTACGCCGAGTACCCGATCGGGTACAGATTCACGGACCACTCCCGGTCCGCCTGACTCCCTGAGCGTGGGCACGAGCACGCCCCTGCCCGGACATGCAGAAAGGACCCGAGATCCTCTTCCGAGGTTCCCGGGTCCTTCCGTGCGGCCGGTGTCCGGCCCGCTGTGCGCGAGGGGGGACTTGAACCCCCACGTCCTTTCGAACACTGGCACCTGAAGCCAGCGCGTCTACCTATTCCGCCACTCGCGCGAGTGGCTTCCTGCTCGTGATCCGCTTTTCACACGAACCGCCGCAGGCAGCGAGGGATACTCTACCCGCACGCCCGGCCGCCCCGCAAATCCTCTCGCCACGGTCCGGCCCCGTACTATCGGAGGCGACGACTGTGGAAAGGGGCCCCATCGGTGGGACTTCTGGACAACCTCGAACACGGCCTGGAGAAGGCCGTGCGCTCCGCGTTCTCCGCGGGCGGCTCACGCTCGGTGAAGCCGGTGGAGATCGCCACGGCGCTGCGGCACGCGATGGACGACGAGTCCTTCGCCCTGTCGGAGGGCCATACGGTGGCGCCCAACGACTTCGTGGTCCACTTCTCCCCCGCGGACTTCGAGCGTGCCCGCGCGTGGGGCAGCCCCCTGGCGAGCCAGCTCTGCGACGAGGTCATCCGCCACGCCGAGACCCAGGGGTACGGCCTCCCCGGCGCGGTGCGCGTGGCCTTCCACGCGGACGAGGCGGTCCGCCCCGGCAGCCTGCGCGTCGTCTCGCACCTCGACGACGGCTCCTCGAGCTCCTCCTCCCCCGCCGCTCCGGCGCCGACTGCCCCCGCACCGCCGCCGGCACCGGCAGCACCGCAGCCCGCACGCCGGCCGGCCCCGCGCCGAGCCGCTGCGCCGGCCGTCCAGCCCACCGTGGTCCTGCCCCGCGAGCCGGCCCAGCCCCGCGTTCCCGCACTCGAGCTGGACGGCGTCCACCACCGCATCGACACCACAGACGTGGTGCTGGGCCGGTCCGCCGAGCGCGCCGACCTCGTGGTGCCGGACACCTCGGTCTCCCGCGAGCACGCGCGCCTCGTGCGGGTGGGCGCCACGGTCACCCTCATCGACCTGGGCAGCCGCAACGGCGTGCTCGTCAACGGCCGTCGCGTCGACGGCTCCACCACCCTGCGCGAGGGTGATCGGATCACCGTGGGCCAGACCGAGCTGGTCTTCCACGCCGCTGCGCCGACCGGAGGGAGCCGGGCATGAACGAGCTCGCCATCGCCGTGCTGCGCCTCGGCCTCCTGCTGGCCCTGTGGATCCTGATCATCTCGATCGTCCTCTCCCAGGGACGGGACCTCGTGGTGGGCCGACGCAACAAGACCCGCTTCGAGCAGGCCCGGCGCGACGCCGAGGTCCAGGCCCCCGTCGCCCGGGTGGCCGCCGGCCCCGTCCCGGCCACCGCCGGAGCCTCCGCGGCCGGGTCCTCGCCCGCGGCGCCGTCGTCGTCCCCCGCACACGCCGCGCCCGCCGCCGCGAGCGCCCCCACCCTCCCTGCCCCGCGCCTGGCCCGCACCCTGCGCGTCGTGGAGGGCCCGCTCGCGGGCCGCACGGTGGAGCTGGACGGCCGCCCGCTGCTCATGGGGCGCGCGCAGGACGCAGGCCTGGTCCTCGTGGACGACTATGCCTCCGGCCGCCACGCACGGCTCTTCCCGCAGGGCACCCGCTGGTTCCTCGAGGACCTGGGCTCCACCAACGGCACCGCCGTGGACGGCGCGCCCGTGACCCGCGCTCTGCCCGTGGGCCCGGAATCGGTGATCCGCATCGGCAAGACCGTCATGAGGCTCGAGGCCTGATCCGATGACCCTCGTCCTCCGCTTCGCCGCTCGGTCCGACGTGGGACGCGTGCGCTCCAAGAACGACGACTCCGCCTACGTGGGCCGTCACCTGGCGGTGCTCGCGGACGGCATGGGCGGGCACGTGGGCGGAGACGTCGCGAGCGCCTCCACGGTGCTGGACCTGGCCCCGCTGGACGACGTCGGCTACAAGGACCCGGGCACGGTCCTGCCGGACGAGATCCAGAACGCGAACCTGATCCTCAACGAGCTCGTGCACGCCAACCCCAAGCTGGCCGGCATGGGGACCACCTGCACCGCCGCGCTCCTTGCCGGCGAGACGCTGCACATGGCGCACATCGGCGACTCGCGGGCCTACCGCCTCGCCGACGGCGCGTTCTCCCAGGTCACGCGCGATCACACGTTCGTGCAGAAGCTCGTGGACGAGGGCCGCCTGGAGGCTGCCGAGGCGCAGTTCCACCCCAACAAGAACGTCCTCATGCGGGTGCTGGGAGACGTGGACGCCTCCCCCGAGCTCGACGTGTTCGACGTGCCCGTGGCGGCCGGCGAGCGCTGGCTGCTCTGCTCCGACGGACTCACGGACGTGGTCACGGTGGAGCGCATCCACCAGGAGCTGGCCGAGGGCGAGGCCCTCAACACCGTGGTGGACAACCTGGTGGACCTCACCCTCAAGGGCGGCGCCCCGGACAACGTCACCATCGTGGTGTTCGAGGTCGCGGAGGGCACGCCCGAGGAGCTCGCCCCTCCGCCGGAGGTGCAGCTCTCGGAGGACGCCCTGGCCGTGGCCCAGGCGCCGGAGGCCGGCGCGGTGTCCGGGCGCCTGCTGCGCGAGGACCTCGCGGCGCGGCCCCACCTGATCGTGGGCGCCGCCTCCTCTGCGGTGAAGACCGACCGCATCCCCGTGGTCACCCGCAGCTCCACCCGCCGCCGCGCGGCCGCCCTGCTCGGCGAGACGCCCGCCCCGGAGAACCGTCCCCGCCGGACGGCCGCGCTCCTCACGAGCGGCGGCGAGTCCGTCACCCCCGCGCCGCTCGACTCCGCTGACGGCCCGTCCGACCGTCCCGGGACCCCCGGGGAGGCGGAGGCCGCGTCCGCCTCGGACACCGCGGCGGCGGGCGCCGTCGGGACCCCGGAGGGCTCCGCGACCGCGCAGTCCCCGGCGGACGGCGCCGACGGCGACAGCCGCCGCAGGCGCGACGGGAAGCCGACGCAGTACCGCCGCGGCTGGTTCATCCCCGTGTTCACCACCCTGCTGGCCCTCCTCCTCGCCGCCGTGGCGCTGTGGGGCTACCTGTGGACCCAGACCCAGTACTACGTGGGCGAGGACGCCGGGCAGGTGGCCGTGTACCGCGGCGTCCCCCAGCACCTGGGCCCGCTCGACCTCTCCCATGTGGACCGGCGGACCGACCTGTCCGTGGACGGCCTCCCCTCGTACGCCCAGGAGCGCGTCCGCTCCGGCATGGCGGCCCGTGACCTCGGCCACGCCGAGCAGATCGTGACCGAGCTGAGCGAGTCCCTCGCCCCCGGCGCCCCCGCGCCCACGGGTGAGACCCCGGAAGGAGGCGAGCGCTGATGCCCGACGTCATCTCCCCGCCGCGACCGCGCCGCACCACCGAGCTGATCCTGCTGGTCTTCGCCCTGGCCGTGGCCGTCGGCGCGGACCTGCTGGGCATCCTGGGCGCGGGCGGCACCGTGACCCGCACGGACCTCGTGCCCCTCGGGGTCTTCGCCGCGGCCACCCTCGTGATGCACGTTGTGCTGCGCCTGCGCGCGCGCTACGCGGACCCCTTCATCCTGCCGATCGCCGCGCTGCTCAACGGCCTGGGCATCGCCGTGATCCGCCGGCTCAGCGAGGACACGCGCGGGGCCAGCGCCGACTCGCAGCTGATGTGGTCCGTCCTCGCCGTCGCGGTGGCCACGGCCCTGGTGTTCCTGGTGCGGGACCACCGGCTGCTGCGCCGCTGGCCGTACCTCTTCCTGGCGGCCTCCGCCCTCCTCCTGGTGCTGCCGCTCGTGCCCGGCCTCGGTCTGAGCGCCAACGGCGCCCGCATCTGGGTGAACGTCGGCTTCGGCACCTTCCAGCCGGGCGAGATCGCCAAGATCACGCTGGCCATCTTCTTCGCCGGGTACCTCTCCGCCAACCGGGACCTCATCCTGCTGGCCGGGCGGCGCGTGGGCCCGCTGACGTTCCCCCGGGTACGCGACCTCGGCCCGCTCGTGGCGGCCTGGCTCGTGGCGCTCGGCGTGCTCGTGTTCCAGCGGGACCTCGGCTCGGCGCTCCTCTTCTTCGGCATGTTCATGGCCATGCTGTACATCGCCACCTCGCGGTTCTCCTGGATCCTGCTGGGCCTGGGCCTGGTGGCCGCGGGCGCGGTGCTGGCGTTCCTGTTCATGCCGCACGTGACCGCCCGCTTCCAGATCTGGCTCCACGCGTTCGACCCGGAGATCTACCACCGGGACTTCGGCGGCTCCTACCAGGTGGTCCAGGGCCTGTTCGCCATGGCCTCCGGAGGCCTCATGGGCACGGGCCTCGGAGCGGGCAACCCCACCCAGGTGCCGCTGTCCTTCTCGGACATGATCCTCGCCAGCATCGGCGAGGAGCTCGGCTTCGTGGGCCTGGCCGCCGTGCTGGTCCTCTACCTGCTCCTCGTCACCCGCATGATGCGGGCGGCCCTCGGCGTGCGGGACGCGTTCGGCAAGGTGCTCGCCTCCGGCCTGGCCTTCACCATGGCGTGGCAGGTCTTCGTGGTGATGGGCGGCGTCACCCTCGTGCTGCCGCTCACCGGCCTGACCACGCCGTTCCTGGCGGCAGGCGGCTCGTCCCTGCTGGCCAACTGGATCATCGTGGGCCTCGTGCTGCGCATCTCGCACGCGGCCCGCCGGCCCGTCGTGGTGGACGCCATGGTGAACGCCTCGGGCCCCGGCGCCGGCCACCTCGACCCGGGCGCGGAGCTGCCGCGCGCCGCCGTCGCCTCCGGCTCCTCCTCCACGGGGGGTGGCCCGCGATGAACGAGGCGATCCGACGCACGTGGACGGTCATGGTGGCCATGTTCCTGGTGCTGGCCGCAGCGGCCTCCGTGATCCAGGTGGTGGCCGCGGACCGGCTCAAGCAGAACCCCCTGAACTCGCGCCAGATCTTCCTGGAGTTCGGCGCACCACGCGGGCCCATCCTGGTGGACGGCGAGCCGATCGCCGAGTCCGTGGAGTCCGACGACGCCTTCACCTACCAGCGCGTCTACCACGACACCGCGCTGTATGCGCCGCTGACCGGCTTCTACTCGCTCACGTACGGCACGGAGGGCCTGGAGAAGGCCATGAACGAGCAGCTCGCGGGCACCCCCACCTCGCAGTTCATGGACCGCGCCGTGGAGATCATCACGGGCGCCACCGCGGAGGGCGACCAGGTGGAGCTCACGATCGACCCGGAGGCCCAGCGCGCCGCCTACGCCGCGCTGCCCGAGGGCGTGCGCGGCTCCGTGGTGGTCACGGACCCCGAGACGGGCGAGATCCTCGCGATGGCCTCCCGCCCGGGCTTCGACTCCAATGCCCTCTCCTCCCACACGCGTGCGAAGGCCCAGGAGGCCATGTCCGCGCTCGAGGCGATCCCGGGCGCGAGCGCGTACCGCAACCGTCCGTCCGAGCAGACGGTCTCCCCCGGCTCCACGTTCAAGCTGATCGACGCCGTCGCCATGCTGGAGTCCGGCGACTACGCCCCGGACGACGTCCTGGACGTCCCCGCGCGGTGGACCCTGCCCGGCACCTCGGCGCAGATGGGCAACTACGACGGCGGCCAGTGCGACGGCATCGAGAAGGCCACGCTCACCACGATCATGGCCCAGTCCTGCAACACCCCCTTCGCGATGGCCGCCGTCGAGCTCGGGGAGGACGCGATCCGCGACACCGCCGAGCGCTTCGGCTTCAACGAGGAGGGCTCGATGCCGCTGCCGATCGCCGCGTCCCGCTTCCCCGAGGACCTCGACGACGCATCCCTGGCGCAGTCCGCCATCGGGCAGCGCGACGTGCAGGCCACGGCCCTGCAGATGACCATGGTGGCCGCGGGCATCGCCAACGAGGGGATGGTGATGGAGCCGCAACTGGTGCGGGCTGTGCGCCGCCCGGACCTGACCACGGTGGAGGAGTTCAGCCCCCGGGAGCACGGCCGAGGCACGGACGCGGACGTGGCGCGGCAGATCACGGGGATGATGGAGGAGGTCGTCCGCAGCGGCACCGCGACGGGCGCGGCCTCGGACAGGATGAGGATCGCGGCGAAGACGGGCACGGCGGAGATCGGTGACAGTGAGAACGTGCACTCATGGATCACCGGCTTCGCGCCGGCGCAGGACCCGCAGGTCGCGGTGACGATCGTCATCGAGGACGTGGACACGAGTTTCGGACACCGGACAGTGGTGGAGGGCATGAAGAGCATCATGGAAGCGGTGGTCGCAGAATGAGGCCGACATCGGGGATCACCCTCGGGGGCAGGTACCAGCTGACCGATCGGATCGCGATCGGCGGCATGGGCGAGGTCTGGAAGGCGCGGGACAAGGTCCTGGGCCGGATCACGGCCGTGAAGATCCTCAAGGAGGAGTACACGGGCGACCCCAACTTCCTGCGCCGCTTCCGGGCCGAGGCCCAGCACACCGCCCTGCTCAACCACCCCGGCGTGGCCAACGTGTACGACTACGGCGAGGAGAAGGGCTCCGCCTACCTCGTCATGGAGCTCGTGCCGGGCCAGCCGCTCTCCGCGATCCTGGAGAAGGAGACCTCCCTCTCCCCGGAGCGCACCCTGCGGATCATCTCCCAGACCGCCGCGGCGCTCTCCGCCGCCCACGCGCAGGGCCTGGTGCACCGGGATGTGAAGCCCGGCAACCTCATGATCACGCCCTCGGGCCGGGTGAAGGTCACGGACTTCGGGATCGCGCGCCTGGCGGACCAGGTGCCGCTGACGGCCACGGGGCAGGTGATGGGCACCGCCCAGTACCTGGCCCCCGAGCAGGCCACGGGCCAGCAGGCCACCGGGTCCTCGGACATCTACTCGCTGGGCATCATCGGCTACGAGGCCCTCGCCGGCCGCCGGCCGTTCACGGGCGAGTCCCAGATCGCGATCGCCCTCGCGCAGGTCAACGACACCCCTCCGCCGCTGCCGGACACCGTCCCCGCGCCGGTCCGCGCGCTGATCATGTGCATGCTCTCGAAGGACCCGAGGGAGCGTCCCTCCGACGCCACGGCCCTCTCCGACGCGGCGGACGCCCTGCGCCAGCGGGACACACGGGCCGCCGTCGCCGCCGCGCCCGTGCTGGCCTCGTTCCTGGAGGAGCAGGGCGTGCCGGCCGAGGCGGACCAGGAGACCGCCACGCTCGACTACGCGGGCATGCGCGCGACGCATCAGAGCGGCTCCGAGGACGGCCGGGGCGGCGGGGACGGCCCAGCCACCGCGGAACTGCCCGTGGCCGCCGCGCCCGCGCCCCAGGCCGACCAGGACATCTCCGCCACGCGCCCGGCGGACACCCGCCCCTCGCCCATGGTGGCGCCGGCCGAGGAGTCCTGGGGCGCCCCCGCGGTGGCGCCCCGGTCGGGCTCCGCGCCCGCGGGCCGACGCCGCGGACCCCGCTGGCCGCTCATCGCCCTCCTCGCCCTCCTCGTGTTCGCGGTGCTCGGCGCCCTGCTGTGGCCCCTGATCATGGGGGCGCGCGACGGCGGCGCCCCAGGCTCCTCCCCCTCGGCCTCGGCCGTCCAGGTGGACGCCGAGGCCTACCGGGGCCGCCCCGTGGCCGAGGTGCGCCCCGAGCTGGAGCGGCTCGGCCTGACCGTGGCGCAGGAGGACCGTGACGACCCGCAGCCGGAGGGCACCGTGGTGGGCGTGAACCCCGTGGGCCCCCTGCAACGCGGCCAGACCGTGACCCTGGCCGTCTCCACCGGCGCCGGGACACTCCCCCAGGACCTCGTGGGCCAGCCCGTGGACACGGTGGTCGCGCTGCTGCGCGAGCGCGGGTTCAGCGTGGACCGCGTGGACGATCCGGAGGCCGACGGCGCCGCCGGCGAGGTGGTCCGCGTCGTGCCCGGCTCGGGGGAGCGGCACCGCTTCGACACGCCCGTCCAGGTGATCGTGGCCACGGCCGGCTCGGGGACCGCCCCCGCGGCCCCGCCGGTGGAGCCGGCCCCGGCGTCGTCCTCGGCCCCCGCCGCGCCGCCGGCCGCGCCCAGCACCTCCCAGCCCGCCGAGAGCACCCCGGCCGCCCCGGTGACCCCCGAGGCCTCCCCGACCTCCTCGGCGGCCGAACCCCTCCCGGAGTCGACCACGGAGGCCCCGGCCCCGACTCCCCCCGACCCCTCGTCGGCCGAGACCAGCACCCCGTCCCCCGCGGACGGGGGCGCCTCCTCGCCCGGCGTGGCCGACCCCTCGGCCACGGACGTCCCGACGTCCACGGCGACCCCCGCCGGCTGACGCCGGCCGACGGAGGTGCCCGTGCCCGGACCCCGCATCCTCAACGACCGCTACCGGATCAACGAGCTGATCGGACGCGGCGGCATGGCCGACGTCTTCCGCGGCCGGGACCTGCGCCTGAACCGGACGGTGGCCGTGAAGCTGATGCGCGCGGACCTCGCTCGGGACGCCCAGTTCCAGGCGCGGTTCCGGCGCGAGGCCCGCGCCGCCGCCGCCCTCAACCACCCCTCGATCGTGGGCGTGTACGACACGGGCGACGTCTGCATGAGCGAGGACCAGCACCATCCCATCGACTGCCCGTTCCTGGTCCTCGAGCACGTCTCCGGGCGGACCCTGCGCGAGGTCCTCGACGACGGGTGCGTGCCATGGCGGCGCGCCGCCGCGTGGACGGTGGGCGTGCTCGAGGCCCTCGAGCACTCGCACGCTGAGGGGATCGTCCACCGGGACGTGAAGCCCGCCAACGTGATGGTGACCCCCGCCGGGGACGTGAAGGTCACGGACTTCGGACTCGCCCGCGCCCTCGCGGACACCTCGGCGAACACGTCCCAGCAGACCGTGGTCGGCACCGCCCTCTACCTCTCCCCCGAACAGGCCACGGGGCGCGCGGTGGACGCCCGTGCCGACCTGTACTCGGCGGGCTGCGTGCTCTTCGAGCTGCTCACAGGACGGCCGCCGTTCACGGGGGACACCCCTCTGGCGGTCGCCTACCAGCACGTGCGCGAAACCCCTCCCGCGCCCTCGGAGGTGGCCTCCGGGCTGCCGCCGGCGCTGGACCCCGTGGTGCTGCGCGCCCTGCGCAAGGACCCGGCCGAGCGGTACGCCTCCGCCACCGAGTTCCGCCGTGCCCTCGAGGCCGCCGTCGCCGACCCCACCGCGCTCCCCCTCGCCGAGGAGGGACCGGTCACCCGCTCGCTCCCGGCGGCGCCGCCCGCCGTGGGCGAGGGGGGACGGCCCGGCGACGCGCCCGACGACGCGGACACCCAGGCTGTGGCCGGGCACGCCGTGGCCGGCACCTCCCTGCCCGGAGCACCCTCGGCCGCCCAGCTCGCCGCCGCGGCCTCCGTGGACGGACGCTCCCCCAGCACCGGCTCGCACCACGCGGTGGCCCCGGCCCGCCCGACCACCGGCCCCCTGGCCCTCGTGCCCGCAGCCCCGACGCCCGCGGGCTCCCATGCCGCACCGCCGCCCGAGCCGGGGACGTCCCGCCGTCGGTTCCTGGCCCTCGTGGGCGCCATGGGGGCGGTGCTGCTGCTCCTGGCCGCCGTCCTCACCCTGACGCTGGGCGGGCGGGGCCTCGGCCCCTCGACGGTGCCGGACCTGCGGGGCCGGACCGAGGCGGAGGCCGTGGCGGCGCTCTCGGACGCGGGCCTCACCGCCGCCGTCGTCCCGGTGTTCCACGCCTCCGTGCCCGCCCAGCACGTGGTGGACACCGATCCTGCCGCCGGCGCCGCCATGGACCGGGGCGCCGAGGTGCGCGTGCACGTCTCCCGCGGCCCCGCCGACGTCGTGGTCCCGGAGTCCCTGCAGGGCGCGCCCGAGTCCACGGTGCGCGCGGAGCTGGAGCGGCTGGGACTGTCCGTGTCCTCCGTGGAGTACCAGGACGCCGGCGGGATGGCGCGGGGCCGGCTCGTGCGCACGGACCCGACGCTCGGCAGCGGCGTGGACTCCGGCACTCCCGTGGTCCTCTACCTCTCCTCCGGCATGGTGCCGGTCCCGGACCTGGTGGGGATGACGGTGGAGGACGCCCAGGCGACGCTGCGCCGGACGGCCCCGGACCTGGCGACCCGCGTCCAGTCCGACGAGGGCGGGGCCGTGGCCACCGGCGTCGTGGTGGGCCAGGATCCGCCCGCGGGGACTCGCGTGGACAACCGGTCCGCGATCACGCTGACCACGTCCTCCTCCGCGATCGCGAGCGTGGAGGGACCCGCCCTGGTGGAGGACCCGGCCGCGCCCGCCCCGTCCTGGATCGAGCCCGAGCCGACGCGGGACCCCCCGCCGGCGGAGCCGCCCGCCACCGCCCCGCGGCCGGATCCGACCACCGCGGCCCCGGCGCCTCCGAGCGACCCGCGGCCCAGCAGCGACGACCCGGAGCCGAGCACCTCCGTCGAGCCGACCCCGGACCCGAGCACTGAACCGCCGAGCGATCCCGTGCCCGGCCCGGACCCCTCGGAGCCCTCACCCAGTGGCCCGGCACCCGACCCGGAGCCGGATCCGACCGCACCGGCCGATCCGGACCCCTCGACCTCGGGCGGCGTGGGCCCCGTGCTCCCCGAGCCCTCGATCGAGCCGACGCCCTCCACGTGAGCCGCGGGGCGGCGGGGACCGCTCAGCCGTCCTCGTGGGCCTTCGTGGTCAGGCGTCCTCGCGGACGAGCGGCGTGAGCTGCGCGCCGCGCTCGGCGGCGCCGTCCAGCCCCACCGACTCGAGCCAGTTGCCCAGCATGCGGTAGCCGCCCTCGGTGAGCACCGACTCGGGGTGGAACTGCACGCCCCACAGCGGGGCCGTGCGATGCGCGAGGCCCATCACGACCCCGTCGTCGGTCTCCGCGGTGATCTCCAGGACGGACTCGTCGACCGTGTCGCGCACGGCGGCGAGCGAGTGGTAGCGGGTGGCCGTGAAGCGCTCCGGCAGCCCCGTGAAGGTCGCGTGCCCGTCATGGCGCACCACGGACGTCTTGCCGTGCATGAGCGTCTCAGCGTGCGTCACGGTCGCGCCGAACGCCTCCGCGATCGCCTGGTGGCCCAGGCACACCCCGAAGAGCGGCCGGCCGCCGTCGGCCGCGGAGCGGATGAGGTCGAGGGAGACGCCGGCGTCGGCGGGCGCGCCCGGCCCGGGCGAGATGAGCACCGCCGTGTGCTCCGCGGCCAGGGCGAGGGCGCGCTCGGCGTCCACCTCGTCGTTGCGGATCACGGTGGTGCGGGCGCCCAGCTCCTGGAGGTAGCCCACCAGGGTGTAGACGAAGCTGTCGTAGTTGTCGACGACGAGCACGGAGACCGGAGAGTCGCTCACGAGGGCCGCTTCTTCCTCCCCGCCGCGCGAGGGCGGGGTGCATAGACTGGCCCGGCACGCCGCGCGCCGGTCCTTCGGCAGGTCAGGGAAGGATACCGCGTGGCCCCTGGACCCCCACGTCCCACCCGCGACGCCCGGACCCGGGCAGCAGAAGGAGCATCACCGTGGCAGCCCCCTCCGGCAAGCGCAAGGACTCGGCCCGCCGCAAGCGCGCCGAGCTCGAGAGGGCCCGTTCCGGCGCCCGCGCCTCCTCCGTGAGCACCGACCTCGGCGTCGTCGACGCCGGGCCCGCTCCCCTGCCCCGCTGGTACAAGGCCGTCATGTTCGGCCTGATGATCCTCGGCCTGCTGTGGGTCTGCACCTACTACCTCACGCAGGGGCTCTTCCCGCTGGTGGGCCTCGGCGGCTGGAACATCCTCATCGGCTTCGGCCTCGCCCTTCTCGGGTTCCTCATGATGTCCCGCTGGAGCGAATGACACGGGTGTGATTCTCCACAGCGGTGGACAACCCTGTGGAGAACTTCTTCGGCCCGCTGACGCGGCTGAAGCTGTTGTCCCCGGGTTTGTCCACAGGTGTGGACGGTGAGTGGGCCACTCCTGCACAGGGCCCCTGTGGACAGTCCGCCACCGCGCGGGCCGGCCTGCCGGCCCGCGCGGCGCGGACCGGCACGGCTCACATCACCAGCGCGTCGAGTCCGATCCGGGAGGCCCCCAGGGCGGTGAGGCCCCCGAGTGCCGCCAGCACGACCACGAGGCCCGCCACCTGGGCGCCCACCCCGCCGCGCCCCCGCCCGGGAGTGCCCGGCAGCGGGCCGAGCCGGGTGAGGACCAGGGCGACCGCCGCTCCCGTGAGCAGGCCGCCCACGTGGACCTGCCACGAGATCCCCGGCAGGGCGAAGGAGGCCGCGAGGTTCAGGCCGATGAGCACCGCGATCGAGCGCACCTGACCGCCGCCGATCCGCGTGAGGAGGAAGAGCGCCGCGAAGAGCCCGTAGACGGCGCCGGAGGCGCCCACCACCGGCTGCAGCGGGGCGGAGGTCCACAGGGCGAACACGGCTCCGCCGAGCGCCGAGATCGCGTACAGGGCGAGGAATCGCCACAGGCCCAGCACCGGCTCGAGCACGCGGCCGATCACCCACAGGGCCAGCAGGTTCAGGGCCAGGTGAGTGGGCCCGGAGACGTCGTGCACGAGGGCGTAGGTCAGCAGGCGCCACGGCTCGAAGGCCAGCGGCGAGGTGTAGAGGCCTGCGTACCAGAGGGACGGCGTCACGCCGGTGACGGGGTCCCGGTACAGCCACTGCAGCGCGTACACGAGGGCGGTGAGCACGATGAGGCCGGTCGTCATCGGTGCCGCGGTCAGGGCGCCGAGGACGCCGCCGCGCCCATGGGACGCCCGCGCGGGGGCGGACGACGGCGTCGCGGCGGCGCCGCTGCCGGGTGCCGCGGCGCGGGCCGCGCAGTCCGCGCACACCATGGCGCCGCCGGCGGGGCGCTGGCACTCGAGGCACGCGGGGCGGCCGCACGCGGGACAGGCCACAAACGCCGCATGGCCCGGATGCCGCGGGCACACCGGGGGTGTGCCGTGCGCGGACTCCGGGCCGTGCGGTCCTTCGGGGGTGGTGCTCACCGGGAGCGGGCCGCTCAGGCCTCGGCGATCTCGATGGACTCGATCACGACGTCCTCGAGCGGGCGATCGCGCGGGTCCGTGGCGACGGCGTTGAGCTGGTCCACGATCTCCTTCGAGGCCTCGTCCTTCACCTCGCCGAAGATGGTGTGCTTGCCGTTGAGCCAGCCGGTGGGCACGGAGGTGATGAAGAACTGCGAGCCGTTGGTGCCGGGGCCGGCATTGGCCATGGCGAGCAGGTAGGGGCGGTCGAACTGGAGCTCGGGGTGGATCTCGTCCCCGAACTGGTAGCCCGGGCCGCCGACGCCCATGCCCAGCGGGTCGCCGCCCTGGATCATGAAGTCCTTGATGATGCGGTGGAACACGGTGCCGGAGTACAGCGGGGCGCCGTTGTTCTTCTCGCGGGTCTGGGGGTGGGTCCACTCCTGCTGGCCGGTGGCGAGGCCCACGAAGTTCTTCACGGTCTTCGGCGCGTGGTTGCCGAAGAGCTCGACGACGATGTCGCCGTGGTTGGTGTGGATGGTCGCGGTGTGCGTTGCGTTGGCGGTCATGGGCGTCATTGTTCCACCCGCGGCCCCCGCCTGCACCGGCTCGACCGACGCGCCCTCCGCGTCTTCGCGGTGGGCCGAATCGCGGCGCCCCGGCGGGGCGGTGCTCGAAGAAGGGGCGCGCTCGGACCGTGCCATGGCCACCGCACGCCACTAGGCTGATCCGGAGACGACCAGTCCAGCGAACATCCGACTGCACGGGAGGCAGACATGGCCCGCAAGAACCCGACCACCGACTCCGCGATCCAGCACGACGGCGGGGCGGACACATTCCTGACCCGCCAGGGCGAGATCCTGCGCCACTGGGCCGAGCCCAGGATCGAGGCCGCCCTCGCGTGGGGCGAGGCCGGCACCGCCTTCGGCGAGGTGGGCACCACCGTCGCCGCTGAGGAGGGCCGCCGCCGCGCCAAGGACGTCAAGCAGGACATGGCCCCCCTGGCCGAGCGCGCCGGCAAGGCCGTGGCCGGCGGCCTGGGCGCCGTCGCCCCCGTGGTCGCGAAGCAGAAGGACGGCCTGCACGAGTTCTTCTCCGCGCTCCAGGACCAGGCCGCCGAGCTCGGCGAGGAGTTCACCAAGGAGGCCGAGTCCGCCCGCAAGGCCGCGAAGAAGGCCGGCAAGCGCGGCGCGAAGAAGACCAAGCAGGTCCGCAAGGATGCCCGCGGCGCCGCCAAGAAGGCGGACACGAAGGCCGACGTGCTGGGCTTCCTGACCGCCCAGAAGGCCGGCAAGGCCAAGGACGCCGCCGCGAAGGGCGGGCTCACCGCCGCCGGGCTCCTGGCCGCCGCCGTCGCCGCCGTCCAGGACCAGGGCGAGAAGCTGGCCCCGCAGGTCCAGGAGCGCCTCGCCGAGGCCTCCCGCTACGCCGAGCAGCGTCGTGAGGAGTTCGCGCCCGTCGCCGCCTCGCGTCTGGCCGACGTGGCCGGCAGCGCCCGCCAGACCGCGCACGACGTCCAGGTGCCCACCTCCGTGGAGCAGGCCCTGATCGCCCTCACCGGGGACGAGAAGATCGTGGCCAAGCTGCGCAAGGGCGCCGAGCACTACGCCGGCCAGACCGAGAAGGACCTCAAGCGCACCGCGCGCAAGGCCGACCGCTCCGAGCGCGCGGGCGGCCGCGGCTGGATCGTCGCGGGCATGGCCGCCGCCGCCGCGGGCGCCGGCTTCGCGATCTGGAAGCTCACCAAGCCGGTGCAGGACCCGTGGGCCGCGCCGACCCCCGGCCCCATCACCGCCAACATCCCCGTGGTGGAGCGCGGTGCGGCGAACGACCCCTACGCCAAGCAGCGCGAGGCCGTCGCCGAGGCCACGGGCCACCGCGTCGTCGGCCAGGGCCAGGCCGTGGCGGACGCCGACGCCCGCGTGCTGGGCGAGCCCACCCGCTGACATGACGAGGCCCCGCCGGATCGCTCCGGCGGGGCCTCGACGTCGTGGGGGCCGTCAGCCGGTCACCAGGACAGGCTGATCTCCAGCTCGGACGTCCCGCCCTGCTCGACCTCCACCTCGACCTCCAGCTCCACCCGGTCGGGCACGGCCACGACGACGTCGCGACCGCCCTGCACCACCCGCACCTCGTTCTGGCGTGAGAGCTGGTCGGCGATCTCGCGCAGGCGCGCGGCCGCCTGCTCGCGGGTCATGGACTGCTTCTGCTCGTTCTCGAAGAGCTCGCTCATGAGGCCGAGGCTAGCGGGCGCGGCGGCGGAAGGCGATAGGGTCCGGACCGTGAGCATGCGCGTGCTGGTGGACATGGACCCGGGCATCGACGACGCGTGCGCGCTGATCCAGCTCGTGGGCGCCGGCGCCGAGATCGCGGCGGTGACGGCGGTGGGCGGCAACGCCTCCGCCCGGCAGTGCGCCCTCAACGCGGCCGGCCTGCTGGAGGTCCTGGGGCACGACGACGTCGAGGTCGCCCTGGGTGCGGAGGCCCCCCTGCGCCGCCCGGCCGAGACCACCCCGGAGACGCACGGGCCGCAGGGGCTGGGCTACGCGCGCGTGCCGTGGCGCGAGGAGCGGATCTCGGCGCGCCCCGCGCTCGACGTGTGGCTCGAGGAGCTGCGGGCACATCCGGGCCAGAGCGTGCTGCTGTGCACCGCTCCCCTGACGAACCTGGCCCTCGCCCTGCGCGCCGAGCCGCGCCTGCCGGAGAGGGCGAAGCAGATCGTGATCATGGGCGGCGCCTTCCACCACCCCGGCAACACCACGCCCTCCGCGGAGTGGAACACGTGGTGTGACCCGGACGCGGCGAAGGAGGTCTTCGCGGCCTTCGAGGGGCTGCCCGAGGAGCGGCTGCCGATCGTGTGTGCACTCGAGACCACGGAGCGGATCGAGTACACCCCCGCCCTGCTGGACGCGCTCCTCGCGGGCGCCGGCCGCTCCCCCGTCGGGTGGAGCGCGGACCGGGCCCGGCAGCCCGGCCCCCTCGCGGGGACCGGGAGCGCCGTGCTGGACGTGCTGGCCGACGCGCTGCGGTTCTACTTCGAGTTCCACCACGACTACGACCAGGGCTACGTGGCGCACCTGCACGACCTGTTCGCCGCGCAGGTGGCCACGGGTCAGGCGGAGATCACGACGGCGGCCACGGTGATCGACGTGGAGGCAGACTCGGACCTGCTGCGCGGCACCACGGTGCACGACGACCGCGGCATCTGGGGCCGCCGCCCGAACGCGCGGCGCGTCACGGGCAACGACCCCGATGCGGTGTTCGCGGCGTTCGCTCAGGCGGCCGGCGAGGCCTCGCGGTGGATCTCGAAGCCGGGGGCCCGGTAGGTGGGCTCCCGCTTCTTGAGGGCGCGGATGATCAGCAGGGTGACAGGCACGATGAGGATCTCGATGAGCGTCTTGTACGCGAAGCCGGTCACCGTGTAGTTCACCAGTTCCAGCAGCGAGATCTTGCCGGCGAAGGCGATCGTGCAGAAGATCAGCGTGTCGAAGAACTGGCCCACGATCGTGGAGAGGATCAGCCGGAACGCCACGTGACGCTCCCTCATGCGCTCCTTGAGGCGGACCACGATGGTCGCGTTGAGCAGCGAGCCCACGAGGAAGGCGACGAAGCCGGCGATCGTGATGCGCAGCATCGGCGAGAGCGCCTGGTCCCAGACCTCGAAGCCCTCGACGGGCGTGGTCCAGGAGACCACCGTGTAGGTCGCGGCGGCGAGCACGAGCATCGCGAAGCCGGTGAGGATGGCGCGGCGGGCCCGGCGCCAGCCATACACCTCGGCCAGGATGTCGCCGATGATGTAGACGAACGGGAACAGGAAGGCGCCGCCGTCGAAGATGAGGGGGCCGCCCTCGTAGAAGACGTCGGAGAGGATCGGCACCGTCGGCCCGTAGAAGAGCTTCGCGGCGGTGACGCCGGAGAGGATGAGGAGGGCGATGAAGACGCCCACGAAGATGTCGTAGTAGCTGTGGGGCACCGCGGCGTAGGACGCGGGGCCCTGCCCAGATGCGGGCTGGTCTGTGGTCGGGTGTTCGGTGGTGTTCACCGACCCATCCAACCATCCCGCGGGGCAGGCCCGGCGCGACGGCGGCGGCTCGCGTTGTCCACAGGGAATCCCGGAGGCGTGGGGCGGGCCGCTAGCGTCGGCGGCATGGAGGGGAGGAGGCGAATCGTGGGAGGGGCCGTGGTCACCGTGCTGGGCCTCGCCCTCCCGGCGTGGGGGGTGCTGGAGGCGTGGACCGGCAGCCCGCCCCTCGGCAGGCGGGATCGCCGGCAGGTGACCTTGATGCTCCTCCTCTGCGGCGCCGCCTGGTGGTCGGCCGGCCGTGTCCTCCTCCGCCCACCGCGCGCAGCGCCCCCGCCGCTGCACGGGCCGCCCCGCAGCCCGGATGAGGAGGCGAAGCGGCGCCGGATGCGTCTCGCCGTGACGGCACTGCTCGCGTACGCCGTGGTGCACACCGCGTGGGAGGCCACGCCGGGTGCACCGGTCGCCGCGGGCTACCTGACCGTCACGGGCGGGCTGGTCCTCTGGGCGGGCCTCGTGATGTCCCTCCCGGGCGTCGCCGCCTGGGCGCGGCGTCAGCGGGCCTCGTGGACCGGGGAGGGCAGGGCGCCGGACACCCTCCTGACGGTCCCCGGGACGTCCGTGGTCCACTTCGTGGACCGGTCAGCGCGCGGCGGGCGCACGGGCGAGATCTGCAGAGACGGCGAGGGCCCCGCCGGAGCCGATCGTCTCGATCGTCCGGCGGGGCCCTCGT
This sequence comes from Micrococcus sp. NPDC078436, assembly GCF_040702705.1. Classification (NCBI taxonomy): domain Bacteria; kingdom Bacillati; phylum Actinomycetota; class Actinomycetes; order Micrococcales; family Micrococcaceae; genus Micrococcus; species Micrococcus sp. NPDC078436. The sequence goes on along the minus strand of NZ_JBFBLX010000007.1, from coordinate 57,784 downwards.
GATGGTTCGTCCGTGGAGGCAAGGGGACTCGAACCCCTAACCCCCTGCTTGCAAAGCAGGTGCGCTACCAATTGCGCCATGCCCCCGAGCGGTCCGCTCCACGTCTCCGGTTCAGGAGGCGGGTCGGTCCTTCGGCGCCGGGTCCGCGTGGGTCACGCTCTCCGGCAGGCCATCCGTGGCCGAGGCCCAGATGTCCTTCCCCTCACGGTTCGCCCGCCACGTGCGGGCTCCGTAGGCCGCCGCGGCGGCGGCCGCCACGAGGGCGACGCGGGCCAGACGATCCATGGGAAACCCTCCGGGTACGAACGGAGCCCCAGCGGACCGGGGCTCTGTGGTGGGAGTGGGCGTACCAAGACTTGAACTTGGGACCTCTTCGTTATCAGCGAAGCGCTCTAACCGCCTGAGCTATACGCCCTCACCGTCGTTCTCGGCAGAAGCCGTTCACAACAGGAGATGACACTACACGAGCGCGGGCGCCCGGCGCAAATGCGCGCGGACGCCCACCGCCGTCGGCCCGTACGGGAGAGGCCGACGGCGGCGGTCAGTCGTCCGTGAGCGTGACGCCGATGCCGCCCACCAGGGACGCGCAGAGGTTGTACAGCAGCGCGAACACGGTGGCGAGAGCGGTCAGCAGGATCACGTTCAGCACGGAGAGCACGGTGGCCAGGGAGGTCACGGTGCTCAGCGGCGCGAGGCTCTGCACCGTGAAGCGGCCGGCCTCCACGCCCAGGACGGTGCCCAGGATGCCGTTGACCTTCTCGAACACGCCCGTGACGTCGGCGAGCGAGTAGAGCGCCACGGAGGCCACCACGGTCAGGATGCCCAGGGCCACGGAGAGCAGGAACGCGAGCTTGAGCACGGACCACGGGTCGATCCGGCTCAGCATGAGGCGCGCGCGGCGCACCTTCGCCTTGGGAACGGCGCGGACCAGGTTCTCCTGCCCCGCGGACGAGGTGGCCTTGCGGACCGGACGGGAGGACCTCTCCGTGCCGCCCGCGGCCCGGCCGGAGCCGGACGGGCGCTGCGCTGCGGACGTGCTCACTGCTTTCCTCCGTCTGCATCCTCAGCATCGGACGCCTCGAGGGCGCCGTCGGCCTCGGCTACGGGGTCGTTCTGATCGGCTGCTGCGTCCAAGGGTACATCCGGGCCCGGCCCGTCCTCGGAGGCCTCGTCGGCTCCCGTCTCCACCCCGGCCACGACGCCCAGGCCGGCCGTGCTGACCGCCGGATCCGCGGCGTCGCCGAGGGCCTCGCTGGCCGCCTCGGGCGCGTTCACCTCGGCATCGGCCTCCGCGTCCGCCTTGGCCACCATCTCCTGCTCGTTGTTGAGCGTCACGGCCACGATCCGGTCCTTCTTGTCCGGCTTCGCGAAGATCACGCCCATCGTGTCGCGGCCCTTGGCGGGCACGCCCGCGACGGCGGAGCGCACCACCTTGCCGGAGGCCATCACCACGAGCACCTCCTGATCCTCGTGGACGACGAGGCCGCCGGCGAGGCCGCCGCGGTCGTCGACGAGCTTGGCCACCTTGGTGCCCAGGCCGCCTCGGCCCTGCAGGCGGTACTCGTCCACGCGGGTGCGCTTGGCGTAGCCGCCGTCGGTCACGGTGAACACGTACGCGTCGTCGTCGCCCTCGGCCCGGATGACGTCCATGGCCAGCAGGGAGTCGCCGCCGCGGAACTTCATGCCGGTCACGCCGGAGGTCGCGCGGCCCATGGGGCGCAGCGCCTCGTCCGTGGCGGTGAAGCGCAGGGACTGGCCCAGGCGGGAGATGAGGACGAGGTCGTCCGTGTCGGAGACCACCCGGGCCGAGACGAGCTCGTCGCCCTCGCGCAGCTTGATCGCGATCAGGCCGGCGGTGCGGTTCGTGTCGTAGTCCAGCAGCGGGGTCTTCTTCACGAGGCCGCCCCGCGTGGCGAGCACGAGGTAGGGGGCCCGGGAGTAGTCCGTGAGCGGCTGGATCTGGGCGATCCGCTCGTCCGGCTGGAACGCGAGCAGGTTGGCCACGTGCTGGCCCTTCGCGTCCCGGCCGGCCTCGAGCAGCTCGTACGTCTTGATCCGGTACACGCGGCCGAAGTTCGTGAAGAAGAGCAGCCAGTGGTGCGTGGACACCGTGAGGAAGTGCTCCACCACGTCGTCGCCGCGCAGGGTGGCCCCGCGCACGCCCTTGCCGCCGCGCGCCTGGGAGCGGTACTGGTCGATCCGGGTGCGCTTGACGTAGCCGCCGCGCGTGATGGAGACGACCATCTCCTCCTCGGGGATGAGGTCCTCGATGGACATGTCCCCGTCGAAGCCGGCCACGATCTCGGTGCGGCGGTCGTCGCCGTGCTTGGCCACGATCTCCGCGAGCTCGCCGGAGACCACCTCGCGCTGGCGCTGCGGGCTCTCCAGGATCTCCGTGTACGCGGCGATCCGGGCCATGAGCTCGTCGTACTCGTCCTGGATCTTCTGGGACTCGAGCGCAGCGAGCTGGCGCAGCTGCATCTGCAGGATGGACTGCGCCTGGACGTCGTCGATGTCCAGGAGCTCCTTGAGCGCCTCGCGCGCCACCTCGGCCGAGGCGGAGCGGCGGATGGTGGCGATGACCTCGTCCAGCATGTCGAGCGCCTTGAGCAGGCCGCGCAGGATGTGGGCGCGCTCCTCGGCCTTGCGCTTGCGGAACGCGGTGCGGCGCACGATCACGTCGATCTGGTGCTTCACCCAGTGATGCACGAAACCGTCGAGCGAGAGGGTGCGCGGCACGCCGTCGACGAGCGCGAGCATGTTCGCGGAGAAGTTGGACTGCAGCTCGGTGTGCTTGTAGAGGTTGTTCAGCACCACCTTGGCCACGGCGTCCCGCTTGAGCACGATCACGAGGCGCTGGCCAGTGCGGCCCGAGGTCTCGTCGCGCATGTCCGCGATGCCGCTGATCTTGCCGTCACGTACCATCTCCGCGATCTTCGCGGCGAGGTTGTCCGGGTTGGTCATGTACGGCAGCTCGGTGACCACGAGGCACGTGCGGCCCTGGAGCTCCTCCACGTTCACCACGGCGCGCATGGTGATGGGCCCGCGGCCGGTGCGGTAGACCTCCTCGATCCCCTTGCGGCCCAGGATCTGGGCGCCCGTGGGGAAGTCGGGGCCGTGCACGCGCTGCAGCAGCGCCTCGAGCAGCTCCTCGCGCGTGGCCTCGGGGTGCTCGAGGTACCACTGGACGCCGGAGGCCACCTCGCGCATGTTGTGCGGCGGGATGTTGGTGGCCATGCCCACGGCGATGCCGGAGGAGCCGTTGACCAGCAGGTTCGGGTAGCGCGCGGGAAGGACGACGGGCTCGAGCTGCTTGCCGTCGTAGTTCTCCTGCATGTCGACGGTGTCCTCGTCGATGTCCCGGACCATCTCCATGGCCAGCGGGGCCATCTTGGTCTCGGTGTAGCGCTGGGCCGCCGCGCCGTCGTTGCCGGGCGAGCCGAAGTTGCCCTGGCCGAGCGCGAGCGGATAGCGCTGCACCCAGTCCTGGATCAGGCGGACGAGGGCGTCGTAGATCGCCGTGTCGCCGTGCGGGTGGTAGTTGCCCATCACCTCGCCCACCACGCGGGCGGACTTGTTGAAGGAGCGGTCCGGGCGGTAGCCGCCGTCGTACATCGCGTAGAGGACGCGGCGATGCACGGGCTTGAGGCCGTCCCGCACGTCCGGGAGCGCGCGGCCGACGATCACGGCCATCGCGTAGTCCAGGTAGGAGCGCTTCATCTCGGACTCGAGGTCCACGGGCTCGACCTTGTCGGCCGCGCCCTCGGGCAGCACGTAGTGCTCGATGCCCTCGCTCACCTCAGCCGGGACCGCGGCGGCGTGCACGCCGCCCTCCGGGGCGGTGCCCTCGGGCATCCCGGTCTCGGGCGTCTCGTTCTCCGGCGACTCGTTCTCCGGGGGGGTCATCTCGCTCACGCGGGTCCTCTCGTCCTCGTCAGCTCATGCAGGGGGAAGTCCGGGGGCCCGACGCGCGGGGCACCCGTGGGATGCCCGCCCGCGTGTCGGGCGCGGATCAGATGTCCAGGAAGCGGATGTCCTTGGCGTTCTGCTGGATGAAGCCGCGGCGGGACTCGACGTCCTCGCCCATCAGCATGGAGAACACGGCGTCCGCGGCGGCCGCGTCCTCCATGGTCACCTGCAGCAGGGTGCGGTGCTCCGGGTCCATGGTGGTGTCCCACAGCTCCTGGTAGTTCATCTCGCCCAGGCCCTTGTAGCGCTGCACGCCGTTGTCCTTGGGGTAGCGCCAGCCGCGGGCCAGGCCGGCCCCGATCGCGGCATCGCGCTCCTCGTCGGAGAACACGTAGTCGTGCGGGGCGTTGGACCACTTCACGCGGTACAGCGGGGGCTGGGCCAGGAACACGTGGCCCGCCTCGATGAGGGGGCGCATGTAGCGGAACAGCACCGTGAGCAGCAGCGTGGTGATGTGCTGGCCGTCCACGTCCGCATCGGCCATGAGCACGATCTTGTGGTACCGCAGCTTGGAGAGGTCGAACTCCTCGCCGATGTTGGTGCCGAACGCCGTGATCATGGACTGGATCTCGGCGTTGCCGAGGGCCTTGTCCAGGCGGGCGCGCTCCACGTTCAGGATCTTGCCGCGCAGCGGGAGGATCGCCTGGGTGTCCGGGTTGCGGCCCTGCTTGGCCGAGCCGCCGGCGGAGTCGCCCTCCACGATGTACACCTCGCAGCGCGCCGGGTCCTTCGAGGAGCAGTCGGCGAGCTTGCCGGGCATGCCGAAGGACTCGAGCGGGGACTTCCGCCGCGCGTGGTCGCGCGCCTTGCGGGCCGCCAGGCGGGCGTGCGAGGCCTGGATGGCCTTGCGGATGATCTCCTTCGCGGTGCCCGGGTTCCGCTCGAGCCAGTCGCCCAGGTGCTCCGTGACCACCTTGGACACGAAGCCGCGGGCCTCGGAGTTGCCCAGCTTGGTCTTCGTCTGGCCCTCGAACTGCGGCTCTGCGAGCTTCACGGAGAGCACGGCCGTCAGGCCCTCGCGGATGTCCTCGCCCGTGAGGTTGTCCTCCTTGGGCCTGAGGATCTCCTTGTCCCGCGCGTACCGGTTGATGAGGGCGGTCAGGGCGCCGCGGAAGCCCTCCTCATGGGTGCCGCCCTCATGGGTGTTGATGGTGTTGGCGTACGTGTGCACGGACTCCGAGTAGGCGCCCGTCCACTGCATGGCCACCTCGACGGCCATGGAGCGGTCCCCGTCCTCGGCCTCGAACGCGATGACGTCCTCGTGCACGAGCTCCACCTTCTTGGAGGAGTTCAGGTGGCGCACGTAGTCCAGCAGGCCGTTCTCGTACCGGTAGGTCACGGTGCGGCGCTGGGGCGCGGGCGCGGCCTCGTCGAGGCCGTTCTCCTCGAGGGCGTCCCCGGCGGTGCCCTCCCCCACGATCTCGTCGTCCTGGACGGCGTTGTCCTCCTGGACGCGCTCGTCCGTGAGCGTGATGCGCAGGCCCTTGTTGAGGAACGCCATCTGCTGGAAGCGGGCGCGCAGCGTCTCCCAGTCGAACTCCACGGACTCGAAGATCTCCGGGTCCGGGTAGAAGGTCTGGACGGTGCCGGTGGCGTCCGTCTCCTCGCCCTTCACGAGCTCGCCCTGCGGCACGCCGCCGTTCGCGAAGCTCATGCGCCACGCGTGGCCCTGGCGGCGCACCTCGGTGTCCACGCGGCGGGAGAGCGCGTTGACCACGGAGATGCCCACGCCGTGCAGACCGCCGGACACGGCGTAGCCGCCGCCGCCGAACTTGCCGCCGGCGTGCAGGATCGTCATGACGACCTCCACGGTCGGCTTGCCCTCGGTGGGGTGGACGTCCACGGGGATGCCGCGGCCGTTGTCCTCCACGCGCACGCCGCCGTCGGCCTGCAGCGTCACGTCGATCCCGTCCGCGTACCCGGCCAGGGCCTCGTCCACGGAATTGTCCACCACCTCGTACACGAGGTGGTGGAGGCCGCGCGGGCCGGTCGAGCCGATGTACATGCCGGGGCGCTTGCGCACGGCCTCGAGGCCCTCGAGGACCGTGATGGCGGAGGCGCCGTAGTCGCCGGGCACCTTGCGGTCGCGCGGGGCCGGCGCGGCCTCGGCGGAGGCCTGCGGCGTCTCGGGCTGCGGCGTGGCCGCGGGCACCTCGGCCGGGTTCTCGGGCGTTGCGTCGCTCACGGGTGCTGGTCACTCCTCAACGTCGGCGGCATCCTCACGTGGCATCCCGCGCGCGGGCGCCCGGCCGGGGGGCGGACGGCGCCGCGGTCCTGCGGGAGGACGCGGACGGGCTGCTGCGGGGGCGGAGCGTCGGATGGGACCGGGGCTCCGCAGTTCCCCACCAGTCTAGGCGCTTGCCGCCCTCGTGCCCGCCACATCGCGGAAGGCGGAGGCCGAGACCGCCCCTGAGCGGCCCCAGAGACCACTCAGGAGGGGTGCGGGATCCCGTCCAGGACACCCGGGCCGTCTGACGGGCCCTCCGTGCGTCAGAGGGGCGCCTACGGTCCCGGGTCACCCGTAGGTGTCACGGGGGCCGCGGCCGCCCCGCACGGTGCGCGGGCCCTTCCGCCAGCTCGGCGCCTGCGGGCCGAGCGCCTCGAGGCGCGTGACCACGCCCGGGCCGAGCGCCTCGTCGAACCGCTCGAGCAGCACCGGCGCCATGAGCCGCAGCTGCGTGGCCCATGCCGTGGAGCTGGTGCGCACCCGCACCACGGAGTTCTCGAAGGACTCGGGGCGGCAGTGCAGCGCGATCTCCGGGCCCACCAGCTCGGTCCAGCGCGTCAGCACGGAGCCCACGGCCACGGGCGTGGACCAGCCGCGGTCCCGGATGAGGCGGGAGAAGACGTCGGAGACCTCGGCCGGGTCCCGGTCCGCGCCGGAGAACGGCCGGCGACGACGGACGCCGTCGTCGTGCCCGCGGGGGCCGCCGCCCGTACCCGCCATCGACGCCGCGAGCCCCGCGCCGCTCCCTCGTGTGCGCAGGGGGGCCTCTCCGCGCTCCCGGGCGGCGTCGCGGACCCGGCGCAGCTGCACGAGGGCGAGGTCCGGGCGGTCCGGGGTGAACGGGGGCTCCGGCTCAGCCATCGCGGCCGCCCTCGCGGGGGGCGCGGATGTCTCCCTCCACCGGGTCGGCGGCCGGCACGGCCTCGGATCCCTCCACGTCCTGACGGATGAGGATCCGCGGCCCGGTCAGCTCCGCCGGGATGTCCTCGACGGCGGCGCCCGTGACGATCACCTGCTCCGCGCGCCCCACGAGGCGGGCCAGGCGCGAGCGCCGGGCGGAGTCGAGCTCCGCGAAGACGTCGTCGAGGATCAGCACGGGACGGCCGTCCGGATCTGGGTCGTCGGCCACGAGCACGTCGTACGCCGCGAGGCGCAGGGCGAGCGCGAGAGACCAGGTCTCCCCGTGCGAGGCGTAGCCGCGCGCCGGGGCCGGGCCCAGGAAGAGGGTCAGCTCGTCCCGGTGCGGGCCCACGAGGGTGAGGGCGCGGGCCTGCTCCTCGTCGCGCTGGGCGAGGAGGGCCGTGGCCATGTCCGCGGCCAGCTCGGCCACGGAGGGGACCTCTGCGTGCGTGCCGCGGGCCAGCGGGACGGTGGAGTCATAGGCGTAGGTCGCGGCCTTGGAGCCGTTGGTGAGCGCCGCGTACATCTCCTGGAGCGGGTGGGCCAGCAGGCGCAGCACGTGGAGTCGGCCGTGCAGCAGCCGGGCTCCGGCCGCGCACAGGTGCTCGTCCCACACCGCGAGGGTGGACTCCTCCTCCGCGCCCCAGCGCCGGGCACGCCGCGCGGACTTCAGCAGCGCGTTGCGCTGGCGCAGGACCCGCTCGAAGTCCGAGGCGGCCTCGCCCAGGGCGGGGCGCAGCTGCACCATGAGCTGGTCGAGGAAGCGACGGCGGCCGCCCGGGTCCTGCGTGACGAGGCCGAGGTCCTCGGGGGCGAACACCACGGTGCGTAGGATGCCGAGGCCCTCCTTGGCCCGCACGGGGGCGCCGCGGTTGATGGCCACCCGGTTCGAGCGGCCCGGGAGGATCTCGAGCTCGAGCGCCACCGTGCGCGAGCCGCGGTGCACCCGGCCCGCGATCCTGGCGCCGGGCTGGCCGAAGCGGATGAGCTGCGCGTCGGCGCTCACCCGGTGGGACTGGTGCGACCCCAGGTAGCCGATGGCCTCCACCAGGTTGGTCTTGCCCACGCCGTTGGCCCCGAGCAGGACCGTGGAGCCCGGCTGCATCTCGAGGTCGGCCCACCGGTAGGACCGGAAGTCCTGGACGGTCAGGCGGGACAGGTGCACGGGGTGGGGGCCGGGCCCGTCAGGCCAGGCGCACCGGCATCACGAGATACCGGTAGTCGGAGACGGTGCCGGCGTCCTCGGAGACGCCCGTGAGCAGCGCGGGCTTCGGAGCGGCGGTGAAGGAGAAGCGCACCTGCGGCTGGTCCACGACGGCCAGGCCCTCGGACAGGTAGGACGGGTTGAAGGCGACCGTGATCTCCTCCCCCTCGAGGGTGCAGGGCACGGACTCGGTGGCGCTCGCGTCGTCCCCCGTGCCGGCGTCGAGGCTGACCTCGCCCTCCCGGAACACCATGCGCAGCGCGGTGTTGCGCTCGGCCACGAGGGCGACGCGCCGCGAGGCCTCCACGAGGGCGCCGGTCTCCACGACGGCCTGGATGGGGCTGGACTCCGGGAAGAGGGAGCGGATCTTGGGGTACTCGCCGTCCACCAGCACCGAGGTGGTGCGGCGGCCGCCGGAGGCGAAGCCCACGAGGTCCACCTTCTCGCTGACCATGATCTCGAGGTCGCCGCCGCCCCCGAGGGACTTGGCCACCTCGGTGAGGGTGCGTGACTTGACCAGCAGCGAGGTGGAGATCGAGGGGTCGGCGGGGGTCCAGCGGATCTCCTTCATGGCCAGCCGGTAGCGGTCCGTGGCCAGGAACGTCATGGTGTCGCCGTCGATCTCGACCTTCACGGCGGTGAGGATCGGGAGTGTGTCGTCCTTGGAGGCGGCCACGGTCACCTGCGCCACGGCGTGCGCGAAGGCCGCGCCGTCCACGGTGCCGACGGCCGTCGGCAGCTCCGGGAGCGCGGGGTAGTCGCCCACCGGCATGGTGGCCAGGGCGAAGCGGGAGGAGCGGCACGTCACCACGACCTTGCCGCCGTCGAGCTCCACCGTGACGGGGGCGGCGGGCAGCGAGCGGACGATGTCGTTCAGCAGGCGCCCGGACACGAGGACCTGGCCCTCGGCCTCCACGTCTGCCTCGATCTCCAGGCGTGCCGAGGTCTCGTAGTCGAAGCTGGCCAGGGAGACCAGGCCGTTCTCCGCCGTGAGGAGCAGGCCGGAGAGCACCGGAACGGGGGGCCGCGGGGAGAGCGAGCGGGCGGTCCAGGAGACGGCGTCGCTGAGGATGTCGCGTTCGACGGTGAACTTCACGAGCTCTGCACTGCCTCTCTGGCGGGGACGTCGGTCATGGGAGACCCGTCCCTCTTCGGCGCGAGCGCCGGCGGAGGGGATGGGAGGCCTCGGCGGTGACGGACTCGGGCGTGCGGTGCGGGACCGCGGTTCGGCGAGCCGTCACGTGAACGTCAGCATAGGCGCTCGGCGCGGGCGGTGTCAGTTCACCCCCGCTCTGTGGAGGGCTGCCGAGGACGTGTCATTCAGGGGCCCGGCAGGGGCCGGGAGCGGGGCGTGGCGCAGGGAGCCTTGATGTTGCTTGACAGGATCTCTACGGAAGGGTCAGTAGGGGTAATAGCACGTGTGGATTCTGTGGACAACCACGATGTGCGGCGTCAGGCCGCCGATCTCGCTGTGGGGGGCGTGGGGATTCCGTCCCGTCGGGGGTGTGCACGGCCGGTGGATGAGCCGATCGCAGCCCACCGACGTCGTCCACAGGGGTGTGGGAGGTTGTGCGGTGCGCTGCACCGTTTGTCCTCCGGCCGTCCACAGTTCTGTCCACAGACCTTGTCCACAGCTCGCTGGATCCGCGGAATCATGCGGTTCACGCCTGTGGACGCCTGTGGATGACGGTGGAGAACTCCTCGCTCGAGGCCGGCTCCCCACCCTGTGCGCGGCCACCGTCCCCAGGGGTGTGGACTGCTCGGAATCGGCGCGGGGATCCCGCGGGGACGGGGCGCGCGTTGTCCACAGCGGGGGCGCTTCTCCACAGGGTTGTCCACAGTGGTGGACAATGTGGATGGAGTCTCAGGCTCCGGTTGAAGGGGATCGGACGTCCCTCAGGCGCCGCGCTGCTTGCGCTTGATCTCGTTGGTGAGCTCGGTCACCTGGTTGTAGATCGTGCGACGCTCGGCCATGAGCTCGCGGATCTTGCGGTCCGCGTGCATCACGGTGGTGTGGTCGCGTCCGCCGAGCTCCTGGCCGATCTTCGGCAGGGACATCTCGGTCAGCTCGCGCAGCAGGTACATGGCGATCTGGCGCGCCGTCACGAGCGTGCGCGTGCGGGACTTGCTGGTCAGCTCCTCGAGGGTGAGGTTGAAGTACTCCCCCGTCGCGTGGAGGATCAGCTCCGGCGTGATCTCCTGCGCCGAGTCGTCCGTGATGAGGTCCTTGAGGACGTGCTCGGCCAGCTCGATGTCCACCGGCTGACGGTTCAGCGAGGCGAACGCCGTCACGCGGATGAGGGCGCCCTCGAGCTCGCGGATGTTGGTGGAGATGCGGGAGGCGATGTACTCGAGGGCCTCCGGCGGGGCCACGAGCCCCTCGGCCTCCGCCTTCTTGCGCAGGATCGCGATGCGGGTCTCCAGGTCCGGCGGCTGGATGTCCGTGATCAGGCCCCACTCGAAGCGGGAGCGCAGGCGGTCCTCGAACCCGGAGAGCTGCTTGGGCGGCAGGTCCGAGGTGATGACCACCTGCTTGTTGTTGTTGTAGAGCGTGTTGAAGGTGTGGAAGAACTCCTCCACGGTCGCTTCCTTGTCCGCCAGGAACTGGATGTCGTCGATCAGCAGGATGTCCACGTTGCGGTAGAGCTGCTTGAACGAGGCGCCCTCGTCATGGCGGATGGAGTTGATGAAGTCGTTGGTGAACTCCTCGGAGTTCACGTAGCGCACGCGCAGGCCCGGGTAGAGGCGGCGGGCGTAGTGCCCGATCGCGTGCAGCAGGTGCGTCTTGCCCAGTCCGGACTCGCCGTAGATGAAGAGCGGGTTGTAGGCCTTCGCCGGCGCCTCCGCCACGGCGTTCGCCGCGGCGTGGGCGAAGCGGTTGGAGGAGCCGATCACGAACGTCTCGAAGTGGTAGCGCTCGTTGAGGCGGCTCGTCTCGGCCGAGGTCGACGGCGGCGCCGGCGTGGGCGCGCCGGCGGCGGGACCGCCCGGGGCCGGGGCCTCGGGCGCGGGGTCCTCCTGGCGACGCTCGAAGCCGGGGAGCTCGGCGGCGACCGCGCGACGGCCGGGCCGGGAGTCGGGGTCCGGGGTCGGCTCGGCGCTCACGGGCTCGCCGGCGAGGGCGGAGCGGCGGGCCTCCGGCTCGGGGGTGCGGGGCGGCTGCAGGTTCGCGTCGATGGAGATGGCGAGCAGGATCTCCTCGCGGAACACCGCGGTGAGGGCGTCCGTCAGGGCCTCGGCCACCTGGGCGCTCTGGAGCGTCTCGCGGGTGGTCTCGTTGGGCACCGCCAGCAGGAGGGTGTTGCCGATCTGCCCCTGCGGCTGGGCCAGGTAGACGTAGCCCATGAGACGCGCGCTGACCCGCGCGTCGTCCTCCAGCGTGCTCACGACGGAGCGCCACGACGTCAGCACGGCCTGATCTGCCACCACGGAGACTTCCTTTCCTGGGGCAGCCCACCAAAGGTGAGGAGACTGCGGCGAACGGCGTCCATCGGACTCGGTGAGGGGAGTCTAGCGACTGTCCACAGGGTTGTGCACAGTCGGTGGACAACCCTTATCCTCCTGTGGACGACCCCGCCCGCCCGCCCCGCGCGCCCGGGCTCGCCCGCGCACCCGTTTGACCCGCGCGTCCGTGGGAACTAGAGTTGCCTGGTCCCCCGGGCTGTCGATCCATCGTGCCCGCCGGGGATTTCATGTCAGAGCCTCACCGGTCCATCCCCCTGGTTCACCTGTTCAGGTCGGCGGTCGCAGGCACACACAACACGTCGTGGAGTGATCACAGTGAGCAAGCGCACCTTCCAGCCCAACAACCGCCGCCGCGCCCGCAAGCACGGCTTCCGCGCCCGCATGCGCACCCGCGCCGGCCGCGCCATCCTCTCCGCCCGCCGCGGCAAGAACCGCGCGGAGCTGTCCGCCTGATCAGGCGCCTCCAGGGCTGACGCGCGCCGTGCTGCCCCGAGACCGGCGCGTCCGGACCCCCGCGGAGTTCCGCCACATCGGCCGCACCGGCACCCGGGTCGGCCGTCGGAGCGTCGTGGTGTCCCTCGCCCTGGACCCTGCGCCGACCCGGCCCTCGACGCTGAGCACGCCTCAGCGACCGCGGGCCGGGTTCGTCGTCTCCAAGTCCGTGGGGAACGCGGTCGTCCGCAACCGCGTCAAGCGCCGCCTGCGGGACATCGTCCGCCACGAGTTCGAGACCCCGGCCCTTCGGGGGCTGCCCGTGCTCGTCCAGGTGCGGGCCCTGCCCGCCGCGGCCGACGCAGACCACGCCACGCTGCGCCGAGACGTGAGCAGCGCCCTCGCCAAGGCGCTGCGCACCCGCGGCCTGACCGCGGACCCCTCTCCCCTCCCCCCGCCGCCGCCCCTCGCGAAGGAGGCCTGATGGCCACCGCCTCCTCACCGTTCACGGTGCGCGAGCCCGCGCGGGAATGGGGACCCCTCCGCGCCCTGCCCTCCACGCTGTTCGCGTGGGTCATCATGGCCTGGCGGTTCGCCGTCTCGCCCCTGTACGGGCAGGTGTGCCGGTACTTCCCCAGCTGCTCCGCCTACGGCCTCGAGGCCGTCCACGTGCACGGGGCCGCGAAGGGGAGTCTGCTCACCGCTCGTCGGATCGCCAGCTGCCACCCGTGGGCGGACGGCGGGGTGGACCCCGTGCCGCCAGGCCGACGCGTGTGGCCGCCGGGCCGGCAGCCCCGGATCATCTCCCTGAACCACCCTCCCGTCCCACCCGACCCTCAGCCGGAGGATTGACCCCCATGTTCGAAGCCATCCTCGCCCCGTTCCGCTGGCTCATGTCCTGGATCCTCGGGGCGTTCCACACCCTGCTGGAGACGGTGGGCATGCCCTCCGACTCCGGCTGGACGTGGGCGCTGTCCATCCTCCTGCTGGTGGTGCTGATCCGCACCCTGCTGATCCCGCTGTTCGTCAAGCAGATCAACGCCCAGCGCTCCATGCAGGCCATCCAGCCCGAGCTACAGAAGCTGCAGGCCAAGTACAAGGGCAAGAAGGACCAGCTCTCCCGCCAGGCCATGGCGCTCGAGCAGCAGGCCCTCATGAAGGAGCACAAGGCGAACCCGTTCGCCGCGTGCCTCCCGCTGCTGGTGCAGATGCCGTTCTTCTTCGCCCTCTACCAGGTGCTCATCGGCGCGCGGACCGCCGCCGAGCAGGGCCAGGGCATGGACGCGCTCTCCGCGGACCAGATCCGCTCCTTCGAGGGCTCCACGATCTTCGGCGCCCGCATGTCGGACACCTTCATGCGCTCGTTCGGCCAGGACGGCGGCCTGCCCGTGCTCATCGTGGCGCTGGTCCTCATCCTGCTCATGAGCGGCTCCATGTTCTACATGCAGAAGATGCTCATGTCCAAGAACATGAGCCAGACCGCGCTGACCGGTCCCATGGCCCAGACGCAGCAGATCATGCTCTACGCGATGCCCCTGATCTTCGGCATCGGCGGCATCAACTTCCCCATCGGCGTGCTTCTCTACTGGACGTACTCCAACTTCTGGGCCGTGGGCCAGCAGTGGTGGATCATCCGCAACAACCCCACCCCCGGCTCGATCGCCGAGCAGGAGCTCAACGAGCGCCGCGCCGCCAAGGGCCTGCCTCCCGTCGGCAAGAAGGTCACCGAGGCCCCGGCCGCCTCGTCCTCCGCGCACACCTCGGGTGCGTCCGCCGGCACCGTGCTCAACGGTGAGCCGCTCCGCCCGGGTCAGCGCGTGCAGCCGCAGCGCAAGAACCGGAGGAGGAAGTGACCGTGCCCGCACAGGATCCCGCCGTCGAGGAGGACGTCCGCCTTCCGGAGGGAGGTGCAGTGCCCGACGACGGCGCCGCTCCCGGCGCGGACGAGGCACCCGAGGAGGACGGCCTGCGCCGCCTCGAGGAGGAGGGCGAGGTGGCGGCCGACTACATCGAGGAGCTGCTGGACATCGCCGACCTCGACGGGGACATCGACATCGAGGTGCGCGACGGCCGGACCTACGTCTCCGTGGTGTCCGAGGAGGACGACGAGCGCCTGGCGGCCCTGGTGGGCCAGGACGGCCGCGCCCTCGAGGCGCTGCAGGAGCTGGCGCGCCTGGCCGTGCTGACGTCCACGGGGCACCGCTCCCGCCTCATCCTGGACATCTGCGGGCACCGTCGGCGCCGGGACGCCGAGGTGCGCGCGCTGGCCGCCGACGCCGTCGCGCGCGTGCGTGACGGCGAGGGCCCGGTGCGCCTGGAGCCCATGGGCGCCTACGAGCGCAAGATCGTGCACGACGTGGTGGCCGAGGCGGCCCTGACCTCCGAGTCGGACGGCGAGGGCGCTGGGCGCCACGTCGTCGTGTCCGCCGATGCCTGAGTCGCCGACGCCGTCCTACGAGGAGCGGCCCGGGCTGCGCCCGGGTGAGCGCGGGGAACGACCCGCGCCCGAGGGCCAGCCGGCCCCGCCGCTCACCGCCGAGCTGGCCGGGCCCGCCCGTCAGCTGTTCGGGGACGCTCTGCCCCTCGCGGAGCGCTACGTGGCCCACCTCGCGGACACCGGCATCGAGTGGGGCCTGATCGGCCCGCGCGAGGCGCCGCGGCTGTGGGAGCGGCACGTGCTCAACTGCGCCGTCGTCGCGGAGCTGCTGCCCCGGGACGCGCATGTGGCCGACGTCGGCTCGGGCGCCGGGCTGCCCGGGCTCTGCCTCGCGCTGGCTCGCCCGGACTGCCGGTTCGTGCTCATCGAGCCCCTCGAGCGGCGTGTCGAGTGGCTGGACATGGTGGTCGAGGACCTGGGCCTGGGGAACGTGGACGTGGTCCGTGCCCGTGCGGAGCAGGTGGTGGGCGAGGTCAGCGCCGACGTCGTGACCGCGCGCGCTGTGACAGCCATGAAGAACCTTTTGCCCCTGACCATGCCCCTGCTGCGCGGGGAGGGCGAGCTGCTGGCCATCAAGGGACGCTCCGCGCCCGAGGAGATCCGCGCGGCCCGGAAAGTGCTCCGCACGTATGGTGGAGCTGAACCGGAGATCCTCACGCTGGGCGAGGGGCTGCTCCCCGAGACCACCACGGTGGTGCGCGTGGCCGCCCGACGCCCCCGCTGACCCTCCCCTCCCCCGGGAGGGGCCGGCGCGGATCCCCGTCGACGACGTCGTACCCGCCTCACGGAAGGAAGAGCCGCATGGCGCAGGAGCAGGAGAGCCGGGGTGGGGCCTGGAAGGCCCTGCGCCAGAAGTGGTCCGGACGGCCCCCCGAGAAGTCGGGCGCCGAGGAGGCCGCCCGTCCGAAGGCGCGCCGACTGGCGCGCCCGGAGCGGACGCGGGTGATCACCACGTCCAACCAGAAGGGTGGCGTCGGCAAGACGACCACCACGGTGAACCTGGCCGCCGCCCTGGCGCGGGCCGGGATGCGCGTGCTGGTGATCGACATCGACCCGCAGGGCAATGCGTCGACTGCGCTGAACATCCCCCATGCCGGGGACGTCCCCTCCGTGTATGACGTGCTGCTCGACGAGATGGAGATCCAGGACGTCGTGCAGGACGCGCCCGACGTCGACGGGCTGCAGGTGGTTCCCGCGACCATCGAGCTCGCCGGCGCCGAGATCGAGCTGGTCTCCCTCGTGGCCCGCGAGCAGCGCCTCTCCCGTGCCTTCGAGCGCTACGTGGCATGGCGCGCCGAGCAGGGCCAGGAGCGGCTGGACTACGTGTTCATCGACTGCCCGCCCTCGCTGGGCCTGCTGACCGTGAACGCGTTCGTGGCCGCCGAGGAGGTGCTCATCCCCATCCAGGCCGAGTACTACGCCCTGGAGGGCCTCTCGCAGCTGCTGAAGAACGTGCAGATGATCCAGAAGCACCTGAACAGCAGGCTGCAGGTCACGACCATCCTCCTCACGATGTTCGACGCGCGGACCAACCTGGCGGTCCAGGTCGCCGAAGAGGTCCGGGCCCACTTCCCCCAGCAGCTGCTCCAGACCGCCATCCCCCGCAACGTGCGCATCTCCGAGGCCCCGAGCTATCAGCAGACGGTGCTCACGTACGACCCGACGTCTGCGGGTGCGGTGGCGTATCGGGAGGCGGCGGTCGAGATCGCCGGGCGAGGTGCTCCGACGCCTCTGTGACGGGTCGGCCCGCGTGACATCGAACGCGATGAATTGATGTTTGCCCGGATCGTGCAGGGCAGGAGGAGCAACGGCGGCGCCTGCGGGCGCCGCCGTTTCACGTGAAACCGCGCGTGAGGCATCCTCGATGGTCGACCCTCCGCGGGAGGGGACTGTGCGGGCCCGGGCCGGTGGGTGCCGGTCGGGGCCGCGGGCCCGGTGCGGCGGGGTGTTCGAGGCGTGCCTATCTGGCGCGGGACGCCTCCCCAGGCATGGGCCACTCTGCAACGAGCAGTCGGCGCCGGCGTCGGGGCCTCTCCCCCAGGCGGTGCCGCCTCTGTGCGGACAGCGACGGGGTCCACGCGTGCGACGGACCTCAGTGCATACGAGCGGTGCTGGGCGCGCCATCCCCGCGGAGACCCCGCTCGCCACTTGCCCATTCCCCCAGCGCCGCGGGTCGATCCCAGGCGACCGCGCAGGGGATAAGGGAGCGTAGATGACCGTGGAGCCCCGGGGAGCAGGAGGAGGATCCGCTGTTGATATGTGGAGAACTCCTGTGGACAACGAAGACAGCGGTCTGCTGGCACACAGGTCAATTGCGGTCTATGAAAGACCTCCGTGTGGATAACGGGGCCTCTTGTGACTCTCTCGCTTGTGGACATCGCGGTGGGCACGAGGCACCGGTCTGTGGATTGCGAGCTGCCAGCTGCGGTCTGAGGGACGAAGTGAACGGTGGAATGCGGCTGAGATGCTCGGGCATCCTCCGAGCACGGGCCCCCTGCACCCCTTGTCCCCGCTGTTTCCCGTGGCGAATTCAGAGGCAGAAGGGATGTGATTTCCCTCAGACTCCTCTCGCCGGGAAAGGCGAGCGCTCAATGGCTGAGCCGGGAACTGTATACACGGGGACGTACCCTGGCGTGCTGTGCCGTTCTGGGAGAGCGGTGCTGGCCGGGTGGCACCTCGCTTCTGGACGGACCGCTCCCCCATCGGGAAGGACACCTGCACCGTCTAGTTCACCTGCGGCCCCGGCGTGAGCGGGGACGGAGAAGGACGCACGCAACGGGTGAGCGAAGGCGACGCCCAGCTGCCTCAGCCGTGTTTCACGTGAAACAGGGGGCGATTCGACCTCGCGCACTCTGTGGCCCGTGGTTCTGAAGCACTTCCGAGTACCCTGATCGCCATCCTTGAGAGATGCATTTGAGGATTATCCGGCGAACCTTGAGTGAAGTCTCTGCTCTCCCTCTGGGCCTGACGCAGGCGGAAGGGTGCGCCCTGAAGTGGTCTTCCGGATACGACACTCCGCAGAAGACAGCCCTCCTCTCCCGGGCGCATAGGTGGGCGCTAGCGTCGGGCCGCGAGGGGCGGAGGCATCGGCACGTGCCGGTGGTTGTCCATGCGCGCGTCCGCCCGTAGCCCAAGAGTCGGAATAACTGCCTGACGACCGCATCTGTGATACAGCTGGCCTCACATGTTTCACGTGAAACGTGGAGCGTTTCGTCTCGGCACCTAGGGCGGAGTGGATCCCCGCAGATGGACGGGATCGGACTTCTCTACGGCGTAGGTCATCGGCGCGGCCGTCAATTGCGGGAGCGGGGAGTCATGTGCCATGTTCGAAGTTGGGCACTGCGCACTAGGCACTGGGCACTGGTCACTGAATACTTGGCACGGGTTGTAAGGCCGTCAGCTGAGGGCCGCATCGGCACATCTGGACCTCAGCGGCCGAAGCACATCTGAAGAACTCCGATACAGGCTCTTCTGCTTGTTGAAACGAGTCTCTGTACGGGAGCGGGGCCTCAGCCGAGCGTGTACGTCGATAGCCCCGGAGTTCTGAATCTCCCCTGCGGTCGAAGGGTGTGGGTGGTGTTTCACGTGAAACGCCGCCGCTCTGACCACACGATTGCGAGGCGGTTTCGGATGGGACAGGGCCTCGTGAGCGCACACCTGTCGGGTCAGTGCGAACCTTGATAACTGACAACCATGAGACGACTGCCTCAGGGCGCGCGGATGTTTCACGTGAAACGACAGACCCTCAGAGCCGCCGGGGAACATGCCACCCCATGACGGCCGTCCTCGCTGGCGTCGTTCCTGCCGCAACGCGGCTGCGGCAGAAAGGAACAGGGAGCAACCGAGAGCGAGAGCCGCGCATAGACTGACCTCGACCACCCCACTCGCCAGGAGGACCCGTGAAGACCAGCCGCCGCGGAGGCCTCGGCCGAGGCCTTGGAGCATTGATCCAGAGCACCGCCGAGCCGGAGATCGAGCAGACCGAGGCGGGGGAGGAGGCCACTCTCGCTCCCGTCGAGCAGGCACGCGACATGAAGGCCGGCAAGGACGCCTCGGCCGCCACGCCGAAGACGAAGAACGCTCAGAAGTCGCGCCCTGCGGACAAGGCAGACAGCGAAGCCGGCACCGGGGGCAAGACGAAGGCCGCCCCTTCCACGGACGATGCTCCGCAGTCCAAGGCCGGCACCGCACAGAAGAGCGGGGGAGCCGCAGGACCGCGCCCCGTGGACGTCTTCTTCTCCTCTCCCGCCGAGCCCGAGTCTTCGGGAGAGGCATCCGCAGCCGTCGAGAACACCCCAGCGGCGCCCTCCGATGAGCCTGTCTCTCGACAGGCCCCGCGGGGCGGCCGGCCGGTCATGCCCACGGTGAAGGCCCCGGCGAAGAAGAGGCCCGGACGAGCGGACACCGGGACGAAGCCGGCCGATGCCGGAGCGACGGGCGCCACGACCACGGAAGCTCCGCCCGCTCAGCCTGAGACGACCGCTCCAGCCGCCGGGCGCGCCACTGCCGCCCGTCCTGCACCGCAGAGCGAGGGCACCGTCCCCACGAGCATCGCCGTGCTGCGGGAGATCCCCGTGGGGGACATCCAGCCGAACCCGCGGCAGCCGCGTGAGGTGTTCGACGAGGAGCACATGGCGGAGCTCGTCACCTCCATCCGCGAGGTGGGCGTGCTGCAGCCGGTGGTGGTCCGTGAGGTCTCCGGAGCCGTGCCGTACGAGCTCATCATGGGTGAGCGCCGCTGGCGGGCCACCCAGCTGGCCGGGCTCGAGACCATTCCCGCCATCGTCCGGCACACCCCGGATCAGGACCTGCTGCGAGACGCGCTCCTCGAGAACCTCCACCGATCCCAGCTGAATCCTCTCGAAGAGGCTGCCGCGTATCAGCAGCTCATGGAGGACTTCGCCTGCACCCAGGACGAGCTCTCGCAGCGGATCGGCCGCTCCCGGCCGCAGATCTCGAACACCATGCGCCTGCTTCGCCTGCCTCCCCTGGTGCAGCGTCGGGTGGCCGCGGGAGCACTCTCCGCGGGCCACGCCCGCGCTCTGCTGGGCCTCACCGATCCGGCGGAGATGGAGCGCCTCGCTCAGCGGATCGTGGCCGACGGGCTCTCTGTGCGTGCCACCGAGGAGGCTGTCACCCAGCTCCAGGGCACGGTTCGCCCCGGCCCCGCGGCGCGACGCACGCGAGGGGAGAGCGCCCACCACGAGCGGCTGGACCACTTCGCCACGGCGCTGACCTCGCGGCTCGACACGAACGTGAAGATCACGCTGGGCGCGCGGAAGGGCCGGATCGCGATCGACTTCGCCTCGGTGGACGATCTGAACCGGATCATGGACGTCATCCAGGGAGACACCTCCCGCTGACCCCGCACACCGCTGACCCCGCACACCGCGCATCGGTCCGCGTCCGCGGACACAGCAGGGCCCCCTCCGTCTGGAGGGGGCCCTGCTGCGTGAGTCAGGGGAACTGATCAGCCCAGCAGCGCGGAGAACTCCTTCTCCAGCGCCGCCTTGGGCTTGGCGCCCACGGACTCGGCGACCTTCTGGCCGCCCTGGAATCCGAGGACCAGCGGGATCGAGGTCACGCCGTACTGGGCGGCCGAGGCCGGGTTCTCGTCCACGTTCACCTTGGCGATGACGACCTTGCCCTCGTAGTCGTCGGACATCTCCTCGAGGACGGGGCCGAGCATGCGGCACGGGCCGCACCACTCCGCCCAGAAGTCCACGAGGACGGGGAGCTCGGAGTCGAGGACCTTCTGCTGGAAGTCGGCATCGGTGACGGTGATGGTGCTCATGGGAGCCTCCTGGTTTTCGGTTCGAGACGGGTTCAGGGTCGTTCTTTGGTACGAGGGTGACGCAGTCCCGCAGATCTCACGGGTCAAACGTCAGACGGTCATGCCGGCACGCTGTCGGAGGCCGGCTCGGCCGGGGCGGCCTCCTCCACGTCCGCGACGGTGGCCAGGTAGTGCTCGACGTCCTGGGCGGCCACGCAGCCGGAGCCGGCCGCGGTGATGGCCTGGCGGTAGCTGTGATCGGTGACGTCGCCGGCCGCGAAGACGCCGGGCACCGACGTGCGGGAGGACGGGTGGTCGATGCGGATCGTGCCGTGCTCGGTGAGCTCGAGCTGGCCCTGCACCAGGTCGGTGCGCGGATCGTGGCCGATCGCCACGAACAGGCCGGTGACGTCCAGGGTCGACTCCTCGCCGGTCGCGGTGTCCCGCAGGCGCACCGACTCGAGCTTGTCCGCGCCCACGAGTTCGACGACCTCGGTGTTCCAGCGGAACTCGATCTTCTCGTTCTCCTCGGCGCGGCGCGCCATGATCTTCGAGGCCCGCAGCGAGTCCTTCCGGACCAGGACGGTGACCTTGGAGGCGAACTTGGTGAGGAAGAGGGCCTCCTCCATCGCGGAGTCGCCGCCGCCCACCACGGCGATGTGCTGGTCGCGGAAGAAGAAGCCGTCGCACGTGGCGCACCAGCTCACACCGTGACCGGAGAGGCGCTTCTCGCCCTCCACGCCCAGCTCGCGGTAGGCCGAGCCGGTCGTCATGATGACGGCGTGGGCGCTGATCCGCGTGCCGTCGCCCAGGGTGAGCACCTTGGGGGTGGCGGTGAGGTCGGCCTCCACGACGTCGTCGTAGCGCACCTCCGTCTCGAAGCGGCGGGCCTGGGCTTCGAGGTTGGCCATCAGCTCCGGGCCCTGGATGCCCTCCGGGAAGCCGGGGAAGTTCTCCACCTCGGTGGTGTTCATCAGCTCGCCGCCGGCCGTCACCGAGCCGGCCAGCAGCACGGGCTCCAGGTGGGCGCGCGCGGTGTAGATCGCGGCGGTGTAGCCGGCCGGGCCGGAGCCGATGATGGCGACGTTGCGGACGCTCGGGTCCTGATCGGTGGGTGCCACGGGGGTTCCTCCAGGTGGGGTCGGGATGACGGACGCTCACCCGGCACAACAGCCGGCCGCGCCCCGGGTATTCCGCCCGCGGGCGCCCCGGGTGGTTCCCGACGCCCCGCGTGGGACGGCTCAGCGGACGGTGACCTCCGTCAGGCGCAGTCCGTACGGGCGCTCGCCGCCCCCGGCCTCCAGGCGGGGCAGGGAGGTGACGCGGAGGATCACGTGGCCGGCCGCCGCGTCGTCGGCTTCCACCGGGACCACGGCGCGGTCGGCGTCGAAGGTCCCCTGGCCGACCTCGCGGGCGTTCTCCCCGTCGGGGGAGTCCGCCAGGAGCACCGTGAACGCACCGCCGGAGCCGCCGGCGTGGTCGACCACGACCTCGTTCACCCGGGCCGGCTCCTCGAGGGCGACCGCGAGGTCCATCGAGGCCACATAGCCGCCGAAGTTGGGGCGCGTGTAGGTGTAGCTCTGCCAGGCCGTGGACGTGTCGCCGTCCACGAGGCTGCCCAGCTCGCCGTCGTGGGCGTCCTCCAGGCTCGGCATGTCCGGGACGGACCGGGCCACGCCCGCGGCGCGGGGGCGCCCGGCGGGGGCCGTCTCCGACGACGACGCGTCCCCGGTCGCGGCGGGGGAGCTCGCCGCCGGGGCCGCGGACTCGGCCGGGGACTGCGTCTCGGACTCGGCCGGGCTGGTGGCCGTTTCCGCGGGGGAGGAGGCCGGGGACGACGAGGCCGCCGGGGGTGCGGCGGGGGAGGAGCTCTCCGCCGCCGGCACGGCGCGCAGGTTCTGGTTCAGCAGCAGGAAGCCCAGGGCCACCGCGGCCAGCAGGCCCAGGAGGATCAGCAGGGGCAGCAGCCACTTCGACCGTCCGCCCGAGCCCTCCGGGGCCTCGGCGCGGGAGCCGGCCTCGGCGTCGTGGACGTGGTCGGGGACGGGGGCGACGGCGGGGCGCGCCGCCGCCTCCGCGGCGCGCGGCAGGGCGTCGGGGGCCAGGGGAGCGATGGGGGTCAGCGGGGCGCGGGACGCGTCGGGGGACTCCCCGGACGACGCTGCGGGCGTCTCCCCGCCCTCCGTGCCCGGGGTGGTGCTCAGCGGCGTGAAGGCGGGCAGCGCGCGGCGGGGCGCGGGACGGGTGCGCGGCGCCGGCTCGGCGCCGGTGGCGGCCACCGTGGCCGCGGCGACGTCGGCCCGCCAGGAGGCCGCGGTGTCAGCCGACGGCTCCTCGGGGTGCGTCGGAGCGGGTGCGCGAGTCTCCGTGGACGGCGTGGCCGCGGCATCCTCGAGGGTCTCGGACGCGTCGGCCTGGGTCTCGGTCGGGGCGTCGGCGGCCTCGTTCGCCGTCGGGGCGTCGGTGGCGCCGTCCGCCTGGACGACGGCGACGGACTCCGTGGGATCGGGTTCCTGCGTGAGCTCGTCCCGCGGCCTCAGCTCAGCCTGCTGGGCGCCGGCCTGCTCCGAGGCCTCGCGCTCCTCACGGGCCTTGACCTCCTCGACGCGGGCGCGCGTGGCGGCGTCGGCGGCGGCGAGGGCGGAGGCCGCCGCGGCGGCCTTGGCCGCGGTGCCGTCCGCGGGGCGGATCCGCTCGGTGAGGCGGTCCGAGATGCGGTTCAGGATGCCCGGGCGGCGCCGCGACTGCTCCTCGTCGGCGCGCAGCTGCCGGTCGAGGTCGGAGTAGTAGTCCTCGTCGTCCTCGTAGCGGTGCGCCTCGCCCCGGCGCGCCTCGCCGAAGATCTCTGAGCCCAGGGTGTCGGTCTGGAACGGCTCGACGAACACCTCCTGGGGGTAGGCCAGGCCCAGCAGGACGTCCGGGTCGGGCCCGCCGCCGGCGATCAGGTAGGTCCGCCCCTCGCTGAGCCCCAGGTCCAGGACCTGGACGTCGTCCTGGCGCTCACCCGTGGCCAGCTCGCGTGCGGAGGTGGCCACCTGGGCCGCGTCCTCCCTTGAGGCCACCAGGATGGTGACGCGTCGGTTGAGGACCTGGTCGGCGCCGAGGAACACGAGGTTCTGGTCCGCGGACGTGACCAGGTGCTCGGTGATGCGGTAGCGGCCGCCCAGGACGGAACCGACGGCGAGGGGCTGGGTCACGGGGTCTTCTCCTGACGACGGGGACGAATCCCGATGATACTGGGGCGGGGCCCGCCACGGCGGGTCGGGGGCGGGGTCAGCGGGCGGAGGGGGAACGGGAGCCGAGCACGCGGCCCAGGGCCGGCACGCGGCTGACGATCGGCCGCAGCGCGTCGTCGAGCTCGGGGAAGCGCAGGGCCCGCAGCACCATCAGGTAGACGGGGGCCATCGCGGCGCCTGTCAGTGCGCAGGTGAGCAGCGCCGTCAGGATGGAGTCCCACGCGTAGCCGCCGTCGTAGCCGCCGAGCAGCCACACCACCGCCGCGCCCGGCACCGCGGCCACGAGGGCCGCCAGGCCGGTCTGCGCGTGCGCGGCCACCACGGAGGCCAGGCCGTAGTCGCCGATGCGCCGCACCGTCAGCACGTGGGCGACCACGAACTGGTAGACGTAGGAGAGCGTGCCGACGGCGGCCACCCAGTGGCCGAACGACCAGGCCGGGAGCACCCAGGCGCCGGCGTACGCGAGCACCAGCATCCCGAGGGCGGAGGTCACCTGGATGACCATGGGCGTCCGGGCGTCCTCGGCCGCGTAGAAGCTGCGCAGCAGGTAGAAGCTCGCGGAGCGGAACGGCAGGCCCGCGGCCAGGATGAGGAGGATCTGGCCGATCGCCACGCCGGAGGCCAGCGCGGTGTCCGCGGAGGAGCCGAAGATGCGGCCCAGGGGCCCGGCGAGCACCACGTAGAGGCCCACGGCGAAGAGCAGCGGCACCGTGAACGCCCGCAGGCCGGAGCGCAGGGAGTCGCGGACGGCCCCGTCGTCGCCCCTGCCCACGGCGCGGGTGAGCCGGTTGAAGAGCACGGTGGCCAGGGAGATCACGAACACCGAGTGCGGCAGGATCGCGATCAGCATGCCCACGTTGTACGCCTGGAGCCCGGGCACCGCGGCCTGCGCGAAGGCGTCGGACCAGCCCTCCGTGCCGGGGATGCGGGCGGAGGCGTCCGCGCGGGCCGCCGTCGCACCGGTGACGATGCGGGTGCACAGCAGGTTGACCACGTTGCCGACCAGCATGGTCAGCAGGGTCCAGCCCGCGAGCCTGCCCGTGGAGCGCAGGCCCATGCCCTTCCAGCCGAACGTGGGGCGCAGGCCCAGGCCGAGCCTCCGCAGGGGCAGGAACAGGATGAGCGCCTGCGCCACGATGCCCAGGGTGTGGCCGCCGGCGAGCACCATGGTCTGCGTGGTGGTCCACTCCGCGAGCTGGTCCCCGCCCGAGTAGCGGCCGAACATCACGAGGTAGAGGACGATCGTGGCGATCGCGACCACGTTGTTCACCACGGGCGCCCACATATACGCGCCGAACCGCCCGTGGGCGTTGAGCACCTGGCCCACGATCGCGTACATCCCGTAGAAGAACACCTGGGGCAGGGTCCAGACGGCCAGGACCGTGCCGAGCGCGAGCATCGGCTCGGACCAGCCCGCGGTGAGGGTGCTCATGAGGGGCGCGGCGGCCAGAGTCAGCAGCACCGTGAACGCCGCCATCACGAGGGTCGCCAGGGTCATGAGGCGCGAGGTGTAGTCCGCGCCGCGGTCGGCGTCCTTCGCGTGCTTGATCAGCTGGGGCACGAGCACCACGTTGAAGATGCCGCCCGCGAGCAGCATGTAGATCACGTTGGGGATCGTGTTCGCGGACTCGAAGACGTCCGCCACGAGCGCGGTCGAGCCGATCGCGACCGCCAGCAGGATGGTGCGCACGAAGCCCAGCACGCGGGAGACGAGCGTTCCCGCGGCCATGATCGCGGTGGAGCGGGCGGCGCGCTGCTCGCCCTCCGGCACGACGTCGGCGGGCGCCGTGGCCTCGGTGGCCGCCGACGGCGTCGCCCCGGGGGAGGCGGTCTGCGCGGCCCCCTCGGCGGTCACCTCGTCCTGGGTGGGGGTGGCGGCCGGGGCGGTCTCCAGCGCGCGGCGCGGGGCGGGTCTGCTGCTCATGGGGGTCACCCGTCGTTCTCAGGCGGCCCCGCGCTCGGGGCCGGGGTTCAGGGGCGGTGGTCGCGGGCGCCGCCCGCGGGGAAGTGCTGGTCCACGATCCGCCGCGCCAGGTCCACGATCCGGCGCTCGTTGGCGAAGGAGAGGCGCCGCGCGACGTCCTCGAGGCGCACCCACGCCACGTCCACGGCCTCGTGGTCCGGGTCGTTCTCGATGGTCAGCTCGCCGCCGGTCGCGCGCAGCAGGAAGTGGTGCACGGTCTTGTGCACGCGGTGGCGGGACACGGTGAACCAGTAGTCGATGGAGCCCAGCGGCTCGAGGATGTGCCCGGCGATCCCGGTCTCCTCCTCGACTTCGCGCACGGCCGCCTGGCGGTGGTCCTCGGCGCCCTCGGGGTGGCCCTTGGGCAGGCACCACTCGAGGCGTCCGCCGCGGTTGTACCGGGCGATGATGGCCACCTCGAGGCCGTCCTCGTGCTCGCGGATCACGATGCCGCCGGCGGAGACCTCCTCGACGGTGGGCAGTCCGGCCGCCCCGGGGGCCCGCGGCGCGACGGCGGGGGGAGCCTCCGCTCGGACGGGCTCGGGACGACGTCGTCGCAGCCCCAGTGCGGAGGGCAGGGGGGCGCCCCGGTGCGCAGAAGGATCGGGGCTGGTCATGCCCACAACTCTAACGCGGCGGGCGCGGAGCCGGGGCGGAGAGGGTCTGGCACCCTTGTAGGCATCATGGAACTGAGCCACGACTCCCTCGCACTGCCCCCCGGCTTCCCCGCGGACGCCTCCCTGCCCGCCGTCGTCGTGGAGCTGGGGGAGAGGTTCGCCGGCGCCGGGCACGAGCTGTCCCTCGTGGGCGGCCCGGTGCGCGACCTCTTCCTGGGGCGGGACTCGGGGGACCTGGACTTCACCACGGACGCGGACCCGGACGCCGCCGAGGCCGTGGGCGCCGGCTGGGCGGACGCCACGTGGGACGTGGGCCGGCGGTTCGGGACGATCGGCTTCCGCAAGGGCGGCTGGCAGCTGGAGGTGACCACCTACCGCGCCGAGCAGTACGACCCGGAGAGCCGCAAGCCGCAGGTGGCCTTCGGGGACAGCCTCGAGGACGACCTCTTCCGCCGCGACTTCACCGTGAACGCGATGGCCCTGCGCCTGCCCGAGATGGCTCTCGTGGACCCGCACGGCGGCGTGCGGGACCTCGCCGCGGGCGCGCTGCGCACCCCCGGCACCCCCGAGGACTCCTTCTCGGACGACCCGCTGCGCATGCTGCGCGCCGCCCGCTTCGCCTCCCAGCTCGGCTTCGAGGTGGCGCCCGAGGTGGAGGCCGCGATGACGGCCATGGCCGAGCGCATCGCGATCATCTCCGCCGAGCGCGTGCGGGAGGAGCTCGTGAAGCTCGTGTGCGGCGCCCACCCGCGGCGCGGGCTGGACCTGCTGGTCCGCACCGGCCTGGCCGAGCACGTGCTGCCCGAGCTGCCCGCGCTGAAGCTGGAGACGGACGAGCACCACCGCCACAAGGACGTCTACGACCACTCCCTCACGGTGCTCGAGCAGGCCGCCCAGCTGGAGGCGGAGTACTCCCCGGAGCGGCCCGACGTCGTCCTGCGCCTCGCCGCGCTGCTGCACGACGTCGGCAAGCCCGCCACGCGCCGCTTCGAGAAGGGCGGCGCCGTGACGTTCCGGCACCACGAGAACGTGGGCGCCAAGCTGGTGCGCAAGCGGCTGCGCGCCCTGAAGTTCGACAACGACACCACCAAGGCCGTGGCCCGCCTCGTGGAGCTGCACATGCGCTTCTACGGGTACGGGGACGCCGGGTGGACCGACTCCGCCGTGCGCCGCTACGTGCACGACGCCGGGGACCTCCTGCCGCGTCTCCACGCGCTGACCCGCTCTGACGTGACCACGCGCAACCGCCGCAAGGCCGAGACCCTGGCCCACGCGTACGACGACCTCGAGCGGCGCATCGCCGAGATCTCCGAGGCGGAGGAGATGGCGGCCGTCCGTCCGGACCTGGACGGCGAGCAGATCATGGCGCTGCTCGGCCTCCGCCCCGGCCCCGTGGTCGGGCGGGCCTACCGGCACCTGCTCGAGTGGCGCCTCGACGAGGGCCCGCATGAGGCGGATGTGGCCGAGGCCGAGCTGCGCCGCTGGTGGGCGGAGCAGCCGGAGGCCCAGGAGGGCGCGGAGGGCTGAGGGGCGGCGGCCCGCGAGGGCCAGGTGGCAGGATCGGCCCCATGAACGACGCCGAGATCGCCGCCGCCCATCCGATCCGTCCGATCGCCGAGATCGCGGCCGAGGCCGGGATCGCCGAGGACCTGCTCATCCCCTACGGCCGACACATGGCCAAGGTGGACGTCCACGCGCTGACCGCCCCCGAGCGCGGCCGCGTCGTGCTCGTCACCGGCATCAGCCCGACGCCGGCCGGCGAGGGCAAGACCACCGTCACCGTGGGCCTGGCCGACGGCCTCAACCTCCTGGCGCAGCAGCCGGACGCGCCGGCCGCCGTCGCCGGAGCCCGCACCGTCGTCGCGCTCCGCGAGCCCTCCCTCGGGCCGGTGTTCGGCATCAAGGGCGGCGCCACGGGCGGCGGCCGCGCGCAGGTGGTGCCCATGGAGGACATCAACCTGCACTTCACCGGCGACTTCCACGCCATCACCTCCGCGCACAACCTGCTCTGCGCCCTCGTGGACAACCACGTGCAGCAGGGCAACGCGCTGGGCATCGACCCGCGGACCATCGCCCTGAAGCGCGCCCTGGACATGAACGACCGCACGCTGCGCGACGTCGTCACGGGCCTGGGCGGCCGCACGCAGGGCGTGCCGCGCGAGGGCGGCTTCGAGATCACCGTGGCGACCGAGACCATGGCCGTCTTCTGCCTCGCCGCGGACCTGGCCGACCTCAAGGCCCGCCTCGGCCGCATCACGGTGGGCTACACGTACGACGGCGAGGCCGTCACCGCCTCCCAGATCGGCCCGAACGGTGCCCAGGGGGCCATGGCCGTGCTGCTCAAGGACGCGATCGAGCCGAACCTCGTGCAGACGCTCGGCGGCACGCCCGCGCTCGTGCACGGCGGCCCCTTCGCGAACATCGCCCACGGGGCGAACTCCGTGATCGCCACGCGCACGGCCCGCCGGCTCGGAGACCTCGTGGTCACGGAGGCCGGGTTCGGCGCGGACCTCGGCGGACAGAAGTTCATGGACATCACGGCCGTGGCCGGCGGGTTCCCGCCCGCGGCCGCCGTCGTCGTCGCCACGGTGCGCGCGCTCAAGCTGCAGGCCGGGATCGCGCTGCCGGACGTGAAGGCGGGCATCGCCGAGGCGGCCGAGCGCTCGGGCCGGGGCCTCGCCGACGTGCGCGCCGAGCACGTGGACGCCCTGCGGGCCGGCCTGGCGAACCTCGAGCGGCACGTCGGGAACATGCGCGCGTACGGGGTGCCCGTCGTCGTCGCCGTGAACCGGTTCACGCAGGACGACGACGCCGAGCTCGACGTGCTGCGCGCGTGGGGCGTGGAGAACGGCGTGCCCGTGGCCGTCGCGGACGTGTGGGGCGGCGGCGGCGAGGGCGCCCTCGAGCTGGCTCGCCTGCTGGGGGAGCACCTGCCGGCCCCGGGCGAGCCCGCGCCGCCGGTGACCGGGCTGTGGACCGAGGGGATGGAGGTGGAGGAGCGGATCCAGGCCGTCGTCCGCCGCGTGTACGGGGGCGCCGGAGCGGAGCTGAGCCCCGTGGCCCGGCGGCAGCTCGCGCAGCTGCGCGCTCGTGGACTGGACCGCCTGCCGGTGTGCATGGCCAAGACGCAGTATTCGTTCTCGGACGACCCCACGCTCCTGAACGCGCCCGAGGGGTTCACCGTGTCCGTGCGCGAGCTCTCCGCGAAGACGGGGGCCGGGTTCGTCGTCGCGCTCACCGGTGCCGTCATGACGATGCCGGGTCTGCCCGCCTCCCCGGCCGCCGACCGCATGGACGTGGCCGACGACGGCACGGTGACGGGGCTCTTCTGAGGGGGGAGGCCTCGGGGTCACCGGGGCCTCCCCCAGATGAGCTGGGCGCAGTACTGCCAGGCAACCCGGTGGGTTGCCTGGCAGTACTGCGCCCAGTGCGGCGTGCGGTCCGTCAGCGCTCGATGTCGCCGCGGATGAACGCCTCGACGAGCTCGCGGGCCTCGTCGTCGTTGTGCTGGACCGGCGGGGACTTCATGAAGTACGAGGACGCCGAGAGGATCGGGCCGCCGATGCCGCGGTCCAGGGCGATCTTCGCGGCGCGCACGGCGTCGATGATCACGCCGGCCGAGTTGGGGGAGTCCCACACCTCGAGCTTGTACTCGAGGCTGACGGGGGCGTCGCCGAAGTTGCGGCCCTCGAGGCGCACGAAGGCCCACTTGCGGTCGTCGAGCCAGGCCACGTAGTCGGAGGGACCGATGTGCACGTCGTCCGCCGCGAGCTTCGCGGTGGTGTTGGAGGTGACGGCCTGCGTCTTGGAGATCTTCTTGGACTCGAGGCGCTCGCGCTCGAGCATGTTCTTGAAGTCCATGTTGCCGCCGACGTTGAGCTGGTACGTGCGGTCCAGGGTCACGCCGCGGTCCTGGAAGAGCTTGGCCATCACACGGTGGGTGATGGTGGCGCCGATCTGGGACTTGATGTCGTCGCCCACGATCGGCACGCCGGCCGCGGTGAACTTCTCGGCCCACGCGGGGGTGCCGGCGATGAACACGGGCAGGGCGTTGACGAAGGCGACGCCGGCGTCGATCGCGGCCTGCGCGTAGTGCTCGGCCGCCTGCTGCGAGCCCACGGGCAGGTAGCAGACGAGCACGTCCACCTTCGCGTCCTTGAGCGCCTGGGCGACGTCCACGGGCTCCGCGTCCGACTCCTCGATGGTCTCGCGGTAGTACTTGCCGAGGCCGTCCAAGGTGGGGCCGCGCTGCACGGTGACGTCGGCGTGGGGGACGTCGGCGATCTTGATGGTGTTGTTCTCGGAGGCGAGGATCGCCTCGGAGAGGTCCAGGCCCACCTTCTTCGCGTCCACGTCGAACGCGGCCACGAACTCCAGGTCGGAGACGTGGTAGTCCCCGAACTGCACGTGCATCAGGCCGGGCACGGCGTCCGTGGGCGCGGCGTCGCGGTAGTACTCCACGCCCTGGATCAGGGACGTTGCGCAGTTGCCCACGCCGGCGATGGCGACGCGGATGGGGTTCTTGGCCACGGTCAGGTTCTCTCCTCAGCGGATCCGGGATGGATGCTCGGCGCGGCGGGCGCGCACGAGGGGCCCGCGCGGCGGTGCGCGGGCGCACTGTCCCGGGGGAACAGCGCCCCCAGTTTACGACGCACGGGGGCACGGGGGCGCGGCGAGGTGTCCTCCGCGCTTCCTAGGATGGGAGCATGAGCCCGGCCCCGGCGCACGCCGCCACCCCTGACGAGCCGCCCACGCATGCCCTCTCCGGGCCCTCCCGGGAGGCCTCCGAGCAGGGCCGTGGCGCCGCCGCGCGTTCCGCTGAGGGCGCACACGCGGCGGCCTCGGCGGCGCGCATCGGGCGCGAGGCGGGCCGGTTCGCCCTCCCCGGGGGCCTGGCCGCGAACGGCCCCGGCCGGGGGACCGGATCCTGGGCCTCGCCCGCGGCCCTCGCCGGGCTGCTGGTGGCGCTGGCCGCCGTCGTGAGCCTTCTGCAGAAGGCGCCGTGCCTGTTGAACGGCTGGGGCGCGCCCAACGTGTACTACGCCGGGTGCTACTCGGACTGGGCGGCGCTGTACGGCGGGCGGGGGTTCGCGGAGAACGCGTGGGCGCCGTTCGCGGCCGGGTCCACCTTCGAGTACCCCGTGCTGATGTCCCTCGTGGGATCGGTGACCGCGCAGATCACGCAGGGGCTCCCGTTCGGCGCCGAGCAGGGCACGCTCGTGTTCTGGATCGTGAACCTGCTGTTCGTCACGGGGCTGTGGGCCGCCGTCGCCGTGCTGACCGTGCGCACCGCGGGCCGCCGCTGGACGGACGGGCTCATGGTGGCCGTGGCCCCCGGGATCATCCTGGCCGGCACCATCAACTGGGACCTGTGGGCCGTGGCGCTGATGGCGTGGGGCATGTGGGTGTTCTCCCGCGGGCGGCCCGGCTGGGCGGGTGTGCTGTTCGGTCTCGGCGCCGCCACGAAGCTCTACCCGCTGCTCATCCTCGGGCCGCTGCTGATCCTGGCCGTGCGCTCGCGCCGCTGGGCGCCGTTCCTCACGGCGACGGCGGGCACCCTGCTCGCGTGGGCCGCCGTCAACGTGCCCCTCATGGTGGCCAACTTCGACGCGTGGTCCGTGTTCTTCACCTTCTCCGGCGAGCGCGGCCCCGGCCTGTCGAGCGTGTGGCACGCGTGGGACGTCGTCGCCGTCCAGGCCGGGTGGGGGAGGGTGCCGGCGGACTCCCTCTCCCTGTTGGCCTACGGGGCGTTCGCGGTGTGCTGCGCAGCGATCTTCGTGCTCGGCGTGCGCGCGCGGCACACCCCGCGCCTGGGGCAGCTGACGTTCCTCGTGGTGGCCGCGTTCGTGCTGACGAACAAGGTGTACTCGCCGCAGTTCGTGATCTGGCTGATCCCGCTCATGGCGCTGGCCCTGCCGCGCTGGAGGGACTTCTGGGTGTGGCAGACCGTGGAGGCCCTGCACTTCTTCGCCGTGTGGATGTACCTGGCCAAGACCGCCGCCGGCTCCATGCCGCAGCACTCCATGGACGACTCCGTGTACGTGGCCGCGATCCTCGCCCACATGCTCGCCGTCCTCTGGCTCTGCGCCCGCGTGGTGCGGGAGATCCTGCACCCGGAGGAGGACCTGGTGAAGCAGTCCGAGGGCGCCGGTCCCGACGCCGACCCGCTCGCCGGCGCGTTCGGGACACCCGGCGCGGTCGGCACCGGTCAGGCGAAGTCCCAGCGGTGGATCGGGCAGTCGGGGGAGGGCTCGACGACGTCGGCGCCGGTGACGCCGGCACCCGCGCCGCGGCCGTCGGCGGCTCCGGCCGGCTGAGGGCACGCGCACACGGCGCCCGAGGCGGCGGTCGCGGCCTTCATCTGCGCCCGCCAGGCCGCGTTGGGGTCGGTGCCGGGGTCCACGGCGGGGGCGCCGGGGGTGCGGTGCGGGGCGGCGTCCCTGTCCCGGGCGAAGCCCATGCGCACGATCAGCCAGCCGCCCACGGTCCAGGCCACCATGAGGAACACCCCCACGGCCACGGCGGTCAGGATCTCCACGGCGTCTCCTCCTCGCTCGACGACGGCGACGGGCCCAGGCTACGGGGGCGGGGCGCGGGCGTGGGCGTGGCGCGGTCGTGAGATGCCGGGCGCGGGGTGCCGGGCCGCGGGCCGCCGGCCGCCGGGCGTCAGGTGCAGGCAGGTGCCCGGTGCGGGTGCCGCGTCCGGGGTGCGCGGTACGGTCGGGACATGACCACCGTGACCCCGGACACCCCCGCGCTCTCCGCCCACCTGCAGGACCTGGCCGCGTTCGTGCAGGCCTCCCCCTCCAGCTTCCACGCCGCCGCCGAGACCGCCCGCCGGCTCGAGGCCGCGGGCTTCACCCGCCTGGACGAGGCCGCCGACTTCCCGGCCGCCCCCGGCGGGTACGTGGTGGTGCGTGACGGCGCCGTGATCGCCTGGATCGTGCCGGAGGGCGCGGACGGGAGTGTGGACGGGAGTGCGGCTGGACGTGCGGGCCGGGGCGTGGGCGGCGTTCCGACGTTCCGCGTGCTCGGCGCCCACACCGACTCCCCCGGCTTCAAGCTCAAGCCGCAGCACATGAGCGTGACGGCTGACGGCTGGGTCCAGGCCGGCGTCGAGGTGTACGGCGGGCCACTGCTGAACTCGTGGCTGGACCGGGAGCTGCGCTTCGCCGGCCGGCTCGTGCTCGCGGACGGCACCCAGGTGCTGGCCGCCACCGGGCCCGTGGGCCGCATCCCCCAGCTGGCCGTCCACCTGGACCGCGACGTGAACTCGGACGGCCTGGCCCTTCAGCGCCAGCGCCACACGCAGCCCCTCGTCGCGGCCGTGGGCTCGGCCGCCGGTGGGGACACCGCGTCCGTGCAGCTCGGCGGCAACGTGATCGAGCTGCTCGCGGCCCAGGCGGGCGTGGACGTGGCGGAGGTGCGCGGCGTGGACGTGGTGGTCGCGGATGCACAGGCCCCGGGGGCGTTCGGCGCCAACGGCGAGTTCTTCGCCTCCGGCCGCCTCGACAACCTCTCCTCGGTGCACGCCGGGCTGGCGGCCATGGAGGCCCTGGCCCCCGGTTCAGGCGAGGAGGGCGCCGGGGGTGCGGGCGGCGTCGTCGTGCCGGTGCTGGCGGCCTTCGACCACGAGGAGGTGGGCTCGGCCACGCGCACCGGTGCGGGCGGGCCGCTGCTCGAGGAGGTCATGGACCGCGTGCTGGACGCGCTCGGCGTGAGAGGCCAGGGGAGGGCGCGCTCGCGGGCGGGCTCGTGGCTGCTCTCCGCCGACGCGGGGCACCTCGTCCACCCCAACTACGCCGAGCGCCACGATCCCGTGAACCACCCGCGCGTCAACGCCGGCCCGCTGCTGAAGATCAACGCGAACCAGCGCTACGCCACGGACGCCGAGGGCGAGGCCGCGTTCGCGCGCTGGTGCGCGGCGGCGGGCGTGCCGTTCCAGACGTTCGTCTCGAACAACGACATGCCGTGCGGCTCCACGATCGGCCCCATCTCCGCCACGCGCCTGGGCGTGCGGACGGTGGACGTGGGCATCGGCCTGCTCTCCATGCACTCCGCCCGGGAGATGTGCGGCGCGCAGGACCCCGCGTGGCTGAGCGCGGCGGTGCGGGAGTTCTTCCGCGGGGTGTGAACGGGAGACGGGCCCGGAGTCCTGGGGCGGGGTGTGAGCGGGAGACGGGCCCGGAGTCCTGGGGCGGGGTGTGAGCGGGAGGCGGGGCGCGAGCCGGCGTGGTCCGGGCGAGGTGAGCGCGGCGCGGCATCAGCTGGGCGCGAGCCGGCGTGGTCCGGGCGAGGTGAGCGCGGCGCGGCATCAGCTGGGCGCAGTACTGCCAGGTAACCCCGGCGTTGCTTGGCAGTACTGCGCCCAGCTAGTGGGCGGCTGGCCGGCGGTGCGTCCAGCCACCCGTACGGCCACCCGTAAGGCCACCCGTCCATCGACCTGCACGGCGGTCCCTTCGGCGGTCCGTTCGGCGGAGCATCCCGCCATCCGATCTGCCGGTGGGGAGACCTGGAGCCCTCGACGTCGGCTCCTGCACCGGCTCCGCGGGCCGGATTCCTGTGCACAGATGGGCCGCGGGCATGCCGGCGAGGCGCTGCGCCGCGCTTCACTGCGGGAGTGAGTGATCCTCTCGACGCCCTGCCCGAGTCCGTGTTCCCCGTCGACCGCGCGGTGACGGCAGGTCTGACGACGAGCCGAGCGCGCCGGAGCGACCTGGAGGCCGCCGGCCGCGGGCTGCGCCGTCGTCGGGGATCCCCACCGGACCCCCTGCAGACCGCGATCGCGCATGCTCGGCACGACCGCAGCCTGGTCCTCAGTCACAACACCGCTGCCGCCGTGTGGGGGATCTGGCTCCCTCATGGCGGCCAGGTGCGGCCGCACCTCTCACGCGTGCGGCCCGGAGCCCAGCCGCGGGTGAAGGGCGCGCACGGCCACCGGCTGCGCCTGGACCCGGAGCGGCATGTCATCACGCTGGGGCAGGACGACGACGCCTACTCCGTGACGAGTCCGGTCCGCACGTGGGCCGATCTCACCGCGAGCGGTCTGCCCGTGGAGGACCTGGTGGTGGCCGGGGACTCGCTCCTGCGCCGGGCCGACGGCCCCCGCGGCAGCCTGCCGAGGGGATGGAGGCACCCGCTGGCGAGTCGCACGGCGATGTGGCAGGGCGCGGAGGAGTGGCGCGGCCTGCGCCGGTGGAGCGTGATGGGAGAGGTGTTCGAGCGGGTCCGGGAGGGGTCGGACTCCCCGCAGGAGACGCGACTGCGGCTCCGTCTCGTCGAGGCAGGGCTGCCGGAGCCTGAGGTGAATCCCCCGGTGGTGCTCCTGCGCGACGCCCTGGGGCGGGTCCTGCAGTCCACGTCGGTGGACCTGTTCTACGAGCGCGCTCGCCTGGCGATCCAGTACGAGGGGGAGCACCACTTCACCCACGCCGCGCAGTACCGGCGGGACATGCGCCGCGACGAGGAGCTGCGGGATGCGGGCGTCGAGGTGCTGCGGGTGGACAAGGAGGTCTTCGGCCTCGCGGAGTGGCCGCGCTTCGTGGAGCGGGTGGCCCGGCTTCTTCGGCAGCGGGGCCACGCATGAGCAGGAGACGCATGAGATGGGCGCGGTCGGAGCGCTGTCGTCAGGTGCGGGGCAGTCATGAGCGGAGCACCCATCAGCTGGGCGCAGTACTGCCAAGTAACCCCCGGCGTTACCTGGCAGTACTGCGCCCAGCTGAGCGGTCCCCGGCTGATCGGTGCCCGGCTGATCGGTGCCAGACTGATTGGTGCCCGGCGGATCGGTGCCGGCACCTGCTAGACTCGATTGGTTCCCTGCGTGCCGCCGAAGAGCGCGGACACCCACGCGGGGACAAGCACAGAACCTCCTGCCACGGAGAGACCGTGGCCGCAAGCCCAGAGGAGGTGGGTTCGCATGCGTGCTTATGAGCTGATGGTGCTGATCGACCCTGAGGTCGACGAGCGCACCGTGGAGCCGACCCTCAAGAAGTACCTTGAGGTCGTCACCAACGCTGGCGGCACCATCGACAATGTCGATGTGTGGGGCCGTCGCAAGACCGCCTACGAGATCCAGAAGAAGTCCGAGGCCATCTACGTGGTCGTCAACTTCCACTCGGAGCCGGCCGCCACCCAGGAGCTGGACCGTCTTCTGAACATCAACGAGACGATCCTGCGCACCAAGATCATCCGTCCCGAGGAGCAGAAGGTCACCGCCGAGTGACCTCGTTCGTCCGGGTGTCCTGACCACCCGCCCGTTCCCGCGAACACCAGGAGTGACCATGGCCGGAGAAACCGTCATCACCGTGGTCGGCAACCTCACCGCCGACCCCGAGCTGCGCTTCACCCCGAACGGTGCGGCGGTCGCGAACTTCACGATCGCGTCCACCCCGCGCACGTTCGACCGTCAGACCAACGAGTGGAAGGACGGGGAGACCCTGTTCCTCCGCGCGTCGATCTGGCGTGAGGCCGCCGAGAACGTGGCCGAGACCCTCACCAAGGGCACTCGCGTGGTCGCCCAGGGCCGCCTCAAGGCGCGCACGTACGACGACCGCGAGGGCAACAAGCGCACCAGCTACGAGCTGGACGTGGACGAGATCGGCCCCTCGTTGAAGTACGCCACGGCCAAGGTCACGCGCTCTCAGCGCGGCGGCGGCGGTGGGTTCGGTGGCGGCCAGCAGGGCGGCGGCTTCGGCGGTCCCCAGCAGGGCGGCTCCGGCTTCGGCGGCAACGCCGGCGGCGGCTCCAACGACGGCGGCTTCGGCGGCGGTCAGCAGAGCGGCGGTCAGCAGGGCGGCGGCTGGGGCGGTCAGCAGGGCGGCGCCAACGCTGCTCCGCAGGACCCCTGGGCCGGCAGCGGCGGCGGCGGAGGATGGGACACCCCCTCCTCTAACGAGCCTCCGTTCTGAGCCGTCCCGCCACGGGACCGAAGGACACCGAGACGACTTCCGTCCGGGCGCACGGCGCCCGGAGGCCCGCCCCCCGGCGGACCACCCCGAGCACCCCGGCACCGCCGGGGCGCCTCTCACGCGGCAGCGGCCCCTCCGGGTCGCCGCGTGATCCCATCCCGCAGAACCGTTCTGCGGGCTCCAGAGAACATTGAGGAGCACCACGATGGCGAAGGCTGAACTCCGCAAGCCCAAACCCAAGTCCAACCCGCTCAAGGCCGCCAAGATCACGGAGATCGACTACAAGGACGTGGCCCTGCTGCGCAAGTTCATCTCGGACCGCGGGAAGATCCGCGCTCGCCGCGTGACCGGCGTGACCGTCCAGGAGCAGCGCAAGATCGCCCAGGCCGTCAAGAACGCCCGTGAGGTGGCCCTGCTGCCCTACGCCGGCGCTGGCCGCGGCTGATCGAGCAGAGGAAGGAAGACAGATGGCAAAGCTCATCCTGACCCAGGAGGTCGCCGGCCTCGGCGCCTCCGGTGACGTGGTCGAGGTCAAGAACGGGTACGCCCGCAACTACCTGCTCCCGCGCGGTGTCGCCACCGTGTGGACCAAGGGCGGGGAGAAGCAGGTCGAGTCCATGCAGAACGCCCGCGCCGCGCGCGCCGTGGCCAACCTGGAGGACGCGCAGGCCCTGGCCGCCAAGCTCCAGGGCGCCACGGTGAAGCTCGAGCGCACCGCCGGTGAGGGCGGCCGCCTGTTCGGCGCCGTCCAGGCCGCGGACGTGGCCGAGGCCGTCGAGGCCGCCGGCCTCGGCTCCATCGACAAGCGCACCGTGACCCTGCCGGCCCACATCAAGTCCGTGGGCACCCACCAGGCCCACGTGCGCCTGCACGAGGACGTCGTGGCCGTGATCGACCTGCAGGTCGTCGCCGCCAAGGCCTCCAAGAAGTGATCATCCGCTTCTGACCGATCGGCTCGCCGATCACCCCGACGCCGCCCCGGTCCGCTCGCTCGAGCAGGCCGGGGCGTCGTCGTCCCCCCATCCTGACGAGACGCCCGCACCTCCGGACGGTGTCAGCCCTCGTCGTCCTCGGTGGAGCGCCGTGCGGCCTCCGGGTCGCCCTCGGCGACGCGCGAGGGGAGGCGCCGGCCGCCGTCGGGGGTGGGGAACGTGGAGCCGGGCCGGCCGCCGAGCTCGCCGATGTGCACCAGCGCGTCCCCGCGGTGCACGAGCGGGGCCTCGGTGCGGCCGATCACCACGCCGGACAGCTCCGCCTTCACGTCCGAGAGCCGCCGGCCGAACGAGTTGTAGAGCGCGCCGATGCTCTCCCCGGCCCGCACCTGCTGGCCCAGGGTGACCTCGAGGTGCAGCAGGCCGTCGGCGCGGGCCCGCACCCAGCTGGAGTGCCACACGGTCAGGGGCGCGTCCTGCTCGCCGTCCACGACGCTGGCGTGCACGATCTCCGCGTCCTCGCCCATCGCGTCGAGGGCCTCGGGGACGTCGGTGGTGGCGTCGCCGAGGGGCACCACGACGTCGGCCGCCTGGGCCGCGTCCTCGGCCGACGCCGGGGGCAGGGCCACGCCCACGTCTCCGCCGTCGACCATGCCGAGCGCGGTGAGCACGCGCAGCACGCCGTCCACGCCGGGGGCGATCGCGTACTCGTCGAAGCGCCAGCCCTCGCCGGCCTCGTAGAGGAGCACGCGCGCGCCGGTCTCCCGGGCGGCGGCGCGCAGCGAGCCGTCGCGCAGCTTGGCGTGGAAGAGCACGGGCGCACCGAACGCCTCGGCGAGCTCCCGGGTGCGCCGGTCCTCCAGGTCGCAGCGGATCTGCGGGAGGTTGGAGCGGCGGTCGGCGCCGGTGTGCAGGTCGATCCCCACCTCGCAGCGGCTGATGATCTGCGTCATCATCAGGTGAGCGATCCGGGCCGCGAGCGAGCCGCGGGCCGCGCCGGGGAAGGAGCGGTTCAGGTCCCGGCGGTCCGGGAGGTAGCGGTCCCCGGCCATCACGCCCAGCACGTTGACGATCGGCACGGCCAGCAGCGTGCCGCGCATCCGGCCGGGGGAGAGGCGCTGCAGCACGCGGCGGATGACCTCGATGCCCACCACCTCGTCCCCGTGGATCGCGGCGGACACCCACACCGTGGGGCCGTCGTGCCGGCCGTGGAGCACGTGCACGGGAAGGGTGACCTCGGCGCCGGTGACCAGGCGGGAGATCGGCAGGGAGACCTCGCGGCGGTGCCCGGGGCGCACCTCCACCTCGCCCAGGCGGAAGGACTCGCGGGTGCGCCGCCGGCCGCGTGGGGCCCGGGTGGGCTCCGCGAGGGGCGCGTCGCCGTCGTGGCGGCCGGGTGCGCTCACAGCGCGCCCCGGTTGCGGCGGCGCACGCCGCGCGGCGGCTGGCCGCCCAGGTAGGAGGCGGCCGGGTCCACCAGGAGCCCGGCGGCGGCGAGGGTGGTGCGGCCCACGAGCATGCGGAAGCCCATCTCGTCGCGGTGGGTCAGCGTGACCTCGGCCTGCACGGTGCGGCCCATGAGCGTGAGCGGCATGACGACGACGATGCGGTCCTGGACGTTCCCGTTCGAGGAGCGGACGGCGCGCACGTCGGCGATCGGCATCTCGACCACCCGTGCGTCCGCGGCGGAGGTCTGCCACGGGTGCACCTCGAAGCGGACCCAGTCGCCGCCCTCGCGCTCGAACCGGCGGATGCCGAAGGCGTGCAGCGCGGAGGTGCGGGCGCCGGTGTCGATCTTCGCCTTGATCCATGGCGTCTGTGCCCCGGGCAGGCCCACCCACTCACGCCAGCCGACGCGGGCGCCGGGGGCGTCTGCGCCGCCGTCGTGACCGGTGTGGACACCTGCGGGGATGGACACCTGCGTGTGCTTAGATTCGGTCACGTGACCCATCTTCGCAGGAACACCCGATGAAGCTCGCGATCCTCTCCCGTTCCCCGCGCGCCTACTCCACCCAGCGCCTCAAGTCCGCCGCCCTCGAGCGCGGCCATGACGTGAAGGTGCTGGACACGCTGCGCTTCGGCATCGACCTCTCCACGGAGGAGCCGGACCTGACCTTCCGTGGCCGTCCCCTCTCCTCCTACGACGCCGTGCTGCCGCGCATCGGCAACTCGGTCACCTACTTCGGCACCGCCGTCGTGCGCCAGTTCGAGCAGATGGACGTCTACACGCCCAACACGGCCGCCGGCATCATGAACTCGCGGGACAAGCTGCGAGCCACGCAGATCCTCTCCCGCCACCAGATCGCCATGCCGGCCACGGTGTTCGTGCGCAACCGTGGCGAGGTGTCGTCCGCGATCGACATGGTGGGCGGCGCCCCCGTGGTCATCAAGCTGCTCGAGGGCACGCAGGGCATCGGCGTGATCCTGGCCCCCACGAAGAAGGTGGCCGAGGCGATCATCGAGACGCTCCACGGCACGAACCAGCAGGTGCTCATCCAGCGGTTCGTGGAGGAGTCCAAGGGCAAGGACATCCGCGCGCTCGTGGTGGGGGACCGCGTGGTGGCGGCCATGCGCCGCAGCGCCCAGGGGGACGAGTTCCGCTCCAACGTGCACCGCGGGGGGTCCGTGGAGCGCGTGGAGCTCACGCCCGAGTACGAGGAGACCGCCCTGCGCGCCGCCCACATCATGGGTCTGCGCGTGGCCGGCGTGGACATGCTCGAGGGCACGGACGGGCCACTGGTCATGGAGGTCAACTCCTCGCCCGGCCTGCAGGGCATCGAGGCGGCCACCGAGCTGGACGTGGCTGGCGCGATCGTGGACTACATCGCGGACCAGGCCGGCTTCCCGGACATCGACGTGCGCCAGCGCCTCTCCGTCTCCCGCGGCTACGGGGTGGCCGAGGTCGCGGTGCACGCGGGCTCGGAGATGGTGGGCGAGAGCATCGAGGACTCGGGACTGCTGGCCAAGGACGTCCAGGTGCTCACGCTGCACCGCGGCACGTCCGTGTTCCCCAACCCCGCCGACTCCAAGGTGCTCGAGGAGGGCGACCGCCTGCTGTGCTTCGGCAAGCTGGAGAACATGCGCTCGCTCATCCCGGCGCGCTCGCGGCGCCCGAAGAAGGTGCGGAAGCTGCCGGAGAACCCCATCCTCGAGCCCGTGGCCGAGGAGGCGGCCGCCGCGCCGGCCGCGCCCGCGCTGTCCGCCACGGATCCGGGCACCGGCTCGGACGCCTGAGGGCCCTCCCGGGCACGACGACGGCGCCGCACCGTCCGGGAGCAGTTCACGCCCGGACGGTGCGGCGCCGTCGTCCCGTCAGAGGTCCTGCGCGGCGCTCACCCCGGGGCGGTGCACCGCCTCGAAGGCCTCCCGCAGGGTCGGGGACAGCGGCGCGGTGGCGCTCATGTCCGCGGTGAGATGCACCATCAGGGCCTCGGCGGTCACGGTCACGGCGCCGTCCTGGATGAGCGCGTGCTGCAGCACGAACGAGGTGGTGCCGATCCGCGAGACCCAGACCCGGGCCGTCAGCGCGGGGGCGTAGTGCACGGGGCGCAGGTACTCGAGGTGGAGCGTTCGGACCACGAGCGCGCCGCTGCCCGGCGTGAGGGGGTAGGCCCAATCGGCCAGCGCGCGCACCCGGGCCTCCTCCGCCAGCGTGACCAGCCGTCCGTTGTTCACGTGGCCGTAGGCGTCCTGGTCCGACCAGCGCAGCTGCAGCTCCGTCTCGAAGGGGGCGGGATCGTGGGCTGTGCTCATGCGCGGCACTCCTGAGGGTCGGCGGGCGCCCGGACGGGCGGGTCGTCAGGGGCGACGCTACGCCGAGCGGGAGAGGAACGCCCGGGCCGGCCGACGCCGTCGTCGCCGGGTGCCCGGTGCGGGTGCCGCGTGCCAGGGTGGGGGCATGACCGACGCGACCCCTGCCCCCACTCCCGACTCCGCTCCCACGACTGATCCCCGCGCCGCCGGCGCCCGCCTCGGCGCCCCGCTGACCCTGCCGAGCGGGGCCGTGCTGAAGAACCGCATCGCCAAGTCCGCCATGAGCGAGGCGCTCGCGGGCAGGGACCTCGCCCCCACCGTGGCCCACGAGCGGGTCTACGGGCGCTGGGCGCGCGGCGGCGCGGGCCTGCTGATCACGGGCAACGTGATGGTGGACGCGCACGCCCTGGGCGAGCCGGGCAACGTGGCGGTGGAGGACGGCCGGCACGCGGCCGCACTGCGCCGCTGGGCCGAGGCCGGCACTCAGGGCGGCGCGCACCTGTGGATGCAGCTCAACCATCCCGGCCGGCAGGCGCCGAAGTCCGTGATGCGCACGCCCGCCGCCCCGAGCGCGGTGCCCCTCGGCGGCTCCGCGGGCCGCTTCTTCGGCATGCCCCGCGCCCTGGAGACGCAGGAGGTGCGCGGGATCGTGGAGCGGTTCGCCGTCACGGCCGCCCACGCCCGGGCCGCGGGCTTCACCGGCGTGCAGATCCACGGTGCGCACGGCTACCTCGTCAACCAGTTCCTCTCGCCCGAGGCCAACCGCCGCACGGACCGCTACGGCGGGGACCTCGAGGGGCGCATGCGCTTCCTCGTGGAGATCTACGCCGCGCTGCGCGAGGAGCTCGGGGACGGCTTCCCGATCGGCCTCAAGCTCAACTCCTCCGACTTCTCCGAGGGCGGCCTCACCGAGGAGGACTCGCGGCGGGTGGCCCAGCGCATGGGCGAGCTGGGCCTGGACCTCCTCGA
Source organism: Micrococcus sp. NPDC078436 (assembly GCF_040702705.1). NCBI lineage: Bacteria > Bacillati > Actinomycetota > Actinomycetes > Micrococcales > Micrococcaceae > Micrococcus > Micrococcus sp. NPDC078436. Next base: position 15,000 of record NZ_JBFBLX010000007.1, on the reverse strand, counting down.
GGTCTCCGGCGGCTCCTACACCAGCCCCGCCATGATGGGCGGGAACAACGACGGCGGCACGTACTTCGAGCGGTACGCCCGCCGCCTGCGGGACGTCACCGACGTCCCCGTCATGCTGACCGGCGGATTCCGCTCCGCGGCGACGATGGCGGCGGCGCTCGCGGACGGGGTGACCGACATCGTGGGCCTGGCCCGGCCGTTCGTGATCGAGCCGGAGCTGGCCGCCCGGGCGATCGCGGGGCAGGAGATCGAGGTGGAGCTGCCGCGCGTGAGGACCGGCCTCGCCGCCGTGGACTCCACGCTCGGGCCGGCACTGGCCCTGCCCTGGTACGAGCTGCAGCTGGCCCGGCTGGGGAAGGGGCTCGAGCCGCAGGATCGGATGAGCGCCGTCGCACCGCTGGTCCACATGGTGCGGCAGCACGGCCCGGCGGCGCTCAGCCCGCGGCGGGGGTGAGGGGGACGGCTCAGCCCCGGTGCGCGAACGCCCCGATCTCCGTGAGGTGCCGGCCCAGGGTCAACTGGTGGACCTCGTCCGTGCCCTCGTAGGTGCGCACGGACTCGAGGTTGTTCGCGTGCCGCAGCGGCGAGTGCTCCAGCGTGACGCCGTTGCCGCCGAGCATCTCGCGGGCGTCGCGGGCGATCCCGATGGCCACGCGGCAGTTGTCCAGCTTGCCCGCGGAGATCATGGCCGGCGTGAGCGGCCCGGCGTCCTTCGCGCGGCCGATCTGGTGGGCCAGCAGGTAGCCCTTGCCGATCGCCACGGCCATGTCCGCGAGCTTCGCCTGCGTCAGCTGGTAGGAGGCCAGGGGAGCGCCGAACTGCTTCCGCCCCATCGTGTAGTCCAGCACCGCGTCGAAGGAGTCGCGGGCGGCGCCCATCGCCCCCCAGATGATCCCGTAGCGGGCCTCGTTGAGGCACTGGAACGGGCCCTTGAGCCCGACGGCGGAGTCGGCCGGGAGGATCGCGTCCGCGGGCAGGCGGACGTCCTCCAGGTGCAGCTCGGTCTGGATGGAGGCCCGCATGGACAGCTTGCCGGTGATGGCCTCGGCGGTGAAGCCGGGGGTGTCCGTGGGGACCACGAAGCCGCGCACGCCGCGGCCGTCCCCGTGCTCGCCGGTCTGCGCCCAGACGATCGCGACGTCCGCGATGGTCCCCAGCCCGATCCACCGCTTGGTGCCGTTGAGCACCCAGTCCCCGCCCGGCTCCTGCCGGGCCGTGGTGAGCATGCCGGCCGGGTCCGAGCCCGCGGCGGGCTCGGTGAGGCCGAAGCAGCCCACGGCCTCGCCCCTGGTCATGCGGGGCAGCCACGCGTTCTTCTGCTCCTCGGAGCCGTGCTTGTGGATGGCGCCCATGGCCAGCGAGCCCTGCACGGACACGAAGGTGCGCAGGCCGGAGTCGCCAGCCTCGAGCTCCTGGGCGGCCAGGCCGTACTCCACGGCCGAGCGCCCGGGGCAGCCGTAGCCGGCGTAGGGCATGCCCAGCACGCCGAGCTGGCCCAGCTCCGGGACGATCTCCCGCGGGAACACGGCGTCCTCGTACCAGGAGGCGATGTGTGGGCGGATGTGCTCGTCCACGAAGGCGCGCACGGCCAGCGCGGTGGCCTTCTCCTCGTCGGAGAACAGGGCGTCGAGGCCAACGACGTCGACGCGGCCGAAGAAGGAGTCGGACTCGGTGTGGAAGGGGGTGGTCATGGGAGTGGTCCTCTCAGTGGGAACGGGCGGCGTCGGTGGGGCGGGGCGTCCTGCTCTTCCGAGTGAAGGCGGAGATGCCGGTGATCTCACGACCCACGATCAGCGCCTGCATCGAGTCCGTGCCCTCATAGGTCGACACGACCTCCATGTCCGTCATGTGCCGCGCGATGTGGTTCTCCAGCAGCAGCCCCTGACCCCCCAGCATGTCCCGGGCCTCCCGGCACATGGCCAGGGCCTTCCGCGACGTGGTCATCTTCACCAGGGACGCCATGGCGTCCGAGAGGCGCTCCTGCTCGGCGAGCTCTGCCATCCGCCGGCACATGAGCTGCATGGACACGAGGTCGGAGAGCATGGTGGCCAGCTTCTCCTGCACGAGCTGGTAGGAGCCGATCGGCGCGGAGAACTGCTCGCGCTCGAGCGCGTAGCCGGCGGCGATCTCGAAGGCGGCCATCCCGTGGCCGAGGGCCTCCCACGAGGCCCCGCCTCGCGTCGCCTTGAGGACGCGGTTCACGCCGGCGAAGGACTCACAGCGTGCGAGGCGGTCCTCCTCCTTGATGCGGAGGCCCTCGATGCGGATGTCCGCCTGGTGGATGGCGCGCTTGGCGACCTTCCCGGTGATCACCTCGGGGGAGTAGCCGTCCGGGTAGCGGCCGTCCTCGTCCTTCTCGACCACGAACGCCTTGACCTGGCCGTCCGCCTCATCCCGGGCGTAGAGGACGACCACGTCTCCCGCGGCGCCGTTGCCGATCCAGCGCTTGTGGCCGTCGATGACCCACGCGTCCCCGTCCCGTCGGGCCGAGGTCTCGAGGGACACGGAGTCGGAGCCGTGCGCGGGCTCGGTCAGGGCGAACGCGCCGGTCTTCTCCAGCCGGGCCATCGACGGGAGCCAGCGCTGCCGCTGCTCCTCGTTGCCCAGGATGTAGATGGAGCCCATGCCGAGGTTCGCGTGGACGCCCAGGAAGGTGTTGACGGAGCCGTCCACGCGGCCCATCTCCCGGGCCACGAGGCCTGCTTCGAGGCGGGACATCCCCGGGCAGCCGTAGCCCTGGATGTAGGTGCCCACGATGCCGGTGTCCCGCAGCGCGGGAAGGATCCCCGCGGGGAACTCCGCGCGCTCCCAGTGTTCGTTGATGACGGGCTCCACGTGCTCCATCGCGAAGGCGCGCACGCGGTCGCGGACCCCGCGGGCCCGGTCGTCCAGGTCTTCGTCGAGGAGGAAGAAGTCGGGGTGGTCGATGAGGGCGGGTCGGTCGGTCATGTCGGCGTCTCCTGTCGGGGGTGGTGCGAGGTGCGGCGGGGTGGTCAGGCGCTGGAGGCGTGGTGCTCCTCGGCGTCCGCCTCCGCGTGGGCGGTCACGTCGGGCCGGAGGATCCGCACGAGGGACGCGCGGGCGTCGTCGTCGAGGGGCCGTGAACCGGACTGGTCGGGGTGGAGCTGGACGAGCACCGCCTCCGCCGTGACCACGGGCCGTCCCGCCTGGTGCAGGGCGTGCTGCACCACGAAGGAGCTGCGGCCGATGCGGGAGATCCACAGCCGCCCCGTGAGGGGGTCCACGTCGTGCACGGGCCGCCGGTAGTCGACGTTCAGGGTCCGCAGGACGCGGGGGACCCGTCGGTCGGGCCTCCAGTCCATCCGTTCCCGGAAGGCCGTGACGCGCAGCTCCTCGAGCAGGGTGACGATGCGCGCGTTGTTGACGTGTCCGAAGAGGTCCTGGTCGGACCAGCGGACCGGCAGCGGGCACTCGAACCAGCCGGGGGCGTCGGGGCCGCTCATGCTTCCCCTTCGGTCCGGGGCCCGGCCGTGGCCAGCCGCGCAGCGCGGGCTGGGGTCGTCGCGAGCCAGGAGCGGACCGCGTCGTCGTCCTCGCCCAGGTGCGGAGGCGCCTTCGGGTAGGCGACGGGGGTCCGGCTGAAGGACACCGGATTGCGGATGAGCGGGACCTGGCGGGTCTCGGGGGACCCGACCTGGACGACTGGTTCGAGGCCGAGATCGGCGGCCCGCTCCACGCCGTCGGCGATGTCGAGGATCGGTGCGCAGGGGACGCCCACGGACTGCAGGGCGGCGAACCAGTGGTCCGCATCGTGCCCGGCGAGGGCTTCGACCATCAGCGCGCGCAGCTCGTCCCGGTTCTCGTTGCGCAGCCGTACGGAGCGGAAGCGCGGGTCGGCGGCGAGCTCGGGGAGGCCGAGGCAGGCCGTCAGGCGGGAGAACTGGCTCTCGTTGCCCACGCAGATGATGAGGTCGCGTTCGGCGGTGGGGAAGGGGCCGTAAGGGTAGAGGCTGGGGTGGTCGTTGCCCAGGCGCTGGGGGTTGTTCCCCGCGGCCGCATACCCCGTCGTCTGGTTCACCAGGCCGGACAGGGCGGATGAGAGGAGGTTGAGCTCGACGTGCTGCCCTCCGGCATCTGCATTGCGGCCCCGCTCGACGAGGGCCGCCAGGATGCCGACCGCGGCATGCAGGCCGGTGACGACGTCGAAGATCGCCACGCCCGCTCGCTGGGGATCGCCGTCGGGATGGCCGGTCACATGCATGAATCCGGACATGCCCTGGACGAGGAGGTCGTAGCCGGGCATGGACGCGCCGCCCGCGGTGCCGAATCCGGTGATCGTCGTGTGGATGAGCTGCGGCCACCGGTGGGCGACGGTCTCCGCGTCCAGCCCGAAGCGCTTCAGTCCGCCCGGCTTGAAGTTCTCCACCAAGACGTCGGCGCGATCGAGGATCGCGTACGCCGTGGCCAGGTCCTCCTCGTCCGAGAAGTCCAGGACGATGGAGTGCTTGTTGCGGTTCACCGAGAGGTAGTACGTGCCGATCCCGTCACGCTCCGGAGGCATCCACAGGCGTGTGTCGTCCCCGGCCGGCGACTCGACCTTGATGACGGTGGCGCCCATGTCTGCCAGCAGCATGGTGGCATAGGGGCCGGCGAGCACGCGGGAGAAGTCGGCGACGACGACGCCGTCGAGGGGGCGTCGTTCCCCCGGGCGTCCGGGATCGAGGGCGTTCATGCCATGCTCTCCTCTCTGTGATGTGCAGCACATGCAGGACACCACCAAAGCAGTGTGATTGGATCCCGTCCAATACATATTGGACGCTTGATATATTCGCCGGACGCATCAATTCGTGTACCCACGGTGCGTCGCAGAGAGGTGGTCTGATGGACGTCCATCACGCCGAGGCGTTCCTCGCGGTCGCTGAGGAGCTGCACTTCGGCCGCGCCGCGCTGCGGCTGCGCATGGCCCAGCCGGCCTTGAGCCGCCTCATCAAGAGCCTGGAGACCGATGTCGGGGCCGTGCTGTTCGACCGCAGCACCCGGCACGTGTCCCTCACCCCCGCGGGGGTCGCCCTGGTCGACGTGGCCCGCGAGCTCGTGGCGGTGGCCCACCGCGCGCGCGACGTCGTCCGGGGCGCCGTGACGGGGGAGACGGGCCTCGTGCGGCTGGGCTTCGCCGGGGCGTCCATCAACCGCAGCGTCGCCCGCCTGGCACGCGAGGTGCGGGCCCGGTGTCCCGGCGTGCGCCTGGAGCTGCACAGCTCCCAGTTTTCCCCGCAGGGTCTCGAGCACGTGCTGAGCGGGGAGCTCGACCTGTGCCTCGGGCGCTGGGACTACCTGCCCGCGGAGGTGCGCTCCTACGTCGTCGCCCGCGAGACGCTTCTCGTGGCGGCGCCCCGGGGCCACCCGCTCGCCGGGGCCTCGTCGGTGTCCATGGCCGCCCTGGCGGATGCGGACTGGATCGTCCTGCCCGGTGGGCCGACGTCGGCGCTGACCAACCGGCTGCAGAGCCTCGCCCGCGCCGCGGGCTTCGTCCCCAGGATCCGGGAGCAGGCGCCGGACTCGTGGACGCAGATCCTGCTCGTCGACGCCGGGGTGGGCGTGGCGCTCACCCTGGACTCGGTCCGGGACAACGTGGGGGCGGACGGCGTGTCGTGGCTGGCGATCGAGGCGGGGGGACCGCCCCTGGACGTGCGACTGATCTGGCGCGATCACGAGGCCAACCGCGCCGTCCAGCGCGTCACGGGCATCGCCGCGGCACTGTTCTCCCCGCCGCGCGAGGGCGACTGAGGCGTTCATGCGCCGGGGTACTCGTACCAGCCGCGGCCCGTCTTGCGGCCGAAGTCCCCAGCCTCGTACTTCTCCTTGACGGAGCGTGCCGGCAGGGCGGACGGGTCTCCGGTCTGCTCGTACTCGGCCAGGCGTATGAGGTAGACGACGTCAATGCCGACCAGGTCCATCAGCTCGAAGGGTCCCATGGGATGGCCCAGGGCCGTCTTGGCCGCGAGGTCGATGTCCTTGAAGTCCGCGACGCCGTCCTCGTATAGGCCGACGGCCTCCCGGCGCAGGGCGTTCAGCAGGCGGTTGGCCACGAAGCCGGGGACTTCGCGCTTCAGCCGCACCGGGGTCTTGCCCAGGGACTCGACGAAGGCCGTGGCGGCGTCCACCGTCTCGGGGGCGGTGGTCTCGTGCGGCACCACCTCGACGCACGCCATCACGAGGGCCGGGTTGAAGAAGTGCAGGTTGCACACCTTCTCCGGGCGATCGGTGGCGTCGGCCACGCGCGAGGAGACGATGTTGGAGGAGTTCGTCACGAGCAGGGTGTGTGGGGGGCACACACGGTCCAGCTCCGCGAAGATGGACCGCTTGATCTTCAGGTCCTCGACGGCCGCCTCGATGACGAGGTCCGCGCTCGCGGCCACGGCGTCCCGGTCGGTCGTCAGGGTGAGCTGCTCCCAGGCGGCGTCGACGTCGGCGCGGGTCCGGCGGCCCTTCTCCACGTCCCGGTCCAGGCGGGAGCGCAGCTGGGCGCGCGCGTGGTCCAGCTGCTCCTGACGGATGTCCACGAGGGCCGTGGTGTAGCCCGCGAGGGCTGCGACGGCGGCGATCTGGGATCCCATGGTGCCGGCGCCGAGGACGACGACGGTGCGGATGTCGGTGCTCATGGAGTGGCCTTCCTGTGCTGTTGATCGGGTGTCACCGGTACCGGGGTGCGCGCTTCTCGAAGAACGCCGCGGTGCCCTCGTCGCGCTCCGTGTGGGCGTAGAGAATGCCGACCGCCAGGCGTTCGAGGAGCAGCCCGGTCTCGCGGTCCGAGTCGAAGGCGCGCTCGAGGACGGTCTTGGCCAGGCGGTTGGCCAGTGGCCCGCGGGCGGCGATCGCCTCGGCGGTCTCCCGGGCCCGGGCCATGAGCTCCTCGGGGGGCGTGACGGCGGTGACCAGGCCCATGCGCAGGGCCTCCTCGGCCGGGACGCGGCGTCCGGTGAGGATCATCTCGGTCGCATTCCCCACGCCGACCAGCCGGGCGAGGCGCTGGGTCCCGCCTGCGGCGGGGAGGATCCCCAGCCCGGTCTCGGGGAGGGCGAACTGCGCCCGGTCTGAGGCGATGCGGACGTCGCAGGCGATCGCCAGTTCGCAGCCCCCGCCGAACGCGTAGCCGTTCACGGCGGCGACGGTGGGGGTCTCCATGGCGGCGAGGCGCGCGTACAGGCCCTGCATGCGCCCGGCGAGTCCGTCCAGGGGGCCGCGTGAGGTGATCTCCCGGATGTCCGCACCGGCGACGAACGCCTTGTCCCCGGCACCGGTGACGATCAGCACGTGGATGTCGTCGCGTCGCTCGACCTCGTCCAGGACCTGCCGGACGGCTGCCTGGACGGCCTGATCCATCGCGTTGCGGGCCTCGGGTCGGTTGACGGTCATCACGCCGATGCCGTCCAAGGCGGTGAGCAGCACGAGGTCCTGCTCGTCGGCGTTCGTGGGCTGGGGGTCGGTCATGGCGGGGGCTCCTTCAGGGTGGGAGGACGGGGGTGGGCCGGGTCAGGGCCGGGCGGGCCCACGCGCCGCCAGCGCGCCCGCGGGATCGGGGCCGTCTGCGAGCCCGGCCGGCCGGTCCCCCGGCACGGTGAGGCGGACCACGAGGATGACGGCCGCAGTGAGGCCCAGGCCGAGGAGGGTGATCCACATCTGCGGGAGGAACATGAGGAAACCGCTGACGGCCAGCGCCACGCGGGCCCAGAGCGGGACCCGCCGCTCCACAAAGGCGAGGTGGCCGCCGAGGGCGCCGGCGATCGCGTAGACGGCGATGAGGCTGAACACGAACGCCAGGACGATCTCCCCCGTCCCCGCCTGGGCCACGAGGGCCGGGTTCAGGGCGAAGCCGAAGGGCACGATGTACTTCACCGCGCCGAGGCGCATGGCCTCGAAGCAGGTGGCCATGGGGGAGGCCTTCGAGATGCCGGCGGCCGCGAAGGCCGCCAGCCCGACGGGCGGGGTGATGTAGGAGACCGAGGCCCAATAGATGACGAACAGGTGCGCCGCGATGGGGTCCACGCCGAGCGCGATGACCGCGGGGACCATCACGATGGCCAGGAACACGTAGGCCGCGGAGATCGTCAGGCCCATGCCGAGCACGAAGCACACGGCGGCGCCGGCGATCAGCAGGAGGATCACGTTGTCGCCCACGAGGGCCACCAGGTCGCGCGAGAGGGACAGGGCGACGCCCGTCGCGGTCAGGCCGCCGAGGATGAGGCCGACGCCGGCGATGATGCCGATGATCTGCCCGAGCGTCCTGCCGCAGTCCACGATCATGTCGAGCCAGGCGCGGCGGGTCATCGCCACGCGGGGGCTGAGGACGGCGATCAGGATGAGGAGACCCACCACCCAGAAGGGCACCTGGGCCTCCGAGTCGAGGATGAAGAGCAGCCCCGTGAGCACCGTCAGGGCGCCGAGGTACGGCCAGCCTTGGACCAGGGAGCGTCCCAGGCGCGGCAGCAGGTGCCGGGGGGTGCCCCTGAGCCCGTGCACCGCCGCGTAGGCGTCGATCTGGAGGAAGATGCCGAAGAAGTACAGGAAGGCGGGGATGGTGGCGGCGACCAGGATGGACGTGTAGGGCACGCCGACGAAGGACACCATGAGGAAGGCGGCCGTGCCCATGATGGGCGGGGTGATGGAGCCGCCGGAGGACGCCGTGGCCTCGACGGCGCCGGCCACGCGGGGGGTGAAGCCGGAACGGATCATGGCGGGGATGGTCATGGGGCCGGTGGTCAGCACGTTGGACACGGCGGAGCCGGACATCATGCCCATGGCGGCGGACGACGTCACGGCGACCTTGGCGGAACCGCCGCGATACCGGCCGAAGACGGCCATGGAGAGGCTGTGGAAGAAGTCCGCGCCGCCCGTGTGCTGGAGCACGGTGCCGAACAGGAGGAAGCCGACGAGGAGGGTGCCGGCTGCCTGCAGGGGCATGCCGAGGATCGACTCGGTGCCCATGGAGTGGATCTGGGCGAGGGTGAGGACGTCGTAGTCGATGCCCTGCAGGATCCCGATCGGGATCTGCCCCGCGATGATGGGGTAGAGCGAGAAGGCCAGAGCCAGGGCGGCGACGATCCACCCGGCGGCCCGGCGCAGCACCTCCACGATCAGGGCCCAGAACACGACGGCGAGGACCGTGGCGATCGTGGGGGAGTTCCACTCCCAGCCGTACTGCTGGATGTCCACGCCGTTCACGGCGAAGTACAGGCAGGAGGCCACGACCAGGAGCATCAGCACCACGTCGTAGAGGGGGACGCCGCGTCGCTGCGCCTGGAGCATCCCCTCGGCCTCGAGGATCCTGAGCGCCCCGGTGCCGGGCGGCGTCCCCTCCGCGACGTCGTCCTGGCGCGTCTTGGGCTTCACGGCCGGCGTCATGATGAACACGATTGGGAGGAAGCAGGCCAGGAGGAGGTACAGGAACGCGTTCTGGAGGAGGGTGACTCCGCCGAGCCGCCAGAAGAACACCTGGTTCATGGTGACGAGCACGCCCAGGACGGTCAGGACCACGGTGACGGCGATCCAGAAGGGGGTGAGGCGCGGATTCTGACTCGTCACCGCGTTCGCATCGGCGATGGAGCCGATGTCCGTGCCTTCGGCCACGTGGCCGTCGGCCTCTGCGGTGGTCGCGATGTGGCTCATGCGTCAGCCTCCTGGCTGTCGGTCGAAGTGGCGTCGTCCTCCGGAAGGTCTTCCACGGGGGGCAGGTCGGGGAGGTTCTCCTGCTTCCAGTCGAACCACTGCTGAGCGGCCTTCTCCACCTCGTCATGGGCCTCGAGGAAGACGGGCCAGGCCTCCTTGAGCCGGCCCTCTCGGTCGAGCAGAGCCTCATGGCGCCGCTGCAGATGCGGCGTCCAGACGCCCTTGTCCTTGAAGAATGCGATCGCCCCCTCGTGGAACGGGACCACCATGGGCGTGAACATGATCTTGTCGAGGGCGAACATCTTGGCGTCCTGCGTCGCGGTCCTGTACTTGTCGAAGTTCTCGTGGATCTGGGTCACGAGCGTCGTCACCTCGTCGGCCGGGCGCGCGGCGACGGTCGCCAGGGGGATGGAGTACTGCATGTTGACGGCGGACTCGCCCTCAGCCAGGCCCGCGCCGTCCGTGAACCGCCCCGGTCTGGCGATGGGGGCCAGGCGCTTCCATGAGGCGAAGCGTGAGGGGTCGTCGCTGCTGAGGTCCAGCCACCGCACCGGGTACTGGGAGGCGAGCTCCTCGATGTTGGACCCGACGACGTTCTGGTACAGCGCGTTGATCTGTCCCGTCTTGAGCGCCTCCACTTGGCCCGCGTAGCTGACATTGACCAGGTTGGTGTCCGCCCGGGTGAGGCCGCCGTAGTTCAGGAAGGCCTCGAGCTTGCGGTTGATGGAGGTGGCGCCCACCAGGTTGGGATAGTTGCGACCCCTGAGGTCCTCCACGGTCTCGATGCCGCTGTCCTTGCGGACCAGCACGCCGTAGTTGCCCCGCGGGCTCCAGACCTGGCGGATCGGCTGGGGTCCCCACTGGGAGGAGCAGAACTCGTCATCGCCCTCGAAGGCGTAGAAGTACTCGTCGCCGCTGCGGGCGAGGTCGGCTGTGCCGTTGATGAGAGGCGCCATGCGGCCCATGCCGGTCGACGAGGTCATGAGGCGGACTTGGCGCCCGTTGACCTGGGTGAGCGTGTTCGCGACGGCGGCGAGGTCGTTGTAGGTGCCGGTGCCGACTCCGTAGGTCGACCAGACGGACTGCTGAGTGCCGTCGGTGGGGGCGCAGCCGGTCACGGCGGTCAGCGCCGCGGCCGCACCGCTGCTCAGGATGAAACGGCGTCGAGACAGGGCCATGGGGGATCCGTTCACTGCGGGGGAGTGGAGAAGGTTCCGCCATTGATGCATACCGGGAGTGATCCGTGCCACATAAGAGGGCTATTGATGCGAAATAGGAATGAGTTCCAACGGTGTCGCGCATCGGGCCGCCGTCGCCGCCCGGGCGGTGCCGAAGTGCCCTCCGGGTTAACAGGAGGTGTCAAGCTGGCTCTCCCCAGGTCAGGCGGGTTTGTCCACAGTGTTTGTCCACAGATGTGGACGGTGTGGATGGAATGCGGGCAAACCGCCGTTGCCAGAGGGGAGAGACGGGGGGGCAAGGGGGGCCTCTGTCAAGTCGACTCCGCGCTCTCCAGATGCGGAAGAATTTTCTTCTCCACAGTCGTGGGGATAGGAAAACGCCAGGTCAGGCGCCGATTCTGGGAGGCGTCACAGGGCTGTCCACAGCGCCGTCCCCAGGGCGTCCACACGACACGCCGCAGAATCCACCCGTTGTCCACACTGCCTGTGGACAACGTGCTTGCCCGGCCTCCTGACCGCGCGTAGTGTCCCGAAGTATCCCCAACGCGAGAGCGGGTATTGGCCCCAGGCCCTCGAGCCAGGCGCGCATCCGCTTGCATGATCGTCGCGGCCGGGGGCCGCCGCATCCGCCTCCCGCAGGTGGGTGCGGCGGTTCACCGTGGGGACCAGCAGGATCAGGGGCCGGCGCGCGCCGGCCATGGGGGCCGCCGTCGTTGGGGGCCGGGGAAGGGAGTCTCCGCAGTGACGGACAACTACGGAGACTCGGGCTCCTACGACGGCGGCCGTTCCACCGAGCGGTTCCTCCCGCCCCAGGACCTGGAGGCGGAGCGCTCGGTGCTGGGCGGCATGATGCTCTCCAAGGACGCGATCGCGGACGTGGTGGAGCTGCTGCGCGGCCATGACTTCTACCGCCCCAGCCACGAGATGATCTATGAGGCGATCATCGACCTCTACGGCCGCGGCGAGCCCGCCGACGCCGTCACCGTGGCGGACCTGCTGAACAAGCGCCAGGAGCTGAGCCGCGTGGGCGGCCCCGCCGTGCTCCACGAGCTCATCCAGTCCGTCCCGACGGCGGCCAACGCCAACTTCTACGCGGCGATCGTGGCCGAGAAGGCCATCCTGCGGCGCCTGGTGGGCGCCGGCACCAAGATCACGCAGCTGGGCTACCAGGGCGACGGCGAGGTCGAGGAGATCGTCAACGAGGCCCAGTCCGAGATCTACAAGGTGGCGGAGAACCGCCAGTCCGAGGACTACGTCCAGCTCTCCGAGATCATGGAGCACGCGGTCGACGAGATCGAGGCCGCGGGCAACCAGGGCGAGGGCATGACCGGCGTGCCCACCGACTTCTACGACTTCGACGAGCTGACGCAGGGCCTGCACGGCGGGCAGATGATCGTGATCGCGGCGCGCCCCGCCGTCGGCAAGTCCACGCTCGCGCTGGACTTCGCGCGGGCCGCGGCGATCCACCACAACATGGCCACCGTGTTCTTCAGCCTCGAGATGGGGAAGAACGAGATCGCGATGCGCCTGCTGAGCGCTGAGGCGACGATCGCGCTGCAGGACCTGCGCAAGGGCACCATCCGGGACGACCAGTGGTCCAAGATCGCGGCGACGGTGGGGCGGCTGAACGAGGCGCCGTTCTTCATCGACGACTCCCCGAACATGACCATGATGGAGATCCGCGCGAAGTGCCGCCGGCTCAAGCAGCGCAACAACCTCAAGATGGTGGTGCTGGACTACCTGCAGCTCATGAGCTCGGGCAAGAAGGTGGAGAGCCGCCAGCAGGAGGTGGCCGAGTTCTCGCGCGCCCTGAAGCTGCTGGCCAAGGAGCTGGACGTGCCGGTGATCGCGTTGAGCCAGTTGAACCGTGGGTCCGAGCAGCGCACGGACAAGCGGCCGCAGGTGTCCGACCTGCGCGAGTCCGGCTCCATCGAGCAGGACGCGGACATGGTGATCCTGCTGCACCGCGAGGACGTGTACGACAAGGAGTCCCCGCGGGCCGGCGAGGCCGACCTGATCGTGGCGAAGCACCGCAACGGCCCCACGAAGACCATTGTGGTGGGGTTCCAGGGGCACTACTCTCGGTTCTCGAACCTGGCAAGTGATGCGGGTGGTGGCGGAGGATTTTAATCAAGCGCTCGGGTGCACGTAGAATATTTTTCTTCCTTAATTTGTCACAAAGAGTACAGGGGGTGGAATGAGTAAGGAGAACTTTCTCCTCGGGCTGGGCATTGCCGGGTATCGAAGCATCCGAGACCCCCAATTTATAGGACCCCTGGGAAAAATAAACATAATTGCCGGAATGAATAACTCCGGGAAGTCGAACTTCCTACGCTTCGTACAAGGCTATTTGAGATCAAAATTCACCCCCTTTGCGTGGGATGATAACCCAATTCCAGATGGCCCGGGGAGGGGTTTGTTTATAGCTTACCCTGCTCCTGACGGTCGTCATCTCTCGACTATGACGAGGGGTGGTGACATATCAAGCCTTGAGTATATGTTCAGCGATCCCATTTTCCACCCCGTGGAAGGGGGTGAAGTATGGCTCAAATACTCCCTGCCAGATAATGCCAATCCTTACGAATCTCAGCGATGGACCCTTGATGGTGAATTCGCGCAGGCCGCTTCAGGGATCGAACTGCCGCGACGCGTGCCTCGGATTAGCTGGAATTCCGCTTCGATGTGGATGACTGGTACTTCCGGCGGCTTCGAGGGAGATGACGTTCGGCGGGTTCTGGATAAGGTTTTCCCTTTGAATTTTCCCCCTGTGTACACCATTGATGCATTTCGTCAAATTAGAGTCGAACCTGGTGCTAGCGATGTCGAAATCGCATCGTCACTTAATGGTGTCAACCTGGTTGAGCACCTTGCCTCACTTGAGCGGCCGGTTAGCCAGAACTACGCGCGAGATCGGCCTAAGTTTGACGCGATTAACGATTTTGCACGAAGCGTGCTGGACGATTCATCTGTTGAGATCAAGATCTCTGCAGACAGAACTGAACTTCAGGTGAGCCAGGGCGCCCGCGTTCTTCCGTTGATTAATCTAGGAACAGGGGTCCATCAGGTTGTAATCATTGCAGCGGCCTCTACTCTGGTTAGCGACAGCCTAATCTGCATGGAGGAGCCGGAGCTTCATCTGCATCCAATCTTGCAGAAGAAGCTCATTAAATTCCTGGATGAGAAGACTAGTAATCAATATTTGATCGCGACCCACTCGGCTCAGTTTTTGGATCACCCTGGCGCTAGAGTCTTTCATGTCACGCATGACGAACTCGAGGGTACAGTATGTCGAACTGCAAGTTCAGGTCCGGAAGTTGCTGCAATCTGTCATGATCTGGGATACCGCCCTTCCGATTTCATTCAAGCAAATGCGGTCATCTGGGTTGAGGGTCCATCGGATCGCATATACATCCGGAAGTGGATTGAGGTGCTAGCACCGGGTCAGTTTATTGAGGGTGTACACTACTCTGTCATGTTCTATGGTGGTGGTCTTGTGAAACACCTAACGGGGCATGACTCGAGTGAGGGGGATGGCCGAGATGACGGCGCGGAAGACTTCATCTCGTTGCGGAGGCTGAATCGTTGGTCCTCGATTGTTATTGACAGTGACAGGACGAGTGCGCAATCTAGGCTTAACGCCACAAAGAAGCGCATTGTCGAGGAGTTCAATGAACCATCCTCGACTGGACTGGCATGGGTAACGGGATGTCGGACAATAGAGAATTATGTCCCGCGAGATGTACTCGTTGAGGCCGTCGCAAAGGTGCATCCGCGCGGGACGTATTGTCCACCCGAAACAAAATGGGATTCCCCGTTGGTTATTAATTCCGGGCGAGGTGGTAGGGTCGAGCACATTTCACCCAATAAGGTGCTAATCGCCCGCGAGGTCGTTTCAAACTGGCCGCCCGGCACTTTTCCGCATGACCTTCGCGAAAATGTTCTGGGCTTGATTGACTTCATTAGGATGGCGAATATTGAGAATGTTTAATCCGAGCGAATCGTGAGGCGGGCTGAATGCTCGACGCCCGATACTTGCTGGGTGGTATTCATGACGCTGCAGGCTGGGGAAATCGCCCCATGAGCGCTGGCCGACACGGCTGCTAGGGCGTGTTGCTAAAGGAGTCGGGGACGTGAATGCGCGAGTCTGAGGACATGTCGCGTGATGTCATCTCGGACGAGGTCTGGTCCGTGATCG